>JBCBFY010000154.1:0-9602 GCA_038527325.1 Cyanobacteria bacterium J06614_10
TGGTTTGGCACGGTTTCAGATGACTACACCTTCAATGTAGAGGCGGTGAAAGTGCAGCGACGGGTGCGGGCGCCCTATCGCGATCGCACCGGCAAACCCAAAGACTGGCGTGAAACTCAGCAAGGCAACTTTCGCGCAACCCACCCCTCCAACCTCTGGACAGACATCTCAGTCCCCTTCTGGTCTATGCCCGAAAATACAGACCACCCAACGCAAAAGCCCGAGAAGCTGATTGCCAAAATGATCTTAGCCAGCTCTAATCCTGGCGATGTCGTGCTCGATCCCTTTTTGGGATCTGGGACTACATCAGTCGTAGCCAAGAAACTGGAGCGTCGCTACGTGGGCATTGAGCGGGAGGAGCTGTACTGCTGCTGGGCCCAAAAGCGACTGGCCCTAGCAGAGCAAGACAACTCTATTCAGGGATATACCGACGGGTATTTCTGGGAGCGAAATACCCCTACTGCCTCTCGCCAGGGAGAGAATAAATAGCGCTTCTGTAACGGCGAGCTGATTCCCCACCGACAGTGGTCGCGCTTCCTAATCTTCTCTCTTGAATGTGGGATCAGTCAGAGCACGTTTCAAGGCCAAACAGTCATATGCAAAGCTCGCGAAACAGTCTGGAAGACGAGCAGCATTTTCTAAAACTTTTTTCGCATTCAATGTGTAACTGTAAGCGTTTCTCACAACGTGACGAAACCCCAATAACGGTCTTAAGTGCTTCAGCGTATCAGCGCTCAGCACAACGGGCCTATCTTCAGTCGGTTCAAGCATTTGCGTCAGAAGAGATTGATGCCATTGAGCATCTGTCGGTGCAGTCCGATTAATTTGTTTTGCGATAGCCATCAAAATTCGCTCAATGCCGGTATAAGCACTCTGCAGATTCATGGCGATACCGCCTATGATCCCTTCATAAGCATCTGAACTTTCTGCCACAGTATTTAGTGCTGACATGAGCTTTTTGTTTTTGTGAACAGTGCTTTCAAGCTTTTTAAGCTCACTCTGAATCTGAAAGAATAGTGCCTCGTACTGAGTCACAGCTCTATGCCTTCTTTATCGATAACTGCTCTGATTTCTGGATAAGCCTTTTCGATGGGGACCAAATCAATCGGAGGAAAATCGTAAGGGCTCAGCAAATAATTAGCGGCTGTCCAAGCGTTGAAAAATTGATTCTCTGGCAAGTTCCAAACCGCCAAGTCAATGTCTGAGCCTTCGTGCATACATTCAGGATGCAACAACGACCCAAACAAGACAGCTCGTTTGACACCAAAGTCATTCTTTAGCATTTGAGCGACTTCGCCAGCGGCTTTCCAACCTTCCTGCTGACGTATCTTCATACGCTCAAGTCTCTGCGGCTGATCCGCCTGAGCAGCTCTGACATTTGCCATCACTCGCTGACGCTCCTCGTCGGGAACTAGCACAGTCTGTTCGTGGTGTGGCTGATACAAAGATTTGGATTGAGCATTGCGTTCCTGATGGCCAGACTTTGCTTTAGCATGCACCATGCTCACAAAGTCCATCACAATTTGCTGCTCAGATGCCGATAGCTCATGCCATTTCTCTATCAATAGCTGTTCAGGATTCATAGCGCTAAAACGAATAGTGGCTGCGCAAGCTTGCTTATTCGTAAGCATACAATAGCTTTATTCCACACTAATTTATAATTCACATGTACTAAACCTAAATAGTGTGTTCTGATGACCGCCGTGAGCGCAGCTGAGCTGAAATTTTTGTTGAGACTTTTGGGGTGTGATGGGTATCGGGGTGCGATCGCTACGCTCTCACCGAGTGGTAAGACTTCGGCAGCTCAGCGCGATCGCATTTGCAGAACGCTCGGAGAGAAGCGGCTGGTTGCTTACGATGAGCGGGTGGCAAGGTTTACGATTACGCCCCAGGGCAGAACACTGCTAGCTTTAGAAAACAAGAATTTATTAGTAACGCCTGACGAGCGTAGGGTGCTTACCACCTGTAAGGGATCAACAACACCAGGCCAGCTTTCAAAAATTACCGGGGCGGCTCGCCAAAGTATTTTGACTAGCCTAGCGGCAAGGGGCCTCATCAAGATCTCAAAAACAACGATCAAAGATGTTTGGCTAACAGCTGATGGAAAGTCATTTTTGCTATGTGACTATTCGCCTGCTGGGTCTTACCCAGTGGCAACGGCAACGATGCTGGGCCACTACGCTCAATTTTTTAGACGGGAGCTGGGGACTTCGGCTGACTGCACCGATAACACGGCCAGACTTTCCTACGATGAGCGAAACCAAGCAGATTGCGAACAAGGCAGCGATCGCAACAGTCTCCCAGCCATCCCATCGACAATGCCAACTGCAAAGCCGGATAGGCGTGCCGTTGTGCAATGCATTCAGCAGCTAGACGAGACACTGGGAACCGGCAATCGGCTGCCTATTTTTTACCTGCGCGAAAAGCTGCAGCCATGGCTACCGTCAGACGAACTCGACGACATGTTGAGAGCACTCCACAGAAATAACCGCCTGAAGCTCAGCGCGCTATCGGAAAAATCGCAAGACGCTTTGGGCTACACGCCACAACAGCAAGCGGATGGCATGCTTCAAGATGACAGCAATCGCTGGTTTTTCGTGTCTATTCCTCTTACTCACGCTGGTCGGTCATAAACTCAGGGCTAAAAAAGCAGTATCTTCGCAATTTTTTAACCTTAAACCTCTTATTTTAAGAAGTCAGTAGCTTTACGTAGATTTTTATGTAGTGTAAGTTTTAATGGATTGGGTATTCTTTTGATATATCAAAGCCAGTTATTACGTTTTCTATAAACCGTCCTATCCCTGCTAACAGTTAGAAAGAATTTGTGGATAATAAGTTCAACGAGTTCCTGACTGTCTTCGATAGAGCTCTGCTTCACTGAGAAACGGGCTTTAAGGTATTTTTGCTTTTAGGTCATTTGCTCTTGTGAAAGCACTACGATGCGTTTTACTGGTGCTGCACTCAGAGATCGCTAGTTTTTTACTATTACTTTAACTGGTGTGAAGTTGTAGTGAAGCAATTCAGTAAATCTGCGAGTTTGCCGCTTCATTTGTAAAAAAAATTACCTAGTAACTGGTCAGTTTCTGTGCTCAATTGAGTTTTTAGAATCGGCTAGTTCTTATCAATTAAATGGCTGCTACTTGCACAGGTTTTTTTGATGCTTTTGTCAGCAGTCGAAACCTTTTTTGCTTGCGATCGCACCTAGGCCTTCCAGGTGTTTCTGTTCAGATTACATCTGATCTGAGTTCATCACGTCTGGCCTTTGATCGACTTTCCACCCTAAAAATCTACCGTTAGCAAGCTGTTATCTCGATTGCAGAACGCTACAAGTGGAGAAGGGTTGGCTAACCAAGTCTATTTTCCTAGCAGCGTCAAAAAACCTTTGCAAGATTTCCAAGGCAGCAGGTTTAGGCGATGTTAGTGGTAACGACCAAGCGAAGAAAGCATAAGCTACGCCCCGAATTCGAACGTTGTGCGAGTACGGGCAGCAGTAGACAAGCAGCAACAGAGAGAAGGAGAGGTCACTAGCGACGCAAGGCCAGTGGTCCATCAGATTACTCAAATCAGAATACTAAAAAATTAAATACACGACTTTTGGGGGAAGGGGAATGAAAAATCTTAATTTTAAGCGGCTCAAGCAGCTGGGTTTGTTTGTGCTAGGGGCTTACGTCATCTCAGGATGCCCTAGCTCAAGTGCAACCAGCAGTTTACTTTCAGCAAGCACTGTTTCTCAGCAAGTGACAACTTCTGACCCTGCCTCCGGGATCGCCAGTGCAGAGCCTGTGAGCGAATCCAACGCAGTCAGCTTTGAAGTTTGTGCGGCGGTAGAGAGTTGGCAGCGCCCGAGTGACGCTGAGCAAGCCAAGCAGCTCAGTGGCGATTCTCGATACAGCAGTGTACTTGAGGAAAGTGCGGGTAGCGACGCGCCTTTGAAGAGAGCTTCTGAGCAGTTCTGGGATCACGATGTGATCAGCTTTACGACCTATGGACTGAGTGCGCGGATGGAGCCTATGACGCTGTCGGGGCTCTGGACGGTGACAGATGAGCTGTGGAACTGCTACGAACCTGAGACAACAGTGGCGATTAATGAGGGCGATCGCGCTGAGACCTGGCTGCTAAATCAGCGCATCGTCGACTTGGCCTGGGAAGAAGGGCGCTACGTCATGACGGTCGAACCAGCGGCAACGGGCGTGCAGGTTGTGCAGTTTGATCGGGTAGATGAGCTTGCCTCTTTGCCACTAGAGATTGTCACCCGTGACGGGCGCGCGGTATCTGTTGTATCTGGTGATTGGCAATAGCCGCGCTCAGATAAACTCGTAAGTCAGCCAATCAACAAAATGCGATGTCTGACTAAGCGATGTCTGACTAAGAATTCATCTTGCGCTTGAGTTCTTTGAGTTCTTCTTCAGCTTCCCAGCGCCGGAAGCTTTCATCTAAGGGATCAACCGCTTTGTTAGCACTGTAGGTGGTTTGGTTCCAGCCTGCTGTTCCCCAGTCCGGAGTTGCCGAGGTAGCCTGAGCGGCCTGAGTAGCGGCTTGGGCGATCTTCGTTTTGACTTCCTGACGCTTTATTCTTACCCGCTCTCGAAGTGCCTTTGTTTGTTCTACACGCTCTTTGACACTCTTCATTTGGCCCCAGAGATGGTTGCCTTGTCGCAGCAGCGCAGCCTCTCTTTCCTGCGCGGGGCCGACGAGATCTTGTCGGTTGGCAGCTTTGGCCTTTTCGATTCGGCCATGCCACTGCTGAATATCTTTAGCCGTTTCTAAAATGCTGCTCTCTAGCTGCTGCTCCCGGCGCTTGAGGTCGCCGAGCAGCCGAATGGCGTCTTCTTCCTGTCCGCGTAGCTGATCTTCGAGTGCCCGTAGCTCTAGATGAGGGTTCGCACGCAAAAATTCATCTAGCCGCGTTTCTAAAAAGCGGCTGAGATCGTCAAATAAGCTCATGGTGTTGGCCTAATGCATAGGCTTACTTTAGAACCTTTGACCAATATAGACCGAGCGGACCTCTCCGTTGCGACGGATCACCACATCTTGACCGTTGACACTGACGAGATTCCAGTCGGAAAGACCGATGCGATCGCCTACATAAGCCCGCTGTGAACTGCCATCAATGTCAAACAGGGCCGCAGACCGGCTACCCAAATTCAAGATACCAACGAGGACAAGTTCTGAACTTGGAGTGACATCCGTTAGCGCAGCAGCAGCGCTGTTGGTGGGTGCTACAGCGGTAGTAACGCTAGAGGGCAAGGTCGGTAGCGCTGAGCTGTCATTCGCTGGAACGATAGGCACTGAGGCTGAGACTTCAGCCGGTGCGCCTGGTGGCAACGCGGCAGCGGCAGCGACCGACTCGGGCACTGGTACTGTGGGCCGATTGCTGTTTTGTGGGACAGCAACTTGAGGTAGCTTGGCTGGCTGAGGCGCAGCAGCGACCGAGTTGTTCTGTTGCTGGTTTTGGTAGACCGGGACGAAGACGCGCTCAATGATGTTGGTAGCGGTGGCTGCCCCGGGGAGGTTTGGCAGCGCGCCAGGTGTAGGTGCCGGGTTTACGTTTGGCACCGTGGTGGGTACTGGGCTAGTGGCCGGCGCAGCCACCGGGATGACGGCGAGGTTGTGCTGAGCGGCTTGCTTGGCAGTGATAGTTTCGAGCGATCGCTGCAGATACGCCAGAAACGCCTGGTCTGTATTGGGAATTTCTGCAGCGGTTGCTTCGGTGCTCAGCGCCAGCTGCCATCCGCCCGTTGCGCTCTGACCAACCGCCCATAGACCCAAGGTGCTAGCAACAGAGATCCCTGCTGCGCCCATGAGTAGAAAGGGAAGAGAAACAGACTGATGTCTGTTCTGGGGTTCAAAAATAGTCTGAGGCGGACGCGGCGATCCATTTACGTTTGGCCGCCCTGTGGACCAGTCTGTATTTGGCTGCTTGGGATACAAGCTGTGAGCGATGGGCTGAATGGGGTCGACATCGACGGTGGCTGTGCTGGCACGACCCGCCGATTGGATCACCGTGCTCTGAAAGTTGCCGGGCAGATGTCCAGAAAAGTGACCTGACTGGCTAGCGGCTGTGTGCAGGGACGTGACCGGTCGTCCACCATTGCTGTAGCCTGTTTGTCTGCCTGTGCGCGTACCTTGAATGGGCGTTGGCTGGCGGTAGGCGACAGGGTTAACGGCGTGACTGGTTTCATACTGACTAGCAGCTACACCCACCGTTGCATCGTAAATGTCGCGAGCACTTCTGGGTGAAAAATTTGAGGGTAGCTGAACTGTGCGTGTCGTAGCACTGGCTGCGGTGCGCCTAGGCTTGACAACGGTCATGCAGGCGCTGAGGTCGCCATCCAAAATCCGATCAACATCGCCAAAGAGATCATCCATCAAACCGTTGCTGTAGGACTCCGCAGCGGATGTGCTTTGGTAGGATGCTGAGCCGAGAGAAAGACTGGTTGTGACGGAACGGCTGTTCGAGATCATGGTGTCAGCAGGTGGAGTTGAATCGTGTTTGAGAGCGTGAGGCATCGCATGAATACCGGCGATATCAAGTCTGAATGATATTGCTGCACACTAAGATTGCCCGGCGAGTAGGCAAACCTATCAAGTTTTGGCGTTTGATCTTTCGTACATTATTCTTTAGGCGACTGGCGCATGCACTTCAATGCCAAAAGAAGAGTGCTGACTGATACCTGCATCGTTGAAGGATACCGAGTGCTTGGTATTATCGAGCAAACGCTGACTGAGCAAACGTTTCAAAAAAGCTGGGGTGAAAAAGATGGCCGGGGGGTTCAGTGCTACTTTTGGCACGGTGGTGGAGGTATTGTCCGCAGTGCCACAGGCTGGCGCTTCTATTGGAGAAGATGTGCGGATATCGGGTGTCACGACCGATACGCGTATGGTGCACCCGGGTGAACTGTTTGTAGCGCTCACGGGCGAAACGTTTGATGGTCATAACTTTGCAGCGGAGGCGATCAATAAGGGTGCGATCGCAGCCGTTGTCAAACAAGGGGCACTGCCCGCAGGGAGCGACTTTCCTTGCTTAATGGTCGCAGATACCCTAGCGGCCTATCAGGCTTTGGGTCGGTGGTGGCGTCAGCAGTGCGGACTGCCAGTGATCGCGATTACGGGGTCTGTCGGTAAGACTACGACCAAAGAACTGGTGGCCGCGGCCCTTTCTCAGTTTGGCTCTATCGTAAAAACCCAAGCCAACTACAACAATGAAATCGGTGTACCCAAGACGTTGCTAGGCATTCGCACCGATCACGACTATGCGGTCGTTGAGATGGGGATGCGAGGCCTAGAAGAGATCGCCTTGCTCACCCAAATCGCCCAGCCTGATATCGCCTTGATCACTAACGTAGGGACTGCCCACATTGGACGGTTGGGCTCTCGTGAGGCGATCGCCCAGGCCAAATGCGAACTATTGCGAGAGCTACCTGCTGGCGGCACTGCCGTGCTCAATCACGACGATCAAAGGCTGATGTCTACCGCGGCTAAGGTTTGGTCTGGCTGCCAAATTAGCTATGGGCTTCAAGGCGGTGATGTCTGCGGAGAGATTGTAGATGGCGTTTTGCGCATTGACCAGCTAGATATTCCGCTGCCGCTGCCTGGGAGACATAATGCGCTGAATTTATTGGGTGCGATCGCAACACTTCAGGCCCTAGATCTAGATTGGAAAGTACTAGCTCAGGGATTCACGGTAGCGATGCCCGCAGGCCGCGCTCAGCGACACCAGCTGCCAAACGATATTGTGCTGCTAGACGAAACTTACAATGCCGGGGCCGAAGCCATGCGGGCAGCCCTGCAGCTGCTCGCAGACCAACCGGGAACAAGGCGAATTGCTGTCCTCGGCACCATGAAAGAACTCGGAGAGCAGTCTGTTCCGCTACATCGCGAGATTGGCGAAACAGTAGAAAAATTAGGCATTGACCAGCTGTTGATTTTGGCTGATCCCGATGAGGCCGAGGCGATGGCCTCAGGATCAGGGGCGGTTCCTAGTCAGACATTTACCAGCCACGATGAGCTAGCAACGCATATACAAAAGATGATTCAAACGGGCGATCGCATCCTCTTCAAGGCCTCTCGCTCAGTCGCCATGGATAAAGTCGTCGATCAGCTACTCGAACCAAGCACTTAATCACAAGCAATCGGATTGTTCAATAGTGTATTGAAGTTCTACTTCGTGACCCCTTGTCTTAAAATTGAGGTCTGATGTAGAAAAGCGCTTATGGTCCTCCATCTTACCCAAGAGCACCTATCCGAAATCTCAGACCATGCTGAACAGGTCTACCCTGAGGAGTGCTGTGGGTTGCTGCTGGGCGAGCTAGAGGGCGCAACGGCTCGGAAGCAGTTGATTGAGGTGGTCGCTTTAGAAAATACGTGGTCTGCCAGTGAGGATGGGACGCTGACTAAGGCGCGGCGGTATACGATTGATCCACGTGACATGCTGCGATCGCAGAAGTACGCCCGCGAAAACGCCCTGCAGATTATTGGTATCTATCATTCTCACCCGGACCATCCGGCCATACCTTCGGAGTGCGATCGCGCTCAAGCCTGGTCAGACTATGCCTACGTGATTGTGTCTGTTTGTGAGGGCAATGCTGTCGATACCCAAAACTGGGCGCTAGACTCAGAGCAGCAGTTTTGCCCAGAGCCCATTACCGTCGTTCCGGTTGCCGAGGTAAAACGACTGCCAACCTCAGCTTGAAACAGCCGGACCCAAAAGCCTTACTCAGTTTGCTACTGCCGTCAGTAGCCTGTCAGTCGCCACGATATCTGTGCCGCTGATAGCCGCTCACTCTCTGGTTTCCACCACTGGGACTTCCATGTTCACTTGTTAGCCGGTCATATTTCCGGCCATTTACCTTTTCAAACACCATGCTGAACCCCAATTTGGATGAAATCCAACTCACCAAAGAAGAGTACGAACGCTACTCTCGGCACCTGATTCTCCCCGAGGTCGGGCTCGAAGGCCAAAAGAAACTCAAAGCCGCCAGCGTTTGCTGTGTAGGTACTGGCGGCCTAGGTTCACCCTTGCTGCTGTATTTGGCAGCGGCTGGTATTGGCCGCATTGGCATCGTCGATTTTGACGTTGTCGACCATTCCAACCTCCAGCGTCAGGTCATTCATGGCACTTCTTGGGTAGGCAAGCCCAAAATTGAATCCGCCAAAAATCGCATCCTCGAAATTAACCCCTACTGCCAGGTGGACTTGCACGAGGTGCGACTGTCTTCAGACAACGCGCTGGAGATCTTTGAACCTTACGACCTCGTTGTTGATGGCACCGACAACTTTCCGACACGCTATCTAGTCAACGATGCCTGTGTCTTGCTAGATAAGCCAAATGTCTACGGTTCTATCTATAGATTTGAAGGCCAGGCCACTGTCTTTAACTATGAAGATGGTCCAAACTACCGCGATCTGTATCCTGAGCCTCCACCGCCGGGACTGGTTCCCTCCTGCGCAGAAGGCGGTGTTTTGGGCATTTTACCCGGCATGATCGGCGTTATTCAGGCAACTGAAACGATCAAAATCATCCTGGGTAAGGGCAATACGCTGAGCGGGCGGCTACTCGTTTACAACTCTCTAGACATGAGCTTTAGAGAATTGAAGTTGCG
>JBCBFY010000155.1:0-9590 GCA_038527325.1 Cyanobacteria bacterium J06614_10
CCTTGCCGTTTCAATAGCATTCCTTGTGTCTACCGTTATCTGAGTAGAGCTTCGAACCGCCTGCTAGTCATAGTCTACGGAGACTGATGCCTACAAGCGTCGAGTGTCATCTTGCTAAACGGGCGCAATGAACTGTCTACAAACTGAAGAGAAGTGGTGAAACTTCGCCGTTGCAAATGCCGGAAACTCAGGCCCACCAAAAGATGCATAGACATTAACCTTGCGTAATGATTTACGTCTGTGACTAAGATCTCCTGTAAGTGTGCGATCAAGAGGTAATCCGATTTTTAGGTCGCTGAGTGACGGATTGTGCTGCTAAACGTTTGGTTCTACCAGGTTTTCTAGGCCGTCGATGACTCTAGCAGAAATGATCTTGTCTTCTTGGGTGAGCGATCGCAGCACTTCTTTGCCATCCACCGTGTAGCCAAACACGGCATAGCGCCCGTCTAGCATGTTGCGGCCAGCAGGGGTCAGCTCCGCCTCAAACAAAAAGAAGAAAAACTGGGAAGAGCCGCCATTGTTGTCGTCGCTGGGCCGTGCCAAAGCAAGACTGCCGTAGGAGTTGAAAGGCAAAATAGGCTCATCCATATATTGGCCAATTTCTTCGAGCGTGTAGCCGTAAATTGGTTCTTCGTCTCCTTTGACCAATATTTCCATTGGAATGGCACGGTATTCCTTCGTTTTAGGATCGATGTAGCCTTCTTCAGGGCCTTCCGGGTCACCGGTCTGCAGCACGTAAAAGTCTTCAGCCCGGATAAAGGGCATATCGTCGTAAAACTTTTTGTGAACCAAATCGATAAAGTTGCCCGCCGTCACCGGTGCGCTGTAGCCATCGGCGATCACCGTGACATCTCCTTTGGTCGTCGTGAACTTTACGGTGGCCCGGCCCTTGAGCTGAGGTAGGTCGCTGTACTCTTCTGGCACCTCAAAGGGATACCCGTCGACCATGAGTTCTTCAATTTCACCCACCTTGTCGAGCATCCGCTTGCGCTCAGTCCACACGGCTTCTTTGTCTTCCTCTGCGACGGCTTCGCGGATAGGTTCTAGCTCGGCTTTCAGGCTGTCTATGAGTTCATCTGCTTTTGCCTGTCTTGCTTCGGGCACTGCTGCAAGAATCTTGTCGCGCTTTCGGTCGAGCAATCGTTCGACTTTTTTAAGATCTTTTTTTATCGGTCCCCAGCGTTTGCTGCGTAGCCACTCTGAGAGGCCCTCCAGTTCGCCCTGTACTTTGCGGATTTCTTCGCTGTCTATGGGCAGTGAGTACCTCAGCAGAGCGGCCCCATCGGTGACTGCGTTGCCTGGGGGTAGGCCTGCAATCAGGGGGCTTGTGGTAACGGCATGGGCAGGCGCCACCGCAGTTAGGAGACAGGCCACCGAGAGGAAAAGGCTAAAGCAGGTGGCTTTAATAAAACTTTTAGTAAGCGTGAAACGGCTTACGGGAGGCTTGCTTTTTCCGAGGGCATGGCGCGCACGGATGGGGTTTCGCAAATTCATTAGTGGATCAAGAAAGAGATTTTGAGGCGTTCGTCTTTGATCTTGCCACAGTCTGGTTCTGTCAGCCCATGGGCATTTGACCTCTGAGCTGTACAATGATGGCCGATTGCCTTAGCACTCTTCAGCTATCACCATGATTTCAAGCAATGATTTCCGCACTGGTACAAGCATCGAGATAGATGGTTCTGTGTGGCGCGTGGTTGAGTTTTTGCATGTAAAACCTGGCAAGGGCTCCGCTTTTGTGCGAACCAAGCTCAAAAACGCTCAGACAGGCAGTACGGTTGAGCGAACGTTTCGGGCAGGGGAGATGCTGCCCCAAGCAATCTTGGAGAAAAGTAACAAGCAACATACCTACAAAGACGGCGATCAGTATGTCTTTATGGACATGGAAACCTACGAAGAGATGCGCCTGAATGAGGACCAAATTGGCGATCGCGTAAAGTACCTGAAAGAAGAGATGGAGGTCACTGTTCTCACCTGGAACGAGAAAGTTCTCGAGGTAGAGCTGCCAAACTCAGTCACCCTAGAAGTCACCCAGACCGACCCAGGCGTAAAAGGCGATACGGCAACCGGTGGCACCAAGCCCGCCATCGTAGAGACCGGCGCCCAGGTGATGGTGCCCCTGTTTATTTCTCAAGGTGAAAAAATCAAAATCGATACCCGCAACGATACTTACTTGGGCCGTGAAAACTGAGCATAAATCACAGGCGTCCAAACCTTTCAAACGCCAAACCTTTCAAACGTAAGTACACATGCAAAATGGAGTTTACTAGGTGGAGTTTACTCGGTGAATTTTAAAGAACTCCGCGAGTTGGTGGCTGCGCTCAACCAGACTGACATCGCTGAACTAACCCTCAAAAATGCAGAGTTTGAGCTGACCTTGCGTAAGCCCTCAGCCCTGCAGCCCGATGTGGTTGTAAATTCTTCGGCGACAGCGCCTGCAATGGTGCCTGCGCCTGCGCCTGTGGTTGCAGCAGCGATGCCTACCCCATCTGCTTCAGAACCGCCCCCTGCGGCAACACCTGTCCCAGCGGCTACGCCCTCAGTCGATCCGTCGTTAGTCGAGATAACTTCGCCAATGGTCGGTACGTTTTATCGGTCGCCTGCGCCGGATGAGGCGGCTTTTGTTGAGGTGGGCGATCGCATCCAGTCGGGCCAAACGGTCTGCATCATCGAAGCGATGAAGCTGATGAATGAACTAGAGGCAGAAGTTTCCGGCGAAGTTGTAGACATTCTGGTCGAAAACGCTGAGCCCATAGAATTTGGCCAGCCCCTGATGCGGGTTAGGCCCTCAAAGTAGGGCACCAGCGCTTAGCGTATTTCTAGCCCATCTCCCGGCCAATCTTTCAGCTAACCCTCAGCGCTTAAAACTCGTCAAGGGGTTTTTCAGTAGAGAATTGCAGAGATTTGTTATGTTGTAGAAATACTACGATGGCCGACAGCGCGTTTTTCTTTAGGCTGTCAGCTGTAAATATACGGTTCTCTGTCGTGCGCTCTGACCTTTTAATGAATAAAAGATCACTAAGCTGCAATCGGAGCTGCCACAACTGAGAAAACCGTATATGAGGAAACTGTGTCTTGGGAGCCAGCAGCGACGGATCTGTGCTATCCAGACAGTAACAAAGTGTACTGCACCAGCAAAGTGTACTTAGGAGGAAGATTATGACAGAAGGCATGATGAAGAACACCGCACGTCAGGAGCAGTCCATCCATTCGCGAGCTGCCGCTGCCCCTTCTTCAACGTCGAGCCGACTGTATCACCGATTAGAAGAAGCCCTCCACGCTGGCAGCGAAGTGTGGTTCAGAATGCCCGGAACACGATTGGTCGGTATTCCTATCTTCTTAGATGCCGAATATGTAGAAGTGGTAGATGTAGATGTGGCCGAGGGCTTTGAAGACGACGAACTGCCCGAAGACCCCTACCAGCGCACCGTGTGGCTAATCCGCCTAGAAGAAATCAGCGCCATCTCCTATGCGACCGACCGCTGGAGTAAGGAACGCTTCGAACGCCTGTTGGAAAAGTCGAACAAAGAAAGGCCCGAAGATTAAAGCCTGCGTACTGCGAATAGCGGTTCAAAATTAGCCCATGACGGAGCCTCACTTTTCAATAAGTGAGGCTCCGTCGTTAGGAAATAAAAAAATAACTGGCCAATGGCTGACTGCAGTTAGCTCGCTTCTGAAGCCGTCTGACCTGACGAAGCCTTTGTTACAGGGTTGAGGCTGCGAAAATAGCGACCACCAACGCCTACCAAAAAGCCGATGTAGGCAAGCAGCTGAACGAGGTAAATATGGTCGCGGTAGCCAAAGAGGGTTTTGAGCAAAATGCCGGGGAACTGCTTGTGCGGCAAAATGGCGCTGGTATCCCACAGCTGCGGCCCTAAGATGCAAGACTGGGCGCTGATGCACAGGTCTAAATCGGGCTTTAGCACCGTCACAGCCGTGAAGGCAGCGTCGAGATTTTTAAACACTGAGACGACTAGCCCCGCGACGATCAGCAAGAGCAGAATGCCCATGGTTTGAAAGAAGCGTCTAAGGTTTATTCTGACGCCAAACTTGAACAGGGCGACCCCGATGGCAAAGGCGCTGAGCAGCCCGGCTGCGGCCCCTACCACACCAGCCGTGCTTTGTTGAAGGTTGCTAAATAAAAACAGAACGGTCTCGAACCCTTCTCGTAAAACGGCGATGCACACCAGGCTGAAGATGCTGATGTTGGACCCCTCTGAGTCGGCGAGGGCATCTTTGAGCGAGCCCTCTACGTTGCTCTTCATGCTTCTGGCCTGCTGGGTCATCCAAATCAGCATCCAGCTGAGCATAACGATGGCGACGCTACCAAACAAAACGCCCAAGAAGGGTTTGATGAGCCCCTGCAGTGCGGGCATGGCATACTGCACCTGGCTCAGTGCCAAACTCAGGAAAGCGCCAATCAGCACACTACCCGCGATGCCTGCCGCCACACCAGCGTAGACCCACTTGTTCAATTCACTGCGGTTGGCTTTGCTAAGGCAAGCAAGGACGATACCGACTACCAACGCGGCTTCGACCCCTTCTCGAAGCGTGATGACAAAGGTGGGAATGGCGGGAGCAAGATTCATAGGCGTGCCCATTGCGACATACAGTCCCCTAATTATCCCTGAAATAGCCTCGTTTGGGGAGATGTGGCCACAGTGCTGTGGGCTATCTCTGGTCTATACAAATTTGTCTGCACAGAATTGTATGTGTTGAGGGCCGCTAGTCTAGCCCGATTTCTCTGAGTCGCTGCTGCAGATACTCTCCTGCCGTTTGGGCAGGAAACTGTCTGACGCCGCCTGTGTTCTCGACAGCGCTGGGCAGCGGCGTCAGGTCAAATTCGGGGCGAGGATGGACAAAAAAGGGCATGGAGAAGCGGCGATCGCGGCTGCTAGAAGGGTTCACGACCCGGTGAGTAGTGCTTCTGAGCAAACCATTGCTAAGAGATTGGAGCATGTCGCCCGTATCGACAATGATTTGTCCTGGGATGGGCTGCACGGGTAGCCAGATACCGTCTCGCGTCAGAATTTCGAGGCCTGGGGTGGTGGCTTCGCAGAGCAGCGTAATGAGGTTGATATCTTCGTGGGGGGCGGCGCGTTGGCTGGCTGGGGTAATGTCTTCGGGAATGGGCGGGTAGTGAATGACTCTGAGAATGGTTTGGCCTTCGGTGACCTGGGTGTGGAAGAAGTCGGAAGGCTGAGCGAGGCACTGGGCGCAGGCTTCCATCAGGTTGGCTGCGCAGGTTTCTAGCTGCTCAAACAGCGTGGCCATAACGGGTTGAAACTGGGGAACTTCTCTTGGCCAGATGTTTTCTGGGTAGCTCACGGGGTGGCGAGTTGGCTGCTCCCTGCCCACGTGCCAAAATTCTTTGAGGTCTGGGGCGCTGCTGTCTTTGGCGTGCTCTTTGCCGAAGCAGGTGAAGCCACGCTGACCTTTGAGGTCGGCAATTTCGTACTGCTTTTTGGTGTCGTCGGGGAGGGCAAAGAAGGCTTCGGCTGCGCCATAGGCCGCGTCGATAATGCGCTGCTCAACACCGTGATTCTCCAGGGCAAAAAAGCCCCAGTCGCGTAGGGCATCACCAAAGGCGCTGACGAATGCCTCTGGGTTTTGACCGCTGGTGAAGTCCTGAAGATCCAGTACGGGAATGGTCTGCTCCGGGGTCGATGGTGTGGACTGAACAGGCATGGTTTGAGATGTCATGACCGTGGCACGATTGCGTTTTGTTTGCGTTTATTGGCTATCGCCAGTTATCTAGATTGCATTTAGGTAAACGGATGGCGAACCCGTCGGTGACCGGACTGATTTTCAGGGGGCGTTTTGACTTACGAAGTCGAGCTGTTGAATGGTCATCTTAGCAGGTGCCTATGGGATGGGTAGAGGAATGCAATACGAAGACTTGGTAACAAATGCTACAGTCTTTTGCGAGCATAAGGGGTGCAGGGCCTCATACGTGCCAAGGGGAGTTGGTAGATATTGCCTTGGCAGCAAGCAGACATCGCTTTGGCAGCAAAACGGTGTACAACTGGGCGGCTGGGTTCGACTATTTGCTTCTCGACTATTTGCTTAGTTAGGCCTGTCAGGTTCAAGGAAGCGGTAGAATTTACAAAGATTCATATTTTGCTCACTGCCTCTTTGCTGCTTTGATGTACTCTCTCAGGTCTTTGCTGGTTGATAAGTTTTTAACGGTTTGGTGGGCGGTGGTGGTCGTGATGCTAGCGCTGCCGTTTGCGGTGTGGCTGATTAATATTTCGGCGGCGCCTGCGGTTGGGGAGTCTTGCCGGCTGTTTGGGGAGCATCAGGTGTGTGTGTCGAGCATTCGCCGGAGTGCTAAGAGCTTTTGGGAGTATCGAACGGTGGTGAAGGTGGATGGGGTGAAGCAGCCGCTGGAGCTGTACAACTGCCGCGATCGCACGCGCACCCTAGCCAGCGATGGCACTATCGTGCCTTTTTTGACCGGTAAGACAGGAGACTGGGTATGTCAGCTGACGACGCCAACCCGCTCGAAGCAGCTGAGGGAGCGGGGAGAGATCACGATTCGCTGATGTGATGGTGCGCTGTGATTGGTAGGTTATGACGCTAGGTTATGACGCTTGGAGTTATGACGTCTTAAGGAGTGCGATCGCAGTTTCCAAGGTATCGGCCTCCTCTACCGGCTTATCGGTACGCCAGCGCAAAATCCTGGGAAAGCGTACGGCAATGCCCGACTTATGTCGCTTCGATTCGGCAATGCCCTCAAAGCCAATTTCAAACACCTGAATAGGCTGCACAGAGCGTACCGGACCAAACTTTTCAATCGTATGGCGACGAATCCACCGGTCTAGCTTTTCGATTTCGGCGTTGTCGAGGCCCGAATAGGCTTTGGCAAAGGGGACCAGCGTTTTGCCGTCTCCTTGGCCCTGCCAGAGAGCAAACGTGTAGTCAGTAAAGAGATTTGCCCGCTTTCCTCGGCCTGCCTGGGCATAGATCATCACAGCATCTAGGGTCATGGGGTCTACTTTGTGCTTCCACCAGTAGCCGCGCTTACGACCGACGAGGTATGGGCTATCGAGCGCTTTTAGCATGAGGCCTTCTGAGCCGTATTCTCGGGCTTGCGATCGCCACCCCTCCAAATCTTCAAATGTTTCAAACGGCAGCGGCTTAGCGTAGCTCATGAAGTCCTGCGGATGAGCTTCAATCAGCTCAATCATGGCGGCCCTACGTTCTATTAGGGGCTTGGTTCGCCAATCTTCGCCGTCTTTTTCGAGCAGGTCGTAGGCGATAAAGTGCACCGGATTTTCTGCCATGAGCTTTTTGGTGACCCGCTTTCGCCCCAGCCGCTTTTGCAAAAAATTAAAATCCAGCGGTCGGATGGTGTCTTGGTGGGTGACGCTTTGCCCGTCCCAGCAGACAATTTCACCGTCTAGCACAGTGCCGTCGGGGACCGTGCCAATCGCCGCTTCAAATTCGGGAAACTGGTGAGTGACCAGGTCCTCCCCCCGAGACCAGGTAAAGAGCTGCCCTTCTCGGTAAATTAGCTGAGCGCGGATGCCATCCCACTTCCATTCGGCCTGCCAGTGCTCCATGGTCTCAGTAGCAAACTTTTCTACATCAATAGGCGCTGCCAAAAAGAATGGATAGGGCCTACTGGGACTGGCATCGGCTTCGTCTGGATCGATCAGCGACTCGTAAAAGTCTGCTGTGGTTTCGATATCGCCCATGAGCCGATGGGTAAGCACCGCTTCTGTCAGCTCATATTCTGCGGCGAGTGCCTTAACCACGAGCTTACTGCTCGCCCCAATCCGAAAAGCACCGGTCAGCACCTTGTTCAAGACAAAGATCTCGTCGTCTTCAAGATTTGCCCACCAGTCGATGACCAGATTTTTGAGCCTGTGCTCGTCACCCTCAGGAATGTCTTTGACCTGTGGAATGACGGTCTCCATCCATTCGTGGAGCGGGGTATCGCTACCTGCCTCGGAGGTACCAGTAGCGCGAATGGGCGTATCGCGCAGCAGCAGGGCAATGGTTTCTGCGGTGTCGCCAACATGGGCCGCACTCTCTTCAAACAGCCATTCGGGCACATCTGAAATCTGTAAAAAGATCTCTCTCAGTACGCGAGATGTGATCAGCCGCTTGCGCGTTTTTCCCATTAGCAAGTGCAGTGCCCACACGGCATTGGCCGGGCGCTCGTCGTGAAAGTATTCCTGTAGGGCGTTGACTTTCTCATTGGTTGATGTGGTCGCATCCACAGCCTGAAAAAGCGCGGTAAATCGTTTCATTGGCTTAGTTTCTGGCTTTCTCCTTAGGCTCTTTTTTGGCCTCTCTTCTGGCTGTTTCTTTGGTCCGCTTTTTTGCCCCTTTCTGTGGCTGCGTTCCTCTGGCTGCTTTTCTCAGTGAGTTGCGTCATTATTAAAACATTTGCTGACATTCTGAAAATCTCAGTGGACTCCCTTTACGATGTTAAAGTTCTCAACATTTTGATATAAACATAATTCCATTGAAGCCTTCCGATTCAAAGTCTTTTGATACCACCTCAGGCAACCGTCCTGAGTCGACGCCTCCAGTCGCGACGCCCTCCTCCGATAAAAAGTCCGATATGAAGAAAGTGAACGAAAAAGATAGTCGTTTTGGCGCGCAGCCGACTTCGTCTGAGCAGACGGCGGCTTCGGCTGCCGCGTCGGACGTGACGACAGATTCTGGTGCGGCGGCGAACCCTACAGAGCTGCCAGCTTCAGAAAAGGCTACTGGGAAAACGAAGGCAAAGTCTCCCGCCAAAGCCCCCGAAAGAAGAACTAAGCCCCGTACTCGATCTTCGGCAAAGCCCAATGCGCGCCAGAGTGCTAGCGCCAGAAAAGCTGCTGAAAGCACCGACACTCTGTCGGCAGCGCGGACGGGTGACCTGTCCGTTGACGGGGCGAGTACATTTTCCAATTCGATGCCGGGCCCGGTTAGCAATTCTGAAAAAGCGGAGAAGAACTCCAATAACCGCGCTTTCAGTCTGCCTAATGGCTACCAGCCGATGACCCACACGGTGAATCAGAACAGCGATCGCATTGCTATTTTCATCGATGGCTCCAACCTCTTCTATGCCGCGTCCCATCTCAACATAGAAGTAGACTATCGCCGCCTGCTATCTTCTTTGGTGAGAGGTCGTCGTCTGCTACGGGCGTATTTTTACACGGGCGTCGACCCGCAAAATGAAAAGCAGCGCGGCTTTTTGCTCTGGCTGAACCGTCATGGTCACCGGGTGGTGAGTAAAGAATTGACCCATCTGCCGGACGGCTCCCGCAAGGCAAATATGCACGTGGAGATGGCGGTGGATATGATGCGGATTGCGGAGTACTGTCCGACGCTGACGCTGCTAGGCGGCGATGGTAACTTGGCCTATGCGCTGAAGGTGCTCAGTCAGCGCGGCACGTTTATTGAGGTGGTAAGTTTGCAGTCGATGACAAGCGATAGCTTGATTGATTTGGCAGATTCGTATACAGATTTGGCGGATTTGCGGGATGACATTAAGCGCTGATAGGTAGCGTGATGTGCTGGAGGCCCTCATCCCCTAGCCCCTTCTCCCTCAGGGAGAAGGGGGACCAGATTCTTTCTCCCTCTCCCTGGGG
>JBCBFY010000156.1:0-9512 GCA_038527325.1 Cyanobacteria bacterium J06614_10
TGATGGAGTGCTTCGTAGGTGAGGCGGCACTGCTCGGTTTCGCCGTTTTCGAGAAAGATGTAGGCGGTTTTTTGAGGGTGCTGTGCAGCCCGATATTTCAACAAGTCGACAAAGTTAGTGATGCTGGTGTCTAACATTGTTGTTTTTAGGGGCGTTGTTGAAAAGGATAAGGCTGAAAAGGATAAGGCTGAAAGGAATCTTGTTGAAAGAGTGCAGTAGGAGAATTTAAGACGGGCTCTCGATGAGGTCGGGGGCGAGTAGGATGCCTTCGGCAATGTCTTCGTGCTGCCACTGGGCGATGATGTTTAGCTCGCCTGCGAGGTACTTTGCTTTGCAGGCGCGGCGTTGGGTTTTGCCGGTGGGGGTTTTGGGGGTGCTGCCGGGGCGCAGGAGTGCGATCGCATGGGGCTCTAGCATGTGGTGCATTCCCAGGTTCAGCCGAATCGCGCCAATGACCTCTTCGGTATCGAGGGTTCTGATATGCCGAGACTCCACTTCTTGCACGACCACAAGCCGTTCTTCTCCGCCGACGGCGACACCAAAGGCCGCAACGCCACCCGGACGCAGGCTAGGATGGCTAGCTTCTACAGTCGCTTCGAGAAAGTGAGGATAGTGATTGTTACCCCAGAGAATAATCAGATCTTTGAGACGTCCAGTGATGAAGAGTTCGCCGTTTTGAACAAAGCCTAGGTCGCCTGTCCTCAAAAAAGGACCTTCTGAAGTACCTGAAATGTATGCGTTGAAAGTTTCCTGGGTTTCTTCTGGTTTGTTCCAGTAGCCTTTGGCAACACTTCCACCCCCAACCCAAATTTCACCCACCTGATCTGCCGCGCAGCGCTCAAGGGTCTCTGGGTTCACAATGGCCACAGGGTGATCTTCTATTAGCTGTCCGCAGCCGATGACTGTTCTACTTTCGGAGTCGTGGTCGCTGGCAGATTCTAGTTTGTTCTGTTCTAACGCGCTGCTGCGAAACTGCTGCACGACGGGCGGCTGGTTGCGACCGCTCATGGTGATCATGACGGTGGTTTCGGCCATGCCGTAGGCTGGTGAAAAGGCTGACTGTTGGAAGCCTGCAGGGGCAAAGGTTTTGGCAAATTTTTCTAGGGTGTGGCTGAGGACGGGTTCTGCGCCATTGACGGCGATCGCCCAGCTGCTCAGATCCAGTTGTGAAATCTGCTCAGGGGTAATCTTGCGGCAGCACAGATCGTAGGCAAAGTTAGGACCGCCGCTCGTGGTGCCACGGTAGCGAGAAATCGCCTGCAGCCAGCGAAATGGCTTCAAAATAAAATCGACTGGAGACATCATCACCACTGGGCCGCCTGCATACACAGGCTGAATCACAGCGCCCACAAGGCCTAGGTCGTGGTAGAGCGGCAGCCAGCAAATGCCGATGTCTTTTTCGGTGTATTGGCAGGTTTTATAAATCAGGTCCAGATTATCTAGCACGTTGCCATGGCTGATCATGGCGCCCTTGGGTAGGCCGGTAGAGCCAGAGGTGTATTGCAGGTAGGCGAGCGTGTCGCTATTGAGGGCGGGTAATTGCCAGGTGCTGGCAGGGGCAGTGTCTAGCTGGTCGGTGGCGATCCAGTGAATTTGGTTGAGCGGTGGGGTGGCGGCAAAGGTATCTTTGCTCTGCGCTAGGAGAGGAGCCGTGGTCAGGGCGAACTGCACTTCGGCGTTGACGGCTTTGTACTGCAGCTCTTGCAGTAATGAATCGTTCAGAGGAGGCCAGGCGGTAATGGCGATCGCACCCGCATACAGACAGCCAAAGAACCCGGTGACGAAGGCCAGCCCATCTGAGAGAGGATAGGTGAGCAGCACGCGCGATCCGGTGGCATTGCGTGATTGCAGCTCAGCGGCAATCGCCCTAGCCTGCTGGTCTAGCTGAGCGTAGGTCAGGCGGCCATATTCCGTTTCGCCATTTTCTAGGCCGATGTAGGCAACTTGGTGAGGCTGCTGCTGCGCTCGATATCGCAAAATTTCGACAAGGGAACCGCACTGGTCGAGCTGACTGGGCGCACTACGGTTCGATAAGTTGAGCGAAGAATGTTCGGAGCCAGAAGCCATATGAGCGATCAGTAAAACCACTGGTAATGTAGAGGGATTATAGCCCGCAGAAAGGGCCGTCTCCAAATAGATATCTCAGGAAAGTGCGGCAAACGGTCAATAGGCGCAAGCTGCTTGCCGATACAATTGAATCAGTTGATTCTACTTTAAACATGCATTCATCAATTGATAGCCGCCAGAGAGCGATCGCACTCGTTGAGCAACTCTCAGCTGAAAAGCTCCCTGCGGTTGTTCAACTTCTAGAGCTGCTGACGAGCCCTCCTGACCAATCACCTCAGTCACCGGGTAGTCACGAAGAAAGTCGCTTACTGGAAAAAATTGGTCAGGCATTTTCCGCCGAAAAGCAGTCACGGCTAAACGATTTGCGACAGCGTTGCGAGTGGGAGCAGCTTACCGACACAGAACACAAAGAACTCATTAGCTACGAAGATCAGCAGGAACAGCTTAGGGTCGACAGGCTATCTGCCCTAATCGAACTGGCAAAGTCTAGAAACATCGACCTTTTGACCCTTAACCAAGAACTGCTATCGAGTTCAGAAGCTGAAATTCGAGGCGACAATGTCGCTTAACCCAGAACGAATATCTGCGGCAATGAGGCTAGACGTTGCTCAGCGAGCCCAACGGCGATGCGAGTATTGCCTTTGCCCTGACGAATTTTCACCCAACAGCTTCACCATTGACCATATCCATCCAAAAGTTCTTGGCGGAAAAACAGTTTTGAGTAATCTAGCCTGGGCCTGTTTTGGCTGTAATGGCCGCAAACATGTAAAGACAGAAGCCAATGACCCTGATACCGGTAATACTGTTAAATTGTTTCATCCACGTCAGCAAGCTTGGCTAGATCATTTTCGTTGGGACTCAGAAGAAAGCGTTCAAGTGATAGGTAAGACGGTTTGTGGTAGAGCTACCATAGCAGCGCTTTCTCTAAACAGAACTGGGGTTGTAAATCTGCGAAAATTGCTGAATTCGGTTGGTTTACATCCACCTTTCTGAGCTATGGAAACACTATGAAAATTGCTCAATCAGCGTTTCAGCGACTGCCACCGTCGCTAAAGGACCGTCAGGTCGCGTTTTGGTTTGGCCTTAGCTTCATTGCCCCGCTGTACTACGGCTTGGTTTCTTTTTGGTATGCCACCTCGTATACCTACGTGGTGCAAGATGATGCGCGCTACCACATTGCCTGGCTGCAGCGACTCATCGACCCGGCCCTGTTTCCCAATGATGCGATCGCAGACTACTACCATGCGATTCAAGGCGTGGGCTTTAGTACGTTTTATCAAGGGGTAGCGGCTCTAGGCATTGAGCCGCTTTTTTTTGCGAAGGTGTTGCCGTTGCTGCTAGCGCTGGTGGCAACGGCCTACCTGTTTTGGGTGGCGCTGCTGGTGCTGCCGGTGCCCATCTGCGGCCTACTCACCACCCTGATTCTCAATCAAAATATCTGGATCCGAGACGATCTAATTTCTGCGTCGCCTCGGGCCTTTGTGTATCCACTTTTTTCGGCTTTTTTGTATTATCTGCTGCGGGGCAAGCGGGCTGGGTGCCTGGTATCGCTAGGTATTTTGGGGTCGTTTTATCCGCAGATGGCGCTGGTGGGGGTGGGGTTGCTGACGGTGCGGCTGGTGCGGTGGCAAGGGCCCAGGCCTCGGCTATCGACGCGATCGCGCGACTATGCCGTGTGGCTGATTGCTGTAGCAATGACCGGGGCGACGCTGCTGCTGTTTTCTCATCAGGTGGCTGCGCAGGCCGGGCGGCTCGCTTCGTTAGCGGAGATGAAGGCCTGGCCAGAGTTTCAGCCGGGTGGCCGAGGAGGATACTTTGGCTACCCAAAGCTGTTGTTTTGGTTTGATGGGCTGAGCGGGCTGCGCTTCCCGCTATTTCCGCCCGTAATTTGGCTGGGGGCGATGCTGCCGCTGGTGGTGTGGAAAGTGCCGGACTATTTTGCCAAGGCGTTTCCGCTGTCTGATGCGATCACCCATCGAGTGAGCGTGCTAGGCCAGCTATTTGTCGCCTCGGTTGGCCTGTTTTTTTGTGCCCATATTATTTTCCCAACGCTGTTTTTGCCGAGTCGCTACAGCTTTTACAGCATGCGGTTTGTGTTGATAATTGCGGCGGGGGTGATGCTGACCTTGGTGATGGAGTGCTGGGTGGCGTGGCTAGGTGAGCAGTGGCTGCAGCGGGGAAGGTGGAGCGTGCAAGAAACCGGGCAGATTGTTGGCAGCGTCGGGCTAGCGATCGCAGTGGTCATCGTCCCGGCAGTTCCGCAGCTTTTTCTCACTGGTCAGAGCTGGCAGGTCGGTACCCACGAAAGCCTTTACGACCACATTGCCCAATCGCCCAAAGACAGCCTGATTGTCTCGCTCGTGCGCGAGGTAAATGACAACGTGCCCGCTTTCTCTGAACGGTCGGTGCTGGTGGGCAGAGAATTCGTGCTGCCCTACCATATCGACTTTTATGGAGAAATGCGTCAGCGCATGCGGGATTTGGTCACGGCGCAGTATAGCCCGGCGCTATTGGAGGTGCAGGCCTTTATCGAAGCCTACGGCGTAGACCTGTGGATTTTGGCGCAAGACTTTACCGATGTGAACTATCTCAATCAGCAGGCTTGGCTGCTCCAGAGTCTGGAGCGCAGAGCAGTCACCGTAGCCGATGAAGCACTAGAAGCAGGTGTGGAGCCCGCCCTCGTTCGCGTCATTCCGCAGTGCACCACCTTTCGCAGTGAGCGGCTGATTGTACTGGATGCAGGCTGCATTGCAACGGCAGAGTAGGGTGACTACTCCGCAGCTGGTGATGCGAAATCGGGCAGTGCCTCTGTCCAGGTCAGCGTGTAGGGCGCTTCGGTGAGGTGTTGGGCACCGCGAGCCTGGAGGTAAGGGCGGTAGGCTTCGTTATTCGCGAGGTGCACAGCGAAGAAGGCCGTGCTGAGGGTACGGTGGTAGCCTTCGGCGATGGGGCGAATACTGTCCCAGTCGGCGGCGGGCTGATTGGTGAGCCGGTTGATCACTTCTAGGGTGATGCGGGCGTGGGGGAGGCCGGAGGTGACGGTGAGGTAGCGGTCGGCGGCTGGGTTTGTTGCTGGGTCTGAGGAGGCGGTCAGCCAAGAAAACGCGGGCATCTGCTCTACAACGAAGGGGGTGAGAATGTCTAGGTCGGCGGCTTCCCAAAGTACGGGGCCGGTCACCTGGGCGAGCCCGGCAGGGCCGTAGAGGCTGCGGCTAAAGGGCACGAACACGTGGATGGCTTTGATGCGCTCGTCTTTGAGATTGGCAGTGGCGATCGCACTTTCCTCTAGCTCCAGCGCCCGGCACTGGTACAGCAGTGAAATATTGAACAGGCTAGAGCGGGTTTCGCAGGCCGTTTGCAAATGGTCGCGGTCAATCTCTGCGCCTGCGAGGGCGAGGGCCGTGGTGCCGCCGAAGGAGTAGCCAAACGCACCTGCCTGGTCGGGGTTGAGCGCGTTTTGAAAGAGCTCTGCGTTGAGCCGGGTGAGCTCATCGAGCACAAAGCTGACATCTTGAGGACGGTCCAGATATTCAGCAGGCTCGAAGTTCTCAGGTTCTAGGCCGTTGTAAAAATCTTTGAGGCGTTCGCGATCGCTCCCCGGATGGTCTAGCAGGGCTAAGGCAAAGCCGTGGGTGGCCAAGTGTTCAGCCAGTTCCTTGAAGCGATCGCGTCTGGCTCCTAATCCATTCGATACCACAATCACCGGTAGGCTGTTGGCTGTGGCTTGGGCCTGCGGGGTGTAGATATCGACAGGAATGGTGCGATCGCGCTCAGCATCCTCCAGAGTAAGAGTGCGAACGGTAAAACCTAAGTCGCCGGGCAAACGCGGGTTGGGCAGGGTGGAAAAATCGACCGGGGGTTCTGTGGCAGCGATCGCATCTGTCTCTGCTGCGAGCTGCTGTACGACCTGCTGGGTTTGCCCCTAAGACGCCGCCTAAATTGCTAACTAGAGAAAGCATCTGTCCGACGTCGACCTTCATATCGGTGGGCAAATGCTCTAAAAAAGTAATCAACGACAGCCCCTCTGGGTCAGCGGCGGCCAAGGTAAGCGCGGCCCGCAAAGATTTAAACCCATTGCGCCCAGAATCTGTCCTCACCAGCTCGCCAATTTCGGTGAGCAGCTGTACGCCTGAGCTTGTGTAGGAAAAGCGATTGGCCAAGACCGGATCGAGGTCATAGCTAGCGTTTAGCGCCGTTTGGAACTGGGCCCGTGCGCCTGGGCCAAGCCGGGAGAGCACAGTTTTTAGATCGCCTTCTGCGACACCGGTTTCAGCGTAGGTCTCAAGGTCGGCTTGGGTGATTGAAAACTGAAAGGGGCCGTAGGTGAGACGGATTCGTTCGGCGGCTTGGACTGAGAGGGGGGTAAAGAGGGCGATCGCTAGACTCAAACCAAGACCGGAGACCTGCAACCTGGCAGCTCGCCAAGCAGGGTTAAACCGTCGAGTAAAACGCTGAAACATGGGGGCTGAAATCGTTAACGTATGGCGTATGCGATCATACACAACTGTATCTTTTCTGCTGGGGGCGGGGTGGCCAGTTCTGAGCACTAGCCTGCTGTCGCAAACTGCGGCAAGGTAGAAAGGGTAAAACAAGTGCGCTCCATACAATAAACACTTCAAAAAACACCTATGAATACTGCAACAGAGGGACTCTGGTTTATTAGCTGGTTTTTGGTTGCCTTTGTGTTCGCAAGCCTTGTGGAATACTGGCTGCACCGACTAATGCATATTTATCCTCGGGGGATTGGCGCAGTGCATGTCCGCCACCATCAGGAAAATACCGGTCAGGGCTTTTGGCTAGAGTTTCGCAACTATGTGGTGGGCACGGCGCCGATGATGGCGACGATGTTTCTATTTTCTTGGCAGATTGGGCTGAGCTGCACCCTAGGCGGCCTTTCCTACGCGGCGTTTGCGGCCTATGCCCATCAGCTCCAGCACGACAACCCCATCAAGTGCGACTGGATGGAGATGCCGGTGCACTACGTCCATCACAAATACGACCAGTGGTATCACAACTTTGGTCTGGCGGTGGACTGGTGGGACCGGGTATTTGGCACCTATCAGCCGCAGGCATGGCTGACGGCGAGTGAGCAAAGCGGCTCGTCGAGAGGGCGGCTGAAAATTAAGTGGTGGTAGCCGGTGGTAGAGGGGCAGGTGTTGCTGCGGTTTGTACGGGTGTTGCTGCGGACGGGGGCGGTGCTGGCGGTCGTGTACGGGCTGGTGTGCCTGGCGCTGTGGCGCTATCAGCCACGACTGATGTTTTTCCCGGCGGCTGAGCTGAGGGGCTCTCCGGCAGATCTGGGTCTGGCCTATGAGGAGGTGTGGCTGCCTGCGGGTGATGGCAAGGTACATGGCTGGTGGATGCCTGCAGCGGATACTGCTGCGCCCGCAGTGCTGTACTTGCATGGGAATGGCAGTAATATTGGCGACTTGGTAGAGCGGGCGCTGCTGCTACACCGGCTGGGCTGCAGCGTTTTACTCATCGACTATCGGGGGTATGGGCTGAGTTCGGGGCCTTTTCCCAATGAGCAGCGGGTGTATGAAGATGCGAAAGCGGCTTGGCAGTATCTGAGGCGGGTGCAGCAGGTGCCGGGCGAACGGTTGATTTTGTATGGGCGCTCGATTGGCGGGGCGATCGCAATTCAGCTAGCCACTCAACATCCTGAGGCGGCTGGGCTGGTGGTGGAGGCCACGTTTACCTCTATGCGGGCAATGGTGCAGCAGGACTCGCAGTGGCTATGGCTACCGGTTGATCGCTTGCTGACGCAGCGGTTTGAGTCTTTGGAGAAGGTGCGATCGCTGCAGATGCCGCTTTTGCTCATGCACGGTACGGCAGATCGGGTGGTGCCTGCTGAGATGAGTCAGACGCTGTACGACGCCGCGGCGACTGAGGATAAAACGCTGCTATGGGTGGAGGGGGCAGACCACAATAATCTGCCGTTGGTGGCGGGCGATCGCTACAGTCAGGCCGTTGGGGCTTTCATAGAGCGGTATGCTAGGTAGCTAGTTTTGGTCGTCGTTGCAAACCGCTAGCACCAGGCCGATAGCGCCAAACCATTCGCCTTAATCTTTTTTCATCGACATGGCTTCTTTCTTCCGGGTGGATTTTTCTCAGCGTCGTCTTTGGGTGTGGCTGATGGCAATGTGCGTGGGGGTGGGCATTGTCTTTCGGGTGGCGAATGTGGCTGAGCCGGTGTACTGGGTCGATGAGATTTCGACGTCGATGCGGGTGTCGGGCTACACGCGGGCGGAGGTGCGGGCGCAGGTGGCGACGGGGGAGCCGATCAGTCCAGCGGGGCTGCTGGAATTTGTAGAGATTCGGCGCGATCGCCCAGTGACAGATTTGGTGCGGGTGCTGTCGCTGAGCCCGGAGCATACGCCGCTGTATTTTGTGCTGGCACGGGGGTGGGCGGAGCTGTTTGGCAGCTCGGTGGCGGCGATGCGGAGTTTGTCTGTGGTGTTTGGGTTGCTGGGGCTACCGGCGATGTATGGGTTGGCGCGATCGCTGTTTGGCGCGCAGGTGAAGCTGGCTGGCTGGCTGGCGATGGGGTTGTTGGCGATGTCGCCTTTTTTTGTGGCCTATGGGCAGGAGGCGCGGCCCTACAGTTTGTGGGTGTTGTTGTTGTTGCTGATGGGTCAGGAATTGTGGCGATCGCTGCAAGCTGACCGGTGGCAGGCGTGGGTGAGCTATGGGGTGTTGCTGTCGCTGGCGCTGTATACGTCTTTGCTGACGGGGCTAGTGGTGGTGGGGCAGGCGGTAGCGGTGCTGTTGTTTCACCGGCGGCGATGGCGGGAGTATGGGTTGGCGACTGGCGGGGCGCTGCTGAGCTTGGGGCCTTGGATTTGGGTGGTGGTGAGCAACTGGCAAACGCTGCAAGACAATACGCAGTGGACGACGGTGCCGATTCCGTTTTACGAAATTATGGGGACTTGGTTTTACAGTTTGGCGGTGGTGTTTTTTGATGTGCCGGTGGGGGTAAGGGTTTGGGTGTTGGCGCTGCAGGTAGCGATCGCGCTAGGGGTAATTGCAACGATTGTTTGGGGCGGGGTGGTGCTGGTGCGGGAGGTGCCGCGTGGGCTGTGGGGATTTGTGCTGGCGGGGGCGTTGGCGAATCCGGTGTTGTTGATGGTGCTAGATGTGGCGCGTAATGGGCAGACGACGGCGCCGCGATATTTGATTCCGGCGCAGCTGGGGGCTTTGTTGGTGTTGGCGTTTTGGTTTGGCCGGGTGGTGGTGGTGTCTGGGATGGCCGGGCGGATTGGGCGCGGAGTATTGATGGGGTTGTTGTTGTTGAGTGTGGTGTCTGGGTTTATCTGGCAGCCGTCGCCTTATTTAAAGAGTCGGAATTTGAGTAATGCTGAGATTGTTGAATCCGGTGTTGTTGATGGTGCTAGATGTGGCGCGTAATGGGCAGACGACGGCGCCGCGATATTTGATTCCGGCGC
>JBCBFY010000157.1:0-9459 GCA_038527325.1 Cyanobacteria bacterium J06614_10
TCTCTATCCATTGAGGCCATTCCGCCCAGCACTCTCCGAACACCGCCGCCGCAATAACGCCCAAATCAACCTCCAAAACCACTCAAAATCAGACACCTCAAAGATCGGCCATCCCTATTGTGAAACCCACCCTCGATTGACTACTCTCGGGAAAGCGTTTGCTTACTCCATCATTCACGATTTTGCATCCACCAGGCGGTCCTAATTTGCACTCCCTTATTAGCCAGCCGCTGACGGCAAACACCTAAGCAACAAACCCTCGATAGCACAGTACCTTTTACCCTTCCTGCGATGCCCCAGCCCGACTACATTCTCTATGCGCAACACGGTTGGGCCGACATCAACCAAGGCATAGGCACCCTCGCCAAGCAAATCGCCAGCCCCGAAGCCAGGGTAATCGTTCCAAACTTAGGCTTTATCAATACCTGGATTAGGATTGCGCCGCTGATTGATCGGGTAGAAGCGATCGCACTCCAAACCCACTCCGAACATCCAGAAGCCCCGCTAAGAATTGTGGGACACTCCATGGGCGGTCTCATCTGGCTCGAAGTCCTCTCCCGCCACCCTGAATGGTGGCCCCAGGTAGAATCCCTGGTTTTAGTCGCATCTCCAGTAGGGGGTGCCGATATCAGCCGCATGATTGACCCCTTCGAGTGGGGCATTGGCATTGCTAGAGACCTAGGCACCAATCGCCGCGCCCTCGCCGAGAAAATCGCCGCAAACGTACCCACCCTCACCATCGCAGGTGACTACGACGGTGGCAGCGATGGCATCGTGCCCGTCGAATGCACCAAAATTCGGCAGGCCAGCTACGTCACCGTGCGCGACATCAACCACGACAAGATGAAAAAGCATCCCGCCGTGGCAGAGATTATTCAACAGTTTTGGCAGAATACCGATCACCTATGCGTGCCCCAGCCAGTAGAAACCTACTGCGATCGCGTGATTCGTCAGCTCCAGGCCGTCCCCGGCATGACAGATGCCCGCTATCGAGGCTTCCAATCTTCGGCGCAGTGGTCGCACCTACCAGAAGGTCTCACCCTGCGCACCTGGCAAAACCGGCTGGGCATTCATCACGTATTCTTAGCCAATCGCACCGGCGACTGCCTCTTTGCGGGCTTCGTCGGTTGGCCACACACAGCCGCCCTCTACGCCACCCTATGGCACCTGCGCGCGCAGGGAACTCAGAAGCACAGCTAGCTGTTCATATCCAAGAGGGAAGCCACCACCGGAGCTGCAGCTGCTCTGGTGTCAGCGGCGACCCTAGGCTGAGCGGTAGCCAAAAGAAAAAGGCAAGTGCGATCGCGCCCAGCATCAGTCCCGCCATCACCTTTGCACCCATCGGCGACCCATCTGCCAGCCATCTGTCCATCAGCCAGGCCAGCGTCATAAATCCAAACACGGCAGCAGGCATGTGCAGATAGAGATAGGTGCAGCGCCGCACTAGCACCCACGGCACCCAATTCGACACATACCCAATCAACAGATAGCTGCCGGCATCACTGCGCCTATCCATCAGCAATCCGCCGCGCTGCAAACGCTGCCACAGTCTGCTCAGGCAAAGCAGCAAAACCGCCGCTGCCGACAGCCACCACAGAGCCGGATTGCCCAAGTTGTTCACCGCATGCACAGTCTCCCCAAAGTCCTCATACCAATAGGCAATCGGCTTGATCAGCAGCGGCCAGGTATACCATTTAGAACAAGCCACCTGAACAGCATCGAGCTGTTGGTGAAATGTGAACAGTCTCCAATGAACAGAGGTAAAAGTTTCTCCCGTCAGCTGTAGATGGGGCCACCAGATAAACCAATAAAAAACAAAAGGGACAACACCCAGGTAGGTAGCTTGCCTGATGGCAACCCTCCTCCCGAAGCGCAAGCCAGGCGACTTTTGAAGTTGATAACTCTCCCATAGAAACAGACTCAAAACGTAGCCCAACCCGTTCCATTTCACGCCAATCGCTGCGCCTAGAGATGCACCTGCCAGCACTCGCAGCGATATTTCTCGCCACCTCGAATCCGCTTCCGCGCTGAGCCACAGCCAGTGTCCCAACAACCCAAAAAACACAACATAAACATTTAGCAGCGCGTAGCGAGACTCTGTAATAAACAGGCCATCGATAGCGACAAATGTTCCCGCTAGCAGTGAGAAGATCCATGAGTTGTTCTGCGATCGCTCTGTTGATAGCGTGCGTGCGATCGCCACCACCAAAATTGGAATACAAGCACCGACAAAGGCATTCACCCAGCGATAGCTCACTGGAGAAAGCCCTATCTCTGCCGTTACCCTACCTGCAGCACGCTCGCCTATCCCAACCGGAAGAACCGGGACATGGTCATACAGCCACATCCCGGTCGCGATCAAGTACTTACCCAGCGGCGGATGCGCATCAAATACAGGAAAGCCTTCTAAATACGCCTGAGCAAACTTCGCAAAATAAATTTCATCGAAAACCAGGCTGTTGAAGCGACCAATCTGCCAAAAGCGCAGACCAAAGCTCAGGCCAACAACAACGACAAGCCCAAAACGAACCGCTAATTTACCAAACCTTCGAATTGTCTTAGCAGGCCTCTTTTGACCCGTGTAGAAGGGCCTCAATCTCTTCAAAGGCTATCAAAGATTGGGCCCTTCAAGCTACAGAGCTTCAGGTTAGAGCTCTGCCCACTCCTCAGGCAATACATTCGCCTGGAGCGTAAAATCGCCATTGCCATCTGGCGTGAGCACATAGGCCAAGCCTTGAGGGTCAGGATAAATGCCCGTCGCCGCCTCAAAAATGTCATCGTGACCCACAATCACAGTGTTCGTCCCGTCAGCGGGCACTTCCGTTAGCAGCGGCGTCACATTAGCCTTCATTTCTTCGACCTGAGCATCGGTATACTCCTCAAACGGTAAGAAATTCAGATTGGCATTCTTCTCATAGGTGCCAAAAGCCAGTTCAGCCGTTTGCCAAGCGCGACAGTATTCGCTGGTGATAATGTCACCCACCGGAATGCCCTTTTCCTCAAAGGCAGTACCAATATCTTCAGACTGCTTTATGCCCACCTCGTTGAGCTTTCGCTGAGTCTCGCAGTCGTCTAGCCGCATATTTGGGTCAGCTTGGTCGGCATAGTCCCTCTCGGTTTGCGCATGGCGGAAATAAATCACATGGCCACCTTCCTGCAGCGCGCTAAGCAGCTCTGGGCCACTGAGCTTATCCTGAAAATCTGCATTGGCCTGCTCACCCGCACTGTAGGCACCGCCTTCGCCGCCTTCGCCACCTTCACCGCCCTCACCGCCTTCACCACCTTCGCCGCCCTCGCCACCTTCGCCGCCTTCGGCCAGCTCAGTCGCATCGGGTGCCGTACCGACTTCAGGCTCTGTCGTGTTGCTTCCAGTGCAGGCAGCCGTACCCGCTACGAGTCCCAAAGCCATAAACAGCTCTACTGCCTTTAGTCGCTTAGTCATTGCAAATCCTCGACTTGAGTTGAATACACGTAGATAGCTATTGAAAATGGATTTCAATAGAATAAGCGAATGGTACATCGTATTCAAGCTTGAATCAACCATAAATGAAAGGTGATATCACTTGATGAAATGATAATGAGTCTATTCTGCAACTTAAATTCTAAAAGCTTATGAAAATAGATCTTGATTAGATAGCATTCAATTTACGCATTGTTCAAAAAGCGAAAAAAGGCCCGCACAGCATAGGTGTAGGCCTTAACAAGGGTAAAAGAGTGCGAAAATACGATGCAGCGACAGCTACTCTTCAGCGCTTCCCAGCTTCATCGCAGCCTCTGTCTTTTGAACATCCAGCTTTAGCAAAATGACGCTCAGCGGGGGCAGCGTCAGATCTAGCGAGTAGGGACGACTGTGAAAAGCCCAATCGTCCGACCATTTACCGCCCAAGTTGCCGATGTTAGCCCCACCAAACTCCTTGGCATCACTGTTAAAAATTTCTCGGTAATAGCCCTTCTCTGGGACGCCCACTCGGTAGTGGCTGTGAGGCTGCGGCGTAAAGTTGCACACCGCCAAGATAAACTCATCGCTGTTTTTGTCGAAGCGAATAAACGAGACAACGCTGTGGCGATTATCGCTGCAGTCTACCCACTGAAACCCCTCTTGAGAAAAGTCTTGAGTGTGTAGGGCAGGCTCCCGGCGATACAGCGTATTGAGCCTTTCAATGCAGTGCTTCAGATGCTTGTGCGGGTCAAACTGTAGCAGATGCCATTCCAAGTCTCCCCAGACATTCCACTCGCTCCACTGGCCAAACTCCATGCCCATAAACAGAGTCTTCTTGCCAGGATGGGCAAACATGTAGGTGTATAGCGCCCGCAAGTTTGCCATCTTTTGCCAGTCATCGCCGGGCATTTTGCCGATCATGTGGCTCTTGCCGTGCACCACCTCATCGTGAGAGAGCGCCAGCATAAAGTTCTCACTGAAGGCATACCAAATGCTGAATGTCACATTGTTTTGGTGGAACTGACGGAACCAAGGGTCCATCTCGAAGTAGTCGAGCATGTCGTTCATCCAGCCCATGTTCCACTTCAGGTTGAACCCGAGACCACCTACGTAGGTAGGCCAAGAAACCATGGGCCAAGAGGTCGACTCTTCTGCGATCGACAGCGCCCCAGGGTAGTAGCTGAAGAGCACATGATTTACCTGCTTCAGGCACTCAGCCGCTTCGATATTTTCCCGGCCACCATACTCATTGGCTACCCACTCCCCCGGCTTCCGGTTGTAGTCTAGATACAGCATGGAGGCTACCGCATCTACCCGAATGCCGTCGATGTGAAACTTATCGAACCAAAAGAGAACATTTGCAATCAGGAAGTTGCGAACTTCATTGCGCCCGTAGTTGAACACTAATGTGCCCCACTCTTTGTGCTCTCCCTTGCGCGGGTCGGCATGCTCATATAAGTGGGTGCCATCAAAAAAGGCCAGTCCGTGGCCGTCTTTTGGGAAGTGCCCGGGTACCCAGTCAACAATTACCCCAATGCCGTGCTGGTGGCACTGGTCGACAAAGTACATAAAGTCTTCTGGGCTGCCGTAGCGCGAGGTAGGGGCAAAATAGCCCGTCACCTGATAGCCCCAAGACCCATCAAAGGGGTGCTCAGCGACTGGCAATACCTCAATGTGGGTAAAGCCCATATCTTTGACATAGGGAATAAGCTTTTCAGCGAGCTCTCGGTAGGTGAGAAAGCGGGCCCCTGGCTTGAGGTCTGCCACCGTCACAGGGGGGGCATCGGTGCCATCGGCCTGCTTGGCAGGCTCTGCAGAAGAAGCATGCAGCCAAGACCCTAAGTGAACCTCGTACACCGAGATTGGCTGGGTCATCTGGTCGGTCTGACGGCGATGCTCTAGCCAGTCGCTGTCATTCCACTCGTAGCCATCTAGCTCCGCAACGATAGAAGCCGTCTTGGGTCGCACTTCTTGGTGGAAACCATAGGGGTCAGACTTTTCGTAAATGTGGCCGTCGTGGTTTTTGACCTCGTATTTATAGGAGTCGCCGACCTTGAGCTGAGGAATGAATAAATCCCAGATGCCGCTGTTGCCTTTGCGCATCTGGTGCTGGCGGCCATCCCAGCTGTTGAAGTCGCCCATGACGGAGACATTGCGAGCATTGGGTGCCCACACCGCGAAGTACACACCAGAGACACCGTCTTTTTCTGTGGGGTGCGCGCCCATCTTTTCGTAGATGCGGTGGTGGTTGCCTTCTGCAAAAAGGTGCTCATCAAACCCGGTAATCTCAGGAGACTTGAAGGCGTAGGGGTCGTAGGCGACCTTCTCGGTCGGCCCCTCTTTGGAGCGAATCTGGTAGTTAACAAGCTTTTCGTCATTAACGGCAGCATCTTCAATGACCGCCTCAAAGAAGTGAGGATGTTGGTCATTATGCATGGGGTACTCTTTTCGAGCTTCGGGTAAAACCAGCCAGGCCGTATCTGCCTTTGGCAGGTAGGTTCGCACCACCCAAACTTTTTTGCCGTCTTGCTCAATCGTGTGCGGACCGAGCACCTCGAAGGGATTTTGATGCTGGTTCCATACAATCCGATCAATCTGCTCAGGAGCAACCGTTGACGACATATAAATTACCTGACCCGCTTTTCGTTATTTATAAAGTTCTGAACGTTACTGGCGATTTCACCCTAGGTAAGCCTTGTAAATAGTCTAAAACGACTGGCAACCCCGCACAGCTATCACATGAATTTGATATAGCTGTAAGCTTAACAAAGCTTAGTGGTTTAAGCGAGCCCCCTAAGGTTTTAGTCTAGACTCTCCAGGTTTTACTTCAGACGGTCTATTCTTAGTCGTTCTACTTATTGCACCTGATTGCACCTGAGCGCGGTTCCATACCCTCTGTGGTTGACGCTAAAACCCCGCCTAGAAAAAAGGCACGATGGGCCGAATAGCTCGCCTGACCTGAAGCAGAAAGATTAGGTATCGAAGATCTTCGCTGATGAGGGGAGTGCCGCCAGGGTCAGCAAGCTCTGCTTGTAGCTGCGCGTATTCAGCAGCGGTGAGCGGTTCCCCGGTGAGCGGCGATCGCGCCTCAGTAATAATCTCCGTCCGCAAGATCTCTTCTGGCATATCTTCCTCAGCCATCCCGGGAGCTACTTCAGAAGGATCTGGCTCAAAAGGATCTGGCTCAGAAGGATCTGCCTCAGAAGGGACTGGCAGAGGGACTGACTGCGCTGGCTGGTCTGACTCCAATGCGTCTAGATCCAGCGGATTTTGTGCGGTTGCCGAAACAGCGATCGCACTCATTCCATCACCAGACGCCTCTGCACGGTAAGGCGAGGCACCCCCAACAACCACAGCCGAAAAGACACTCAGCCCAAACAGAAAATAGGACAGAGAAAACGACTCTAGTTTTCGTCGCTTGAACTGCGATCGCCCCAGCTCGGATACCGTCAACCTGAATCCCTCAAACTCAATACTCCAAGACAGATACTGTAGTGTCCTACGGGACATTATTGCAGCTTTATCCATCGTCTAAATTTGTTAAATATCGACAAAATGCACTAAGGTGATGCCGCACGGCTCATTGACAGACCGTATCTATTAGGAAAAAAGCTGAGCTATGAAATTTATCCAAGGAAAATTCCAAAACAAAGTAACCCAGGGGCTGGTCGCAGCCGCTGTGTTGACAAGTGTCGCCGGAATTGCCCATAAGGCAGCCTTGGCACAGTCGCTCTTACAGCAAGAGGGCACCCTGGCACCCATGGAAGACGCCTACACCTTCGATGGTGAAGCAGGTCAAACCATGACCATTGAGCTACAGAGCGAAGACTTTGACACCATTTTGCTGCTCAAAGGCCCCGACGGCGAAATCATCACCTCCAACGACGACTACGGCGGCACTCTTAATTCCACCATCGTCATTGAGCTACCCGAGGCTGGCACCTACAGCGCAGTCGCCAGCTCCTTTTCAGGTCAGGGCGGCAACTACCAAATCGAAGTGCGCCCGGCAAGCGAATACGAGCAGGTCTTCAGCCGCGCCTACGACCTCTCCATTTCAGAAGACTTTGAAGACTCTATCGAAGCCTACACCGCTGCCATCGAGCTAGACGACACCGACCCCGGCGCATACCTTGGCCGCGCCGAAGCCCGCATCAATCAGGCCTACATCAGCTCCACCGTCGACATCGGCGGACCCGAAGACCTGCCAGACACCGTTGTCGATGCCGTCGTCGAAGACTACCTCAAAGCAGCCGACCTGCTCGATCAGCAGGGCCAGGCAGGGCCAGCCGCCTCTCTCCGAGAGCAAGCCCAATACTTCACGGGTGAGCCTTCCGGTCCTATAGAATCTCCTGGCATAGAATCTCCTGAGGTCGAGCCCCCAGCAGTAGAGTCACCCGAAACAGCTCCTCCAGAAGTAGACGATCCAGATGCCCCCATGCCCGTCGAACCTGACGGTGGAATCGGGGATGGTGCGAGTCCACTTCCTGATGCGGAATAAACAGCAAAATAGTAAACAAAAAATGCAGCTGAATTATCAGCTGCATTTTTTGTTTTGAGCTGCGATCGCGCCAAATCAAACCTGCTGAAAAACGCCCTCGCGCTCTTGCAGCTCCTCTAAAATCGAGCGATGTCCGCACTGCGAGCAGACGGTGCTTGGTCGCTGCGACCATTCCGTTTGCTCGCCAACAGCCGGAGTGAGCCAGTCAATATATATCTGCTCACACTGCGGACATTTTACGGTTACGGTTTTGGGTGGAAGCGTCATAACAAAAGAGGAACAGCAAAAGAGGACCAGATAGCCAGCGGCTAGCTGTGAAGTTGCTTTAATAATCGCCCATCGAGGACGGCTAAGCCACCCAAGATGAGGCTCATACCGACGATTGCCGGTAGGCTAAGGCGCTCCTGCAGAAAAATTGCGCTCATCAGCACCGCGCTCAGCGGCACCAAAAAAGAGACCAGAGAAGTATTGACAACGCCCATTTCGGCCAGCAGACGGAAGTAGATGATGTAGGCGATCGCAGTAGAAAACACACCCAAGCCCACTACCGCCAATCCAGCACCCCACACAGCACTTCCCCCACCGCCAAGCTGAGCCAGCGGCCGCTCTACCAGCAGCGCCAGCGGCACCACCAGCAGCGTCCCCATCGTAATGGTCATCGTCGACACCAGCTCCGCCCTGATCCGCTTAAACCGTCGGCCCCAAAAGCCCGCCACCGAATAAGACAGCGCCGCAGCCAACATCGCCAGCTCCCCCGCCCCCTTCAGGCTGAAGCCCTGCAGCACCTGTGGACCGATCAGTACCACCACGCCTGCAAAGCCCATTAGCACCCCCAGCCCACGAGTCAGCGTCAGTCGCTCTAGGCCAAGCAAGCTGGCGATCGCAACCGTAAACACCGGCGAAGCCGCAATCAAAATCGCCGCCAGGCTCGCATCAATGTACTGCTGCCCCCACACCACCAAGCCAAACGGCAGCAGATTGCTCACCAAACTCAGGCCCGCACACTCCAGCCAAACCCACCTGTCTCGCGGCCAGCGCTGCCCTTGGGAAAAAATCACCCCATTCAGCAAAACCGAAGCCACGACCATTCGCCCTGAAACAATCACCAGCGGTGAAAACGTCGGCAGCGCAATTTCCATCAGTACAAAGGCACTTCCCCAAAAAAAGGCAGGCACGCAGAGCAGCAGCCATTGTTTAAGCGTCATAGAACACAATGAGAAAGGGACAGGGGCAACTCTCGGCGATGTCAGTGGCTAACGCACCCGCTTGGGAAAAACGCCACCAACTGCGCTCAGCAAAGCCAGCACTGGAACAATCTCTAGCCGTCCCATCCACATCAGCAACATTAACAGGCATTTTCCGCTCCAGTGCAGAGAAGGTCCGGCGATTCCCGTAGATAAGCCCGCCGAGCCGAGCGCAGAAGACACCTCAAACATGACATCGCTCAGCCCGTACTCCAGCGGCACCACTCGCAGCAGCAACAGCGTCCCCAGTGTAACCACCAAAATCCAGAGCAAACCCA
>JBCBFY010000158.1:0-8955 GCA_038527325.1 Cyanobacteria bacterium J06614_10
CTCGAAGCTATAAAACCCGGAATCAATGTCTATATTTTGCCAGCGCACCGAGATGGCGTTGAACAGATCACCGATATCTTGGTCAATGAGTACAGCCATCGCGTTGTTGAGTCTATTCACATTGTTGCCCATGGTGCACCTGGTTCACTATATCTGGGCAGCACTGAACTAGGACTAGGAACGCTCAGCCATTATGCGGCCTCTCTTCAAGCCTGGCCGAGTGCTGAGGTCTTTCTCTACAGCTGTAATGTGGCTGCTGGCGATGCGGGAGAAGAGTTCATTGCGAAGCTACATCATCTCACCAGCGCTAAAATCTATGCTTCTACCACTAAAGTTGGTAATGCTGCTCTGGGGGGTAATTGGGATCTGAATGCTCACTTCCCAAATCGTCGGTCTGCTGAATCGCTGCCTATCTTTTCTGCTGAGGCACTACAAGCCTATCCCAATGTTTTGAGATTCAGCATCGGTAATAGAGTTTGGAACGATGCCAATGGTAACGGCACTATCGATGGCAGTGAAGTTGGCATCGATGGCGTAACGGTTAATTTGCTCAGTAGTGGAACTGTTGTCGCAACGACAACAACAGTGGATGAAGGCTACTATCTGTTTTCAGATTTGGATGCAGGTGACTATGTGGTCGAAATTGCTGCAACAAACTTCAATTCAGATCAAGTTCTAGCGAATCTGGTCAGCAGTAGTGTTGATGAAATCAATCCGAACGATGATGTCGATAGCAATGACAATGGCTTAGGCACTACACCTAATGCAGCGACTGGCATCCGTAGTGGTGTCATCACCCTCGGCCCTGGCACCGACGAGCCACTCAATGAATCAGACTTGGCCCCAGGCGGCGCAGCGCCTGAAGCGAATCTCGGTGACGGATTAAGCGAAGCAACAGGCCCTAATGCACCAGAGACTTTCCCTGGCATTACCAACACAGGCATTGCCGGTCGTGATGATTCAGTCGCTATCTTGGCTGGTGGCAACTACACGATTACTTCTGGTGCAGAAGCGGAAGGAAAAGTTATAGTGCTGGGCGATTTTACAGTTGAAGCAGGCAGTGGATTCTCTGACTTGGGCCGTGTTGGGGTCGGCAGCAACATTGTTCCAAATGATGGAGAAGATGCGTTAGTTGTCGGTGGCGACATCACCGTTGACGATGCCTTTACCGTTGGCTTTGAAGCGGTACACAATGTTGTTTATAAAGGTGCGCTTGGTGGGTCTCAGACGGCCTCGACCGCTGGGACAATCACGCAAGATACTAGCCTAGACCTGAGCGAGTATGCAAATGATATTGCAGCGCTACAAGAAAAGTCAGCCTATTGGGCAACGCTGCCCAGCCGTGGAACGGTTGATGACCAAGGGTTCAAAATAGACCTGATTGGTGACGGCACTGGCGGGCTGTATGTATTTAACATTGATGGCAGTACGCTGAATCCGTCGTTTGGCCGCCCTCTCAACTTCATTAATATGCCGGTTGATGGGACCACCATCATTATCAACGTCACGGGCGACCAAGTGAACTTACAAGAGTTCTCAGATATGGTTGCACCAGACGGTAGCAGCAACTTTACCTTCAATTCTGATTTTGCAGCGAATATTCTGTGGAACATTCCAGAGGCAACTGAGGTAACCCTCGGTGGCCAGGGTGCCGGACAGTTTTGGGGCAGTTTGTTAGTTGCTAATAGCAACAGCGTGCTGAACATGAACGCGCCGGGCCACAATGGCCGGGTGATTGCGGCAGGTGACATTGTTCAGAACCGTGCAGGCAGTGAGTTTCATAACTATGAGTTTGACCCTGATGTGACGTTGCCGATTCCGCCAGCTTTGGCTGGTGGCGGTAGCAACAGCCCAGACAATGAGGCGAATCTAACTGCTGACTTTGGCTTTACCGTGGCGGCTGCCAATGAAGCACCTGAGATTGACCTGGATGCAAGTGACGATAGCGGTGCTAGTGATTCAGACTATCAGTCAAGTTTTACCGCAGGCAGTGGTGCGATCGCCATTGCTGATGTCGATACGCTGATTAGTGATGCTGATGGTGCCAATATTGAATCGGCCACCATCACGCTGACAAATGCCCAGGCAGGCGATGTTCTCTCTGGCGCTGCCATCTCCGGTGGCACAGGAATTTCGGCTTCTGCTGATGGCACTACTATCACCCTTTCAGGCACAGGGACACTCGCTGAGTATCAGGCTGCGATCGCAGCCATCACCTTTAATAACACCACTGCTAGCCCTGCGCTTACACCACGGACCATTAGCGTCGTGGTGAACGATGGCACAGACAGCAGCAACGTTGCCACAAGTACTATTAACGTTGTTGCCGCATCCACAACAACTTATGAAATTGGCAACCGGGTTTGGGCAGATAGTGACGATAACGGAACACTAGACGGCGGTGAATCTGGTATTGACGGTGTTGTCGTTAACCTGCTGCAAAATGGAGTGCAAGTTGCAACTACGACAACAGCTGACGGTGGCTACTACTTATTTAACGAGCTATCCGCAGGCGACTATGTGGTAGAAATTGCAGCAGTCAACTTCAATGCAGGAAATGCGTTAGAAGGCAAAGTCAGCAGTAGTGTTGATGAAACTGATCCGAATGACGATGTCGACAATAATGACAATGGCTTAGGCACCACTCCCGATGCAGCGACTGGCATTCGCAGTGGTGTCATTACCCTCGGCCCTGGCACCGATGAGCCACTAAATGAATCAGACATAGCGCCAAGCGGCGCAGCGCCTGAAGGGAATTTGGGTGACGGTCTGAGCGAAGCAACAGGTCCAAATGCGCCAGAGACCTTTCCGGCTATTAGCAACACCGGTATTGCAGGTCGTGATGATTCTGTGTCTGTTCTAGCGGGTGGTGACTATACCATTACTGCAGGCGCAGAAGCGGAGGGTAAAATCGTCGTGCTAGGCGACTTTACCGTCGCAGCTGGCAGTGGATTCTTTGATTTGGGTCGAGTTGGTGTCGGCAGCAACATTGTTCCTAACGATGGTGAAGATGCGCTGGTTGTCGGTGGCGACATCACCGTTGATGATGGCTTCAACGTTGGGTTTGAAGCGGTGCATAACGTTGTTTATGGCGGTAGTTTGGGCGGTTCTGCGGCCATCACACCATCTGGCACGATTGACCAAGATGCGTCCTTAGACCTGAGCAACTATGGCAATGACATTGCGGTGCTCCAGCAAAAATCAGCCTATTGGAAAGACCTCCCGGCTCGTGGCACCGTAGAAAATAACGGATTCGGCACTATCACGCTGCGTGGAGATAGCAGTGGCGGTCTCTATGTCTTCAACATAGACGGCAATAGCTTGAATCCGGGATTTGGTGCAGTTGTCAATTTTGTTGATATGCCCCTTGATGGCAGCACCGTCATTATCAACGTGACGGGTACTACGGCTGATTTGAACATTGGCGATATGAGTGATCCCAATGGCAACAGCGCCTTTTCCTTTGATACAGACTTTGCTGCAAATATTCTTTGGAATTTCCCAGATGCAACCGATGTGACCCTCGGTGGTGGCGCTCAGTTTTGGGGAAGCGTGCTGGTTGCGCAAGAGAATAGTGCAACCGTGATGGCAGTGCCCGGTCACAATGGTCGATTCGTCACAGCAGGCGACTTGGAGCAAAATAGAGCAGGCAGTGAGTTTCACAACTATGAGTTTGACCCAGATGAGGCGCTGCCGGTGCCGCCAGATTTGGTCGGTGGCACCAGTAGCAACAATCCAGATAATGAGGCGAATTTGACGGCTGACTTTGGCTTTAGCATGGCGGCAATGAATGCAGCGCCTGTGCTGGACCTGGATGCTAACGACGATAGCGGTGCCAGTAATCCGAATAGCCAAACCTCATTCGTGGCTGGCAGCAGTCCTATCGCGATCGCAACGGACCCCACCATTGCCGATGATGGCGGCATGCTTGCAGGCGTCACCATCACGCTCATAAATGCCCAAGCAGGAGACATTTTATCGGGTGCTGCGCTTCCGGGCAGTACTGGCATTACTGCATCTGCAGATGGAACAACGTTAACACTATCGGGAACGGCGACAATCGCAGACTATGAAGCTGCGATCGCAGCGATCACTTTCCACAATGCTGATGTGAATGCGGATGGACGCGATCGCCTTATTAAAACCACGGTGACCGATGGCACCAACAACAGCAATATCGCCACTAGCACCATTCTCTTTGATGCAGATGGTGATGGCGCGTCAGATGTTGTTGAAAGCATTGGCCCCAATGCCGGTGATGCCAATGGAGATGGCATCCCTGATGCGACCCAGCGGAATGTGGCCTCTGTCATCAACCCAGCGGCTCCTGGGGAGGCGTATGTCACTGTCGAGGTAGAAAACGAAGACTGCGGTGACATTACCAACATGAGGCACCTGTTGGAATCTGACCTGCCAGTGCAAGATCCAGATGCAGATTACTTCTTGGGCCTAACAGATTTCATCGCCTGCGTTGAACCTGGTGGCACTGCCACAGTCACCGTTTACTGGGATCAGGAATACGACGTTTCTGACTGGACCTATCGCAAATTTGACGGAGAAAAATACGTCAGCTTTGATGATCTTGTCACCTACGGGACAGCAGTGGTTGGCGGCAACACGGTGACCACCGTAACCTACGACATTACTGATGGCGGCCCTGGCGATGCAGATGGCATTGTCAATGGCATTATTGTCGATCCGGTAGGGCCTGTTATGGATAGCGATAATGATGGCGTTGCCGATAGCGATGACCTGGATGATGACAACGACGGTATTTTAGATACGGCGGAAGGCTTTTCTGACGCTGGCAATAGTAGTGCTGGTGCAAAAGCAGTCATTGGCGATCTTGCTGATTATGTTTTGTTTGTTGCAGATGGCAGCGATGATGCAAATTGGCAACTGTCTCAAGAGGGCTGGGTCGGCGATATTGCAATCGATGGTATCGAGGCTAAAGAACGAACCTCCGGAAACGGTGTGTTCAAAGGCACCATATACACCAACGACACCACCGCTGATGCTTGGCAAGACCATGTTGATCAGAACGCAACTAACGGTAACAATGCGGCGACCGTTACAGGCCAAACAGCCTTGATTAGTGGCCTAGAGTCCACACTTAATCAAGCCTTCCTAGATATCAACGCACTGACAGCAACGCCAGGCTACGACGATGGCTCTGGTGGTATTTCAGCGCAGGCGCTTAATGGATTAGACACAACGAATGGTGTTGCTGAAACATATGTCATCAACATCACCTCGGACTTCGAAATTAGAGATCCTTTAGAAGTCACAGGCGATGAAGGCGACTTGTTCATCTTGCGCTGGGATGAAGATGCTGACTTCAGCAATGGTTACGACGGTCAAGTTCACTTCGCAGATGGTGGCGGTATTGTCCCCTTGGGTGGGCTCACAGCTGCCAGCTTTATTCACGTTGCTGGAGATATTCGTGCGAGTGGTGGCGATGTGCCTTTGCACGATATCTATCCTTCCTATCCCGAAGGTCCGACTTCAGCCGTTGGCGGTTCTGCCTTCGACCAAGGTGGTTTCTTCACAGGCTATTGGTTGACAACGGGTGAGCCTGCAAATGCGGCTGATGCAAATCACTCTGTGCCTTACGGAAAACAGTCTGGTGGCATCAGTCAAGGTAACTTTGTCGGTGGTTGGTACACCATCGCTAACAAAATTGACATTGTTAGCACAACATCTGCAGTACATGTGCCTGTTACAGTCACTGCTGTCACAGAGACAGATGGTGACGGTGATGGCATTCCAGATCATCTCGATCTCGATAGTGATAACGATGGTATTAGCGATTTGGTCGAAAGTGGCCAAGACGCCAGCGTTGTCGATATCGATGGCGATGGCGTTCACAATGACACTGGTGAAACTTATACCAATGGCGTTTCAACTGATGCCAATGGCGGTACTGGCGTAACGCCGATTGACACAGATGTCGATGGTGTTGACGACTTTCTCGATCTTGATTCTGATAATGATGGTATTCCCGACACAGTAGAAGCCAAGGCAACTGTTGGCTACACCGGGAATGATGGTGATGTTAGCGATAACGACGTGGATGGTGACGGCATCATCGACATCTATGACAGCAACGATGGAGACGGCTCGGCGGCTAAGTTCGGAGGCTCTTTTGTAACACCTGAAAACACCGACGGGCTGGCCGATGGCGCAGACTATATTGACACTGATTCCGATGAAGATGGCTTGACCGATGATGCTGAAAGTGGCCTAACCCTCAGCGGCAGCACTACAAACGGCATTGATGACAGTCTAAATGCTACCTACGCCGATCCTGATGGCTCGATCAATGCACCACTCACCGACCTGCAAAACACCGACGCCGACACTAGTGATGTTGATTTCCGCAGCCTAGATAGTAACAGCAACAACCCGCCGAATGCAGTAGATGATCCTGCAACTGCCAGTGGTGCAGATAATCTGGACAAGGCCGAGTTGTCCGGTGGTCACAACGTTAATCAGTCTGTTGTGACAGGCACAGATGGCACAACAGTAACGGTCTCTACCCTATCTGGCGATCCTCTTCAAGATGATGGGGCAACCCTTGGTGTAGGGATGGGACGTAATACAGCTCAGGGTTCTCAATACGGTGTCAGCTTTTCTAACCCGGTTGATACTACAGATATCAGGCTTTATTTCTTCAACGACAATACAGATGGAAAAGAAGAAGTTCGGTTTACCGTCTTAGATGACAGTGGCAACGACATTACTAATAGTGTCACCTTCAACTTCACAGACGACTCTACTGTTGGTGGTTTGACCTTTGGCACCTCTCCCGACACTGGCGCTGCTAACACTATCTCCGCGACTTCAGGCTCCGCTGGCGCAGAAACAGTTGGCACACTAAGCATGGCAGCGCCTGCTGGTGTCAAAATTGGCGAGGTGAGAATGGAGCATCATCGGGTTACTGGTAATGCTTTTGGCGTCCTCATAGAAAGCATCGACTACGCCACGACTGCTGCGGGCACTCCCTACGTGACCGATGAGGCTACGCCTTTCTCTATCCCGGCTGCTGATGGTGTCATTGGCAACGACAGCGATCCTGATGGCGACACGCTGACAGTGACTGAAGTGAATGGCGTCGCCACCGATATTGGCAATCAAGTCACGCTACCGTCCGGCGCTTTGTTGACGCTTAATGCTGATGGTTCCTTTGATTATGATCCGAATGGACAATACGACAGTCTAAATGCAGGCCAGTCTGCAACAGATACCTTTACCTACACCATTGCAGACCCAGATGGCGCGACCGATACGGCTACAGTAACGGTTACCATAAATGGGCTTGACAATCCTACTGCGGCTCCGGTGCTTGACCTTGATAGTGACGACTCCACAGCAGCGGGTGCTGATTATCAGACCACGTTTACCGAAGGGGGCGCAGCGGTTGCGATTGGCGATACAGATACCACCATCACAGATGCAGACGATAGCACTATCGAGTCAGCTACTATCACGCTGACGAACGCGCAGGCAGATGATGTGCTCACACCTGGTGCGACGTTGCCCGGCGGGATTGTTGCCTCGGCTTACGACTCAACTACAGGCGTGATCTCTCTGTCTGGTCCTGCCACGCTGGCAGAGTATCAAAGTGCGATCGCTGCCATTACCTTCGAGAACACAAATGACAACCCTGATACGAGAAATCGCATCATAGAAGTGGTTGTTAACGATGGGACAGCAAACAGTAACGTTGCAATTTCTACCATCGTTGTCGATCTTGATACTGATGGTGACGGGGTTGGCAACCTAACTGACCTTGATGATGATAATGACGGAATTTTAGATGAGACTGAGAATCCGACAACACGAATTACATCCCGATGGATTGCGGATGCTTCACTGCGAGATGGCACCTTATCTAACGACACCGCAGCAGGTGGATCATGGGATCAGATGGGTGTCGCTAGCGGAACTCTGCCGGATTCGTCATCTTATTCAGGTGCAGCGCAGGAATTTAGCGATGACGATGCCATTAACATCAGTGCAGGGGCAGATGGCACAGCCTCTATTTCTTTCTCTAGCGGAAACGTTCACCTTGTGAGTGACCCCAACTTCCAAGTTGTGGATGCTTCGGCTCGCTTTAATGAGTGGGATGCAGCAACTCCAGCAGGGGCAACGATCACCTACACTAATGTGCTTGATCACCTCGGTAATCAGTTGCTAACGCCGAGTGATATTGAATTTTTCGGTGTCACATACGTTAACGGCACTCAGATCAATGACCCAGACCTGATTCAGGTCACTAATCCGAGTCCTGGCACGTTTGTCGTGACTCGCCAAGACACATCAAATTTTGTTCGTTTCAGTTTCCGATCTCGTAACGGCAATCTACTTCAGAGTTTTGATGCGGATTTTGACGGATTCTCTGATAACGATCAGTTTAATCACAGATTTACTCGAACCATTGAAAACATTCCTCTGGACTCCGATGGTGATGGCATAGCCAATGATCTTGATCTCGATAGCGACAACGACGGCATTAGCGACCTCACCGAAAGCGGAGCCGATGCAGCAACCTTAGATCCAGATAATAATGGCACCATTGACGGTCCACAGTTCGTAGATGACGGCACAGGGGCAACTAGTGCTGCGAATAATGGCCTCGCGGATGCGATTGAAACCAGCAGTGGCACCGCAGGCACAGGCACTAATCCTCGCAACTCTGATACCGACACGGTTGCTGACTACCTCGATCTTGACAGCGACGGCGACACTATCCCTGACGCCACTGAAGCTAGAGCATCGGGCGATTATGTTGCCTACCCTGCCACCATCGACGGCACTGCCGATACTGATAACGACGGCATTCTCGATATCTATGACGACAACACAACCTTTGGTAGCACCAATACAGCGTTCAAAACGGGTGCCAACACCCCCAATGCCGATGCTGATGACACCGCTGACACCACCCCTGAT
>JBCBFY010000159.1:0-8936 GCA_038527325.1 Cyanobacteria bacterium J06614_10
ACTATGCAGAAGTCTTTGAGCTTAGCAAACTCCCAACTCTTTGTATCTGTTTCCTCAGTTAAGTTATGGAATTGAATGTGGCTCGATTCTGGAAAGACATCAGACAATCGATTTACTAGCTTTCGGCTGAGATTCTGGTCGAAGAGAAGTTTCAAGCAGCACTCACTGACGCAACCAAATGATGATCCCGGTCTGCCGCAAATTCCAGACAGTCAGTGATATCAGCTCCGGGAAATCGTCAATAATTTCAGTAGTGGACATGCCAACTGCCAGCTAGCCAAGGACATCATAGACCGTGATTCGCATCTGTCGGATGTACAGCCGGGCAACTCATGCCCTTCTGCGGCATCCTAGAACAACATGGCGACGGTACCACCCATAGGCAAATTGCTCTCCTGAACGCCGTCATGGCTCAGGTATGATCGATTACCATAAGCAAAGCCTGTAGCCCAATCAAAACTCATGATTGCTGTACAAGACAACATACCCCGACTCACACCTGAAGAATACTTTGAGTGGGAACAGCAGCAACGCGACAAGCATGAGTACATTGACGGCAAACTCTATGCAATGAGCGGTGGTAGCGTCAATCACAGCCGAATTTCTATCCGAATGACGGCGCTGTTGGATGACCACGCTACAGATCGCGGCTGTATAGTGGCCAATTCTGATCTGAAAGTCAAAATCGCCACCACCCAAAACTACACATATCCTGACGCCAGCGTGACCTGCGACGACCGTGACAAAGCCTCTACGCAATACATTACCTATCCTTGTCTAATCGTCGAAGTACTTTCTGAAAGCACCGAAGCCTACGACAGAGGCGGAAAATTCAGACTGTATCGCCATAACCCAGAACTGCAAGACTATTTGCTAGTGAGCACCACTCAGATTGAAATGGACTTGTATCATAAAAACAAAGCAGGCGAATGGGTCATTCGGAACTATCAACAAGGCGATACCATCACCTTAGAAAGTATTGAGCTAAGCTTTCCGATTGAGCAGATATATCGTGGTCTTACGCTCGATCCAGAAGACACCCCCCGCCCTATTGCTTGATTAATGAAAGGTCCCAGAGTGAGACAGTTGTGACGTCTCACTCTGGGACCTTTCATGGCTATCCGCTTGTTATTCAACAGCGGTAAACCTACACCCGGCCACGTAGCATTTGAGCCATCTCATTTTGCTTGGGTGATAGCTCCAGTGCAGTTTCTTCTGTAATGCGCCCCGCCTCGTAGAGACCGTATAGCGACTGGTTCATGGTGCACATGCCGTCGAAGGTACACTTCGGCAAGATGGCTTCTACCTCATCGAGCTGACCGCGCAAAATGTAGTCTTTGATGGCGTCTGTGTTGATCATGATTTCGTGGAAGGCGGCGCGCTTGCCATCTGTGGTGCGGCACAGGCCCTGGGCAACAACGCCAATGAGAGATTCTGCGATCGCAACTCGAATTGGTGCCTGCTGCTCCGGCTCATACATGCCCAAAATCCGTTCCACCGTTTTGACCGCGCTATTCGTGTGCAGCGTTCCAAAAACCAAGTGTCCGGTTTGCGCTGCCTTGAGAGCGGTTTCAATGGTTTCGCGATCGCGCATCTCCCCCACCAAGATAATGTCAGGATCTTCTCTCAGTGAAGCCTTCAGCGCATTCTGAAACTTACGCGTATGGACGCCTACCTCCCGCTGCTTAATCAGCGACTTGCGGCTCTGATGCACAAATTCTACCGGGTCCTCAATAGTGATAATGTGCTTCGGCATCTCCCGATTGATGTAGTCAATCATGGCGGCCATGGTAGTGGACTTACCCGAACCTGTCGGCCCTGTCACCAAGATGAGCCCCTTGTGGTAATGGCACATGTCCTTGATGACTGCGGGCAGGTTGAGCTGCTTCATCGTCAAAATCTCAACCGGAATAAGCCGCATCACAATCGATGGCCCATTCAAACTGTCGAAGATGTTGATTCTGACCCGGGAGAAATCGTACTGGGCAGCACCGTCAAAATCGAGGGTTTCTTTAAATTCTTCGATTTGCTCAGGCGTCAAAATTTCGGTGAGCCAGCTGTCAAACATTGCCTGGGTCGTCACCGGAAAATCAGTCGTATTGATTTCACCTCGGTTGCGGTAGCGGGGCACTTCTCCTACGCCGACATGAATATCGGAATAGCCTTCGTCAAAGGCTTTGCGAATGATCTTTTCGAGGGTGGGGCCGCTGTTAGCGCCCTTGGGTAGGGGGGGTGGGGCGGCGGCGCGGTGTCCGGCTGCTTGGGCAGGCGGTGGGGTCACCATGCGGGTAGAGGGCTCAGCGGCTGGGCGTGCTTCGGGGGTGCCTGCCTGAGGTTTTGCTTGAGGGGTGGGGCGTGGCGGTGGCGGCGGGGGCATCGCAGGTCGAGGTGGTGGTGACGGTGGCGATTGCAGATTGCTCATGGGTGCCCCTTGAAGAAATTGTGGCGAATGTGGACTTACGTATATTCAGCTAAACCCTAGCTACGACAGGGCTTTGCGTAATTTCAGTTTGCCCATACCAGGGGTGAAAACTGGGATTGCGCTAAACCCCGTCCGGAGGGTGCTGAAATCCGGCTAAAACTACCCACAAAACCATTGACAGCCTGTGCTAACCTACTAAGGCTGTACAAAATTCACACATCTGGATTTTCGGGTGTTTAGCGAGATTACTAGCGCTATCTCAATTTCTGAGTTGGGCTACTCGCCGGATGCGGCCAGATGGAGGTTTTAACCCGAAAGGAGAAAAAATTAAATGCCAGTCGTAACTCTGTCCGACCTACTTGAGTCGGGCGTTCACTTTGGGCACCAAACGCGTCGCTGGAATCCGAAGATGGATGAATACATCTTCACTTCCCGCAATGGTGTTCATATTATTGACCTTGTTCAAACGGCCAAGCTACTTGAAGATGCCTACAAGTACGTGCGCCAAGAAGCTGAAGGCGGTAAGAGCTTTTTGTTTGTAGGTACCAAGCGCCAAGCGGCGGGAATCGTCGCGCAAGAAGCCAGCCGCTGTGGCTCTTACTACGTAAACCAGCGTTGGCTAGGCGGCATGCTTACCAACTGGTCTACCATCAAAACCCGCGTAGACCGGCTGAAAGACCTAGAGCGCATGGAGCAGTCTGGCGCGATGGCGCTGCGGCCTAAGAAAGAAGCCTCCATGCTGCGCCGCGAGCTAGATAAGCTGCAGAAGTATTTGGGTGGTATTAAAACGATGCGTCGCATTCCCGATGCGGTGATTATCGTAGATGTTCGCCGTGAGTACAATGCGGTGCAAGAATGTCAGAAGCTGGGCTTGCCCATCATCTCCCTGCTAGATACCAACTGCGATCCAGACGTCGTAGATGTGCCTATTCCGGGTAACGACGACGCGATTCGTGCTATCAAACTTGTGGTAGGCCGCTTGGCGGATGCTATCTACGAAGGCTCCAGAGGCGGAAATACCGCCAGTGGTAGCGGCGGTGTCGACCATTCTGCTGATATCTATGATGGATACGATGGTGCCGACTACGATGACGAAGGTGCCGAAATTGGCGCTGTAGACGCCTCCGCAGATGCGCCTGCCGCCGATAGCCAGGCCTAATGGCACCTAACGGCAGAGCATCAATTGCTAGGTTCAACAGCTAGCCCACCGCCGGGCGACTCAGCCAGGCCCAGCCGCCAAACTCGATAGCCCGGTTGGCTAGTTTGACTACACATATCCACAGAACGACCCACAGAATGGAGGCACAATGGCAGAGATTTCTGCGAAGCAGGTGAAGGCACTGCGCGACCAAACCGGCGCAGGCATGATGGATTGTAAAAAGGCGCTCACGGAAAGCGGTGGTGATATTGATAAAGCCAACGAATGGCTGCGTCAAAAAGGGATTACCTCCGCTGCTAAAAAAGAGAGCCGTGTCGCTTCAGAGGGCTTAGTTCACAGCTACATCCACACGGGTGGTCGCGTCGGCGTCCTAGTTGAGATTAACTGTGAAACAGACTTTGTCGCTCGCCGGGAAGAGTTTAAGTCGCTGGCCCAAGATGTGGCTATGCAGATTGCGGCTTCGCCAAACGTGGAATACGTCAGGGTCGCAGACATTCCCGAAGATATGGTTGAGCGCGAAAAGCAGATCGAGATGGGCCGCGATGACCTAGGTAACAAGCCTGACAACATCAAGGAGAAAATCGTTCAGGGGCGTATCGACAAGCGGCTCAAAGAGCTATCTCTGGTAGATCAGCCTTTTATTAAGGACCAAAACATCTCTGTAGAAGAGCTGGTGAAGCAGGCTGTCGCTAAGCTCGGCGAAAATATCCAAATCCGGCGCTTTGCTCGCTTTATCCTGGGTGAAGGGATTGAGAAAGAGGAAGTAAACTTTGCCGATGAGGTGGCTGCTCAAACAGGTAAGAAGTAGTTTTTACCTGCTTAATTGGGCTGCTAACCTATCAGAAACGTTGGGAGTCGGGTTCTTCGTTGTTTTGGAGGGCCCGATTTTTACATATGGCAGAGGCTCAATGGGTTAAACCCTTACCAGGTAAACAGCTATGCGGCCATTAAGGCTGTAACCTTTAGGGGATCTCAAGCAGCGTGACAAACAGCTATACACAGAACTTGAATGGTTAAAGCGAGTGGCCAAATTGAAAAGGATCTCAAAGCACTTCAGCAGCGCACGCAAGCAATGGCTGATGCTTTGGACCTGCTGTATGACGGTTACTTAAAGGCTTTGGGTGAAGCGACGAAGCGTCAGCTGATGTCGGCGGTTTACCACCTATGTACTCAGTCTTACCCGGATCGGTTTGTCAGCCTGTCTTGGCAGCAGCGCAACGATTTGCAGAAGTCGCTACAGGTGCTGGCCGGTACAATTTATGAGCAGCTGGTGGCGCAGCGATCGCAAGCCAAAACCATGAGCCGTCGTCCGCAGCGCAATACGGGGCTTTTGTTTTTGCACCGTCTGCTAGAGTCGCGTAGTACGGGCACAGTGATTCAAACGAGTGGTGAAAGCGACGAGGAGCTGATTGAGAAGTTGGCTGCGATCGCCCGCTCAAATGCCACCACAGAGACCAGTGCCGACGACCGTTCAGAAGACTCCACCCCGCTGCCCGAAGACGACTGGGCCGAGGATGTGCCCCCCGCTGAAGACGACGAAGACAGCTCAGCAGACGGCTTAGAAAATAGCGCATACCAGCGCGCAGAACTCAGCGACATGGACTATGAGTCGATTGCCTTTGGGTCTGATGAAGCGGATTACGAAGCGGCTGAAGCAAATGATGATGACGTAGATGAGAGTGATTTTGACATTGATGTGCCTGCCGCCGACCAGCGGCTAACCCTCTCTGAAGAGGAGGACTTGCTCGCGGCCCTAGAAGGCCTAGCCCGTCGCTCTACAGAGGCGGAAAAGGCCGCAGAGACTGAAGAGCAGCCCTTAGCCCCGGTGCACCTCGTCAAACAGCAGGTGCTGATGGAAAAAGCGATTCAGGATGTTTTTCGCTCTGTGTCTGACGCGGTGAACGAACTGCTGCAAAAGGCAGAAGTCATGCCTAGCTTCCCCAAGGCGCTGATGGCGGCAGCTGCCGACTCCAGAGGATTGGGTGAGCCAGTTAACTCAGTGCCAAACGTTGTGAAAGTGTCGGTGCGGGTGATGCACGGCGAAGCCAATTTGTCGCTCGATGACGATGACGACGTCTTGGATGAAGCGGATGATCGGCGTCGCTCCAGACGGTCTGAGAGGCAGTCGAGCAGTGATCGCTCAGCGCGATCGCGCCGAACTTCGCGATCTGCAGCGAGGCGGTCTGACGCAGAAGCTCGCTACAGACGCGCTTCCGGGCGGGGCCGTTCGGAGCGTTCGGAGGGTGGCGATGAGGGGCGCCGGCTGTCGCGACGGTTTGTTCCCCATGAGGTGATGGAGATTGAGGCGCTGCCAGAGTTTGCTGTGGTGAACCTGCAGCTGAGCGAAATCGAATTCGCCGATCCGACGGTGTCGGTTTGGCGCAGTCGGCTGCGGCAAGAGCTGGCCAAGCTAAAGCAGCTCGGTGTGCGCTATAAAAAGACACAGCGATCGCTAGAAACGGCTCAAGCCGAAGATGCTTGGCGAGCCAGCTGGACATCAGTAGAAGATGACTAAGCACATCTGCAGCAACAGCCGGTGGAGCGCGGTCTATTAAAAGGTCCATCAAAAAGGACGACTAAAAACGGGCTATGGAGCAATCGAGGTCAAACTACGAGCAGCCGGGTCAATCTGCCACTGGGCAGCTGACCTTAGAGGCGGTTTCTCCTCAGAGTGGACAGCCCAATGCAGCAAGCCTCAGTTCAGAACAGTCCAGTGCAAAAGCACCGGAGAAAGCTGCAGATGCGCAAAGCCCGCCGGAGCTACCGGACTGGGTGCGCCTGCAAAAAGCCCTGAGCGTAGAATCTGACCGTGGCTTCAACAACATTGAGGGCCATCAGCAGCGCTTTAGTGAATTTCTCTCCAGCAGTCTGCTGAATGGTCAAAAAGTTCTCTCCGAAAATCTATCGCCCCATATCAGCCCTGATAAATGGCAGTCTTTGGCCGAACGGTTTGATAGCTACGCCGACCTTTCGTTTTCACAGCGCCAGCACCTAGTTGCCGACACGCGCCGATTTTTGCACCGGGCTAGGCAGTCTGCCGATGCCCTACCGCTCCTTGCCGAATCCGGCGGACGCTACAGCGCTCGCTCGTCGGCCCCTCGGCAATCCTCGAAAGCTGCTAAGTCAAGCACTGCAAAAGCAGGCTCCTCCCAGAAACGGTCGTCTAAAACGAGATCGCCAAAAACAACTGACGTCACCGGTTTGGTAGACCGTCCAAACTCCAATCATCCCTTAGACAAGCCGCTAACCTACCTCAAAGGCATTGGCCCTCACAAAGCCGAGAAGCTTGCCAAGCTTGGCCTGCTCAGTCTGCGCGATGCCCTGTTTTACTATCCTCGCGACTACATCGACTACGCCCGCCAGGTCAAAATCAAAGACCTCGTGCCGGGTGAAACGGTCACCATTGTCGCGACCGTCAAGCGGTGCAACTGCTTCAATAGCCCGCGCAATTCGAAGCTGACGATTTTTGAGCTGACGGTGTACGACAGCACCTCACGGCTGAAGCTGAGCCGCTTCCTCGCGGGCAACCACTTTCGCTCTAGGGCATGGCAAGAACGGTAAAAGCGGCTGTATCCACCGGGCTCGGTGGTGGCGATTTCTGGTCTCGTTAAGCAGACGAAATACGGCATTAATATCGACGCACCCGAGATCGAAGTATTGGGCGATCAGGACAATCCGATTGAGTCGCTGACGGTGGGCCGGGTGGTGCCGGTGTATCCATTGACGGAAGGGGTGGGTGCTGACTTGGTGCGTAAGGCTGTGGTGGCGGCATTGCCCTCAGTGGTAGAGCTGCGCGATCCGCTGCCAAAGGCGCTGAGACAAAAGTACGATCTGGTGGAGCTGGCTGTTGCGATCGCACATATCCACTTTCCACCTAGCACAGAAGCATTAGCGATCGCCCGTCGCCGCCTCGTCTTCGATGAATTCTTTTACCTGCAGCTTGGCTTACTTCGCCGCCGCGCCGCTCAGCAGCAGGAACAGACCAGCGTACAGATGGCCCCGACTGGGGAACTCATTGAAGCCTTTTACAACGTGCTCCCGTTCAAATTTACTGGGGCCCAGCAGCGAGTTGCCCAAGAGATTTTGAACGATTTGCAGTCTACAGCGCCCATGAATCGTCTGGTGCAAGGAGATGTGGGTTCGGGTAAGACGGTTGTGGCCGTAGTGGGCATTTTGGCCGCAATTCAGTCTGGCTATCAGGCTGCCCTGATGGCTCCCACAGAAGTTTTGGCCGAGCAGCACTACCGTAAGCTCGTGGAATGGTTCAACCTGTTGCACCTACCGGTAGAGCTACTCACCGGCTCGACCAAAACGGCCAAGCGCAAGCAAATTCATACTGAGCTAATGACCGGCGAGCTGCCAGTGCTAGTGGGCACCCACGCCCTGATTGAAGACCCGGTAAAATTTACCAACCTAGGGCTCGTCGCCATCGATGAGCAGCATCGGTTTGGCGTCGCGCAGCGGGCCCGCCTGCAGCAAAAAGGCGACAACCCTCACGTACTGACCCTGACGGCGACGCCGATTCCTCGCACCTTGGCGCTGACGATTCATGGCGATCTAGACGTCAGTCAAATCGACGAGCTGCCCCCCGGCAGAAAAGCCATTCAGACGACGGTGCTCGGCGGGCGTGAGCGGGCCGATGCCTACGATTTGATCCGCCGGGAGATTGCCCAGGGCAGGCAGGTATACATTGTGCTGCCCCTAGTCGAAGAATCGGAAAAGCTAGACCTGCGCTCGGCCATGGAAGAACATGCGCGGCTGCAGGAAACGATTTTTCCTGATTTTCAGGTCGGCTTGCTACATGGGCGCATGAGCTCAGCCGATAAAGATGCTGCCATTAGCGCCTTTCGCGACCAGGAGACGCAGATTTTGGTCTCGACGACGGTCGTTGAGGTGGGTGTCGATGTACCCAACGCCACAGTCATGCTGATTGAGCATGCCGAGCGATTTGGCCTGTCTCAGCTGCACCAGCTGCGGGGTCGGGTCGGGCGAGGGGGCGAGCAGTCTTTTTGCCTGCTGATGACCAATAGCAAAAGTGACGTGGCTCTACAGCGGCTGCGGGTAATGGAGCAATCCCAAGACGGCTTCTTTATCTCTGAAATGGACATGCGCTTCCGTGGCCCTGGGCAAGTGCTCGGCACCCGCCAGTCTGGCCTACCCGACTTTGCGCTCGCCAGCCTCGTCGAAGACCAGGAAGTGCTCGAACTCGCCCGCACGGCTGCCACAAATTTGCTCGCGCAGGAAAGCCCTGAGGGCGACGGCCTTACTCGCTGGCCCCTCATGGAAAAAGAACTGGAGCGCCGATATAGGAAGCTAATGGGCGGTGCGATCTTGACCTAGCGGACAGTGTGAATC
>JBCBFY010000160.1:0-8886 GCA_038527325.1 Cyanobacteria bacterium J06614_10
GCTCGCAAAGCTTCTCTATCTGTTTCCATCTGGCTGACGGCGTCGTTGAAGAGGCGTCGCGTTTCGTCGCGGTCTGCCTGAGCTTCAGCCTGCAAAGCCTCTCGAGCTGCTTCCATCTGTTTGACAGCATCGTCAAATAGCCGTCGCGTTTCGTCGCGATCTGCCTGAGCTTCAGCTCGCAAAGCTTCTCTATCTGTTTCCATCTGGCTGACGGCGTCGTTGAAGAGGCGTCGCGTTTCGTCGCGGTCTGCTTGAGCTTCAGCTCGCAAAACTTCAAATAGCTGCTCGTTGTATTTGCTTTTGTCTGTGAGGTCGCGTACTTTTCTTTCGTTGGTGGCGACTACGCCCAACAGGGTGTCAATATCCTCAGCCTGCTTTTCTTGCCTCTGTGCGGTGCGCTCAAGGATGGCTTCGATTCGGTCTAGTCGCTCGCTCATGCTGTCCCAGTACCAGTACAGGTGAATTGCTGATTAGATATAAACATATCAAAAATGAGTGCTTACCCACAGCGTATGTAATTATTGACACTTAATTAGGTTGAGTGCTGAAACACCGTATATTGGTATTTGCAGATGGTGCGGTAATCACGTAAGGAAAAGACCATCTCAGAAAATCGTCGAGAGTCCGAGTGAAGGGCTCAGGTTAGTTCAAGTATGGCGCAGGATAATGACAGTCGGTTTGCCATTTTTGCAACGCTGCTCGCTTTTGGCTTGGTGGGGGGTGTCTCTCTCCTATTGTGGTCACTGACTGAGCGCGGCACCGTACAGCTGCAGTCAAACAATAACAACAGCATTATCAATAGCGATAACCTGCCCGACGCGGTCAGAACGCGGGTGAGCGCCGGTGAAAACGTGCTCTTTCCAGATGCCTCAGACGCTAAGCAAGAGGGCATTGAAGCGATCGCACAAAACAACTTCGCTGGTGCAGTTACCGCCCTCAACGCCTCCCTCTCATCCGACCCCAATGACCCCGAAAGCTTCATCTATCGCAGCAACGCGCGCATCGGAGACGAGAGAGCGCTAACCATCGCCGTGATTGCACCCGCCGGAGAAGCGAGCCCAATCGGGTTAGAAATTTTGCGAGGAGCGGCCCAAGCCCAAGACGACATCAATCGCAGCGGTGGCATTGACGGGGTGCCCGTAAGGCTGATCGTCATCAACGATGAGAACGATGCCGAGCTGGCCCAAACCATTGCCAGTGGCCTTGTAGAAGACCCTTCTGTGCTGGGCGTTGTAGGTCACTACAGCAGCGATGTGACCCTGGCGACTGCGCCCATCTATGAGCAGGGGGAGCTAGTAACGATAACGCCCGTGAGTTCGGCTGTTGACCTCTCCGGCCTCAGCCCTTATCTCTACCGCACGGTGCCCGCCGATAGCTTTGCGGCGGCGGCTCTGTCGGCCTACATGCTCTATTACAATGACGACCGCCAAGCCATGGTCTTTTATGACTCTACTAGCGAGTCTAGTGAGTCGCTTAGGGAAGAATTTTTTAGCTTTGTGTCGGCTTGGGGCGGCGATATCGTAGAAGAATACGACATGGCAGATAGTGGCTTCACAGCAGATGTGCTCTCCGAAGTAGAAGAGAAGGGCATCGACGCGCTGATGCTGGCTGCAAGCCCGGCAACCCTAGATGAATCGGCAGAAGTAATTACCGAAAACCGCAATAAACTGCCGATATTAGCGGGCGATGATCTCTACAATCGCACCATTCTTGAAGAAACTGGCCCAGATGCGCGGGCGCTTACCGTTGCGGTCCCCTGGCATTTGCTCTCCCGTGACAGCATCAGCGACTTTGTTGAAACGTCGCGAGACTTGTGGAAGGGGGATGTAAGCTGGCGGACGGCGACTGCCTATGACGCGGTTATTGCGATCGCAGCAGGCCTCACCGGCGATGCTACCCGAGAAGGCCTCAAAGCCGCCCTTGATGACAATAATTTCAGCGTTGATAGCGCCACAGGACCCATCAACTTTCTCCCATCAGGCGATCGCCGTCAGGTTGATCGCCTGGTGGTTGTAGAGCCTGGCACCCGCTCGGGGGCAGGCTATGACTTTGTGCCTTTCACCTTAGATGAATAGCTGGATAGATGAATAGCTGGATGAACAGCTGACGACGTCGAACCCGTTGGTATTGACAAGCGAACTTAATTTATCTGAATAAATAAATTAAGAAAAGTAACCAAAAGGCTTGTTTGCAGGCGGTCTCTCGGTCGATGGAAGCAGAAAGAATTGACGAGAAAATGTGGAAACCCTGTAAAAATAGGCCTTTGTACATAACCAAAAGCGCCACGACTTCGTTATACTTGTTTACATAAAGTATGTCGAAACATTAATAATTTCGCTCCCACATGAATATCACTTCTCTCGCTAGCTTGCTTTTCAAGCCCAACGTTTACCCCAACCTCGCCTCTCAGACGACGCTTGCGATCGCGCGTGTTGTTCTCGGCCTCATGATGATTCACAACGGTCAGGACAAGCTTGCTGATATCGAAAGCTTTGCCCAGGCATATGTGGCATATCTCGGATTGCCATTCCCCATTTTCCTCAGCTACGTCGCTGCTTACACAGAGCTAATCGCGTCTCCATTGGTTATGGTGGGCCTCTTCACCCGTCCCGCTGCCTTTGGCCTCTTCAGCACAATGTGTGTTGCTATGTACCACCACATCAAGGTTGCAGGCCTTAGCCTCCCCTACCTGGAGCTGTCCGCTATCTACGCGGCTTGCTTCCTATACCTCACCGTCAACGGTGCCGGTCTCTTTTCTTTCGACGCGCTAATCGCTAACCGTATTGACGTGAGAGCCCTCACGGCTAAGGCGAAGCAGATCATGCGCCTAGAGAATGCTTACCAGGCTGAGAGCGTTCAGAAGTCGGAAGTTGCAGCTCAGTAATTTGCTTTCCTGTTTGCATCGCTGATTGGATGCGTCACTGACAAATAAGTCTTAGCGGCACTAGCACTAGCTGATGCCGCTTTTTTGTTGGTTTGTAGCCGTTTACAGGTGAATTCATCGCTGTGTTTCCAATATTGGCAAGGGTGCTAAGGGGAAAGCACTTTCTGAGGGTGGGCATCCTAATCTAGCTGAGTTGATGTGAAAGCATTGATGGAACAAAAAGCTGAGAAAGCAGGATGGAAAACCGTTCTTTTTATGGGGTCAATGTCTTCAGAAGTCGCCTTTCTCGTCAGATTGTACTGTGGATTTTTGGCAGCATTTTAGTCATTGAAGGCATTATTTTGGTGCCTGCGGTGTCTCGCCGTCGCCGTGAGGCTGCTCTGCGATTAGAAGAGAAGGCACTGGCCTCTGTGAGAACGTTAGCGATCGCTCAAGCCCTGGCTACCGAAAAGTCGAGCGCTTCCTGGCTACCGGCTGAGTGGCTCGAAGATGAAGCGATGAACCGTCAGTTTATGCTCAGCGCAATCGAATCTAGCCTAGAGATGGCCGCCGTCCCAATTGTCGGTGGTGCGCTGTACAGCAGAGCGGGTGCACCTACAGGTGCCTTTGGTGAATCTGTCATCCTTTTTCCTGATCCGCAGGTGCCTGCCCAAGCTACAACAGGAGGCAACGAGACGGTTTCCATGCATCACAGCGCCAACGGGATTCAAGCGGCTTGGTTGGGCGGTAATCGGTACGAAATTTTTCTCTCAGCTGCCCTTTTGAACTGGCCCTGCAGTATGGTGCTGCGCTACGACGCGACCGCTATTAATCAAGATATTTATGCCTTTATTCGGCGGATCATTGGCCTGGTGATTCTGATTTCTGCTTTTGTTACGCTGACGACGTTCTGGGTCCTACAGCAGCTGATCATTTCGCCGCTCCAGCGCATTCGTCATCAGCTTGCCCTAGCAGTCGCAGCCGAGACCACACAAGACTTTTACCTGTCGCCGAGGGCCTCAGCCGCCAATCGACGCGATGAGCTAGACGATGTGATTGATGCCTTCAACCAGCGGACCGCTCAGCTAGAGGTGCAAATCGACTCTACTCAGCAGGCGCTAGCCAAACTCAAAAATACGCAGGCTCAGCTGGTGCAAAGTGAAAAAATGTCCAGTCTGGGTCAGCTGGTTGCAGGTATTGCCCACGAGATTAATAACCCTGCGAGCTTTATTCACGGTAACTTGCACCATATCGACAGCTACTTCGAGGAGCTGATGTCATTTGTGCAAAGGGTGCGATCGCATTCCACTATTTCTGATACGACCGATCAGCGATCGCAGCCATTACCTGCCCAGTTCTGCGCAGACGAAGCCGACGACGACCTAGATTTAGACTTCATTGAAAGCGACTGGACCAAGCTGTTGCACTCAATGCGCTCAGGCACCCAGCGGATTCAGTCTATTGTGCTTTCCCTGCGAAACTTTGCCCGGCTCGACGAGGCCGACTTCAAAGCGGTTGATTTGCACGAAGGGCTCGACAGCGCAATTTTACTTTTAAACAATCGGTTGCTGCAGTCTTCCCCGCCGATTACTGTCTGCAGAGCGTATGGCCAGCTGCCTGCTGTCCTCTGCTACCCGGGGGCGCTCAATCAGGTTTTCCTACAGCTGTTGAACAATGCTATCGATGCGGTGATGCAGCAAGCGGATATGAAAAATAACGAGGAGGTCGGTGGCAATAGAGAAAAACTGGCTCCAGATGATTACTGTCCTACGATTTCAGTGTGCACCGCTGCTCAGGCCGATAGCGTTCTCATCACCATTGAAGACAACGGTACGGGCATAGATGCCGAGACCCAGTCCAAAATGTTTGATCCCTTCTTCACCACTAAGCCTGTGGGCGAGGGAACGGGCATGGGACTGGCCGTTTGCTATCAGATTGTTGAAGGTCGACATCAGGGCAAGCTGCGGTGCCAGTCTACCCTGGGAAAAGGTACAAAACTTATCATCGAATTACCGCTCATGCAGCAGCAAGACTAATCCTCCGTTTATCACTGCTCAATTGCCCTAGACAGCCTCAGACAGATAGTAAGACGCAAGAGCCATGATATAGAGTTTAGAATATCTGACTTGGAGACCGGCCCTTGCCCCGCACTATCCCGCTGCATTTTGTAACCGAAGAACAGGTAAAAAGAGATTATGTCAATCAGTCGGTATGGCTGGAGATGTCTGGCTTTACCGGCAGACCTGGCACGCACTGCCTCTTGCCCTCCTTTGATGGTGAGCTAGACAGCGTCTTGGTTGGCAAACCAAAAACGTTTGACACTTGGACGCTGGGCCGCCTAGCCCACACCCTACCTGCCCAAAAATATACCCTCGCTGATGATTTACCGTCAGACATTGCGACCAAGCTCTGCTTGGGCTGGGTTTTGGGCCAGTATCGGTTTACACGCTACAAGCAAATTGCAGATGCCCTGCCCGAACTCGCCTTCCCCGATAGCGCCGATCAGGCCTACATCACGGCGGCAGCTGAAGCGACTTACCTAGTACGCGACTTGATCAACACCCCCGCTCTCGATATGGGACCGCAGCAGCTAGCCGAAGCGGCTCAGCAGCTGGCAGAGCGCTTTGGGGCAAGCTGCCAGATAACGGTGGGAAAGGATTTGCTAGCAGCCAATTACCCCATGGTGTACGCCGTGGGTCAGGCTAGCGAGCAGGTCCCACGGCTGGTTGACATTCGCTGGGGAGAGGCCACTGCTCCCAAGGTGACCCTGGTGGGCAAGGGGGTCTGCTTCGATACGGGCGGCCACAATATGAAGTCGTCAGCGGGCATGAAGCTGATGAAAAAAGATATGGGTGGTGCCGCTCAGGTGTTGGGGTTGGCACGAATGATTATGCAGCTAGCGCTGCCGGTGTCGCTACGGGTGCTGATTCCAGCGGTAGAAAATAGCATCGCGGGCAATGCCACTCGGCCCTCAGATATTTTGACATCGCGTCAGGGTACGACCGTAGAGATTGGCAATACGGATGCGGAGGGGCGTCTGGTACTGGCAGATGCCTTGACCGAAGCGAGTAGCGAATCTCCAGAGATGCTGATAGACTGTGCAACGCTGACAGGGGCGGCTCGGGTGGCGGTAGGCGCAGAGATTGCAGCGCTGTTTTGTAACGATCAGCCAACGGCTCAGGCACTGCTCAAAGCTGGTACAGAAATGGACGATCCGCTCTGGCAGCTCCCCCTACACGAACCCTACCGCAATATGCTCGATAGCAAAGTTGCTGATATCAACAATATTTCGAGCGCGCCCTACGGCGGTTCCATTACAGCTGCGCTATTTCTCCGAGAATTTGTGCAGGGACAGACTCCCTGGATTCATATCGACTTTATGGCGTACAACACTCGTAGCCAGCCGGGTAGGCCAGAGGGCGGCGAGGCGATGGGAATGCGATCGCTCTTTGCCATGCTCAAAGAAAGATTTAAGGGCTAAAGAGCAGCGCCAGCAGGCGGCTAAAGACACGACCAGAGAAGCTATAAAAATAATCTGATGAAAGCGGTGCGATAGGGGACGATTCCCTCTACAATGGCAGCAAAAAATCGGGCCAACGCCGTGATTTTCTCTGTAATTTGTTGGCAAGCATTGCCCATTTTGCGGGAATTGTAAGGTGACTTACACTCATCAGGTATTTTTGATTTTACTGAGCTTCTAGTGGGGCTCTAAATCAGGCCTGCCAAATTAAGCCTGTAGGTCGGACTTTCATTCGGGCCTTGGTTCAGGCTTTTATTCGCTCACCGCACTTGCCGCTGCTGGAGCTTGCAACGCATGACATCTACTCCGCCCTCTCCCTCTTCTAGCCGTCGCCCGCTGGGCCAACGCATTCGCAATCGTCTGTCTGGTTTTATTTGGCCGCTGGTGTGGGCAGCTATTTTGGCGACGGTAGGAGGCGTCAGCCTCAGAGCCGTCACAGTGATGACTCAAAACCCGCCCCTGCCAGACTGCGGACAGCTGGCTTCGGGCCTCGGGTCAGACAGTGAGCGACTGCTGTGCGCGCAGGCCAGCGTGCAGTCGGGCTCTGCGCAGGCCCTGATCGAGGCGATTGAGCTGGTAGAGCCGTGGCGGCCGAGCCACCCTCAGTACGAAGAGGCCAATCGGCTGATGAATCGCTGGTCGCAGGCGCTACTGGCTGAGCTAGAAAATATGGCACAGCGAGGGGAGATGCGCCGGGCGCTGGCGCTGGCGGAGCGGATTCCTGAGCGGGTGGCTATCTATCCTCAGGTGAAGAGTGCGATCGCAACCTGGGACAAAGAGTGGACTGTCGGCAAAGAAATTGAAAAAGAAGTGGCCAAAGCCATTAAAGCTCGCGACTGGGTCGCTGCTCGGCGAGACCTGCAAAGGCTCAAAATTTTGAACAGCAACTACTGGGTGCGCACTCGCCACGACCAGCTCAAGGCCAAAATCGACCGTGAGCAAACGGCCCGCGTTCAGCTAGATAAAGCCCGTGAGCTGGTGAAGACAGGCGACCTAGAGAAGCTGGGCGAGGCCCTAGCGCTGACCAAAGGTATTAACCTTGAAACCTCTGCCTGGTCAGAATCTAAGGCAGAAATTAACCAGTGGGCGGAGCAGGTGCTGCAGTACAGCTTCAAAAAGTGGGAAGAAGAAGACATTGAGGCGGCGATCGCAGTGGTGCAGCTGGTACCGCCCGATATGGCCAATACCGCCGAAGCCAAAGACCTGATTAGCTTTGGCCATGCCAAGCGCCTCGCAAGCGACCCCTACGACCAGTGGTCACCCTCCTACGGACAAATCTACAACTTGCTAGAAGCAATTCAGGCCGTACAGCGGATTTCGCCCGATAGCCCCTTCTATATAGAAGCGCAAGACAGTCTGACCAAGTGGCAAAAAAAGCTCGATGACATGGTGCAGCTCCAGTACGCCAGCACCTTGGCCAACGTGGGTCAGGAAGTGACCTATCGCTGGGCGATCGCAGAAGCCGAGCAAATTACCCAGGAGCGTCCTCAGCGAGTACAGGCGCAGACCCTGGTTTCTCACTGGAAAAAAGAGATAGAAAGGCTAGAAGACCGGCCCATTTTGACCGAGGCGGTTCGGCTGGCCACGGCGGGCGGCAAGCGCAATCTGCAGGCAGCGATCGCTCAAGCTGCCAAGGTAGAGCAGGGCCGCGCACTCCGCATAGAAGGTCAGACCTACATTGCAGAATGGGTCGACCGGATAGAGATCATTGAAGATCAGCCTATTTTGAAAAAAGCTCGGTCCCTGGCTGATGAGGGTGAACTGAGTGAAGCAATCGCTGAAGCCAAGAGGGTAGAAGAAGGCAGAGCGCTGTATGCAGAAGCCCAAAATGCCGTCAAAGACTGGACAGAGGAGCTACAGATTATTGAAGACCGCCCCATCTTGATCGAAGCGCAAAATTTAGCGGCTATCGGCAGCCTGAGTGCTGCGATTGAGGTTGCTGCGCAGATCGCACCGGGTAGGGCGCTGTACGGTGAAGCCCGTGCCAGCATTGCCATTTGGGAAGATGAACGGGCCTACATTTGGTCTTTGGATGCGCCTGCCGAAGAAGATAGCTTCAACGATGAGAGCTTCACTGAGGACGCTCCCTACGACGATGGCTATTACAACGATGGTTACTACGATGATGGCTATTACGACGATGGCTACTATGAAGATAGCTACGGTGGTGATGAGTGGTAGTGATGAGTGGTAAGCCTAGTACGCACTAGCGATGGGGTGGCGGATTAAGCGGCGTAACCGATGCTATAGAATAAACGTCAATTCAGCCATGGAAGTTAGCTAGGCCCAGATGAGCGATCGCCCCATTCAACTAATGCTGGTTGACGAAGACCCCGTTTTTCGCCTGGGCTTGAAGGTGTGGCTAGAGCAGCAAGGAGATTTTACGGTTGTGTCAGAAGCGGGCACTGCTGCCGATGCGCCGGCCGAGGTGCGATCGCGCTCCGCCCGCCCCCACCCGACGCTAGCGCACCCAGCGCCACGCACCCCCGCCGGGCCGCCTCCT
>JBCBFY010000161.1:0-8810 GCA_038527325.1 Cyanobacteria bacterium J06614_10
ATCGATCACAATGTTCATTGACCGCAGCCAACGCAGGATAAAACTGCTCAGGCGGAATGCCACCCACTGCAATATCAATATCAGAGCGCTTAGAAAAACGGTCAGTCAGGAGAGAACCATAGACAAAAACCTGCTTGGCACCATACTGCCTGAGCTTAGCATCAATCACAGGCAGAAGGTTCCACACTTGCTGTTTGGCCGTTTTCTGCCAGATGTCTTGCTGTTGTTGGTGTCCTTTCCAATAATCAATGAAGCGCTGCTCTACCATATTGACTTTTACGTAGGCTTTGACATGGAACTTTTACCCAAGACAGTTCCATCATACAGGCTTAGTCATCTTAACAAATGTTAAAATGAGGCATCAAGCGAACCTGTGATTCCAGAAAGAGATAAATAAGTAAAAATGCCAGAGATTAACTTCAAGATTCAATGGCCAGACGGAAAACAAGAAACCTACTACTCACCTTCTCTCATCGTCAAAGATTACTTCGAAGCCGGTAAAACTTATAGCCTTGATGACTTTTTAGCGCGATCGCGTGAATCTTTAAAAATAGCCAGCGATCGCGTCCAAGCCAAATACGGGTTTCCCTGCAGCCGTGCCCTCGGCCAGCTCAACCACATCGAAACCGCCGCCCGCCCCCACCTCGACAGCCCAGACGCCAAAGTCACCTTCATCCAGTTCGAATAGCCCACCCCGGCCACCCGGCACTACCCCAGCCACCCCTGCTTCATCGCCTCAAAAACCCCTTGCACCCGCGTTTTCACACCTAGCTTCTCCAACATATTTTTCACGTGGAACTTCACCGTTCGCTCACTGATATACAGCCGCTCCGCGATCTCTCTATCCCGCAACCCCTGCACCAACAGCTCAATCACCTCATACTCCCTACCCGACAGCGGCGATCGCTTCTGCCCAGACTCACCCATCGCAGATTCACCCATCGCAGCCTCACCTATCCCAGACTCACCGACTAAAGGCACACACAAGCGCACCCGCATTACCCGCCGGTTCTCCCCTACCGACCACTCACAATCTCCATTCAGCCTAGCCGCATCCGCCAAGATATCTTCAAATCCATCTTCAAACTCAGCTAGCGGCCTCTCCCATTCCAGCGCCGTCACCGCCAGCATCGCCTCAAGCACAACCGCATCCTCCTCATACAGCAACCGGCAATAGTGACAGTCCAACGCCGCCAGTCGCTCACCCATTTCCACCAATAGCTGACTCACCGGCAGCGGCACCCCCCGCTCCGTGCCGAGCAAACTCAGCCGCTGAGCCCCCAACAATCCTGCCAGCCGCTCCGACAAATTCGCAGACCGCCCCGGCCTGTCACTGGCCAGCACCTGATGCTTCATCGCACCCGCTAGCGCATTCGCCACCGACACACTCAAAATTTGCAACACTTCTAAAAATTCCCCCGCCATCGGCTCCTGACTAAACACCGCCAGCACGCCAATAGAGCGAGACTCCACCATCAAGGGCAGACCCGCAAAGCCCAAAATCTTGTTCTCAATAGCCCAGTCGCGATCTTTTACCCACCCTTCCTCTGCCAGGCAATTGCTCAAAAAAGGAATCCCATGCTCCGCAATTCTCCCCACCTTAAAAGCCCCCATCGGCACCCGTGCAAAAGACCCATTCAGCCGGGTGTATAGGCCAGAAGAAGCCACCAGCCGCAATCCAGAACGGTCCGGCTCCACCAGCCAAATCCTGGCAAACACACAGCCAAACTGCTCAACGAGCCCATCCGTCACACAAGCTGCGATCGCCCTCGGCTCCAAACATCCCGAAAAGCGTCCCACCAGCTCACCGCACAGCTTCAGATCAAACAAAAGCCGAGCAACATCTAAATCAGAAGCAGCCAGAGAAGACGCCGGAGAAACCACGAAAGAAGCCCACTAGGCCAGGGTACACTCGATCACACCGCAAAACGGACAGTCACACTGTAGCAACCGTTACGCTCATCACCGCCACCCTTTCTAACCAGGCCCTAACAAAGCGCCAAACAACTCAGACATAAATGCATTCCGATACGCCTTGAGGTCATGGTCATCTTCTTTCTCATTCAAGGCATAGCATCTGATAATCGTGCTTGCCTGAGACAAATACTCCTGCAGATGACCGTTGTACCGTCCTTGTTTGCGCAAGAGCGCCCGCAGCGTCTTTTGCATCGGCAAACGATAGCTGCCATACAGCATATCGAGAATCTTTTCTATGTCAGACTGAATGCGCGATCGCTCCTCATCCGGCGCCGTCTGCAGCCGCAGCACCATACAGGCCGCCGAAAAAATCTTCCCCAAATCTGCAATTTCATTCACCCGCCGAGGATACAAATCACGCACTGAGCTAATTTCTTGAGAGGTGTACTGAGTTGAGCTCTCAGGATTAGTAAACGAACGGGTAATCTGTCGAATATTCTTGCGCTCACCCGCCACCGTCTCCTTCACATTTTCAAACAGACAGCCATCCTCTGCGATCGCCCAGGCCATATTCAGCAATCGAATCGCCCGCTTCAGCTTCTGTTCCCAATCGACCTCTGCGCCCGGTGCCAGCCCTTCAAACTCCTCAGTCTCATCACTGCAGAGCAAATACACCCCCCGCGCAAAAAACAAATAGCAGGCATTCGTCCCAAATAAATAGATATTATCCGTCGGATGCTGAGGCGTTAGCTTCTCCAGCATCGTCGACTCCACCACCAAAAGAGAGATATCCAGCGTGATAAACGCATCATTCTCCTGACTTGGCCGCTCATGCTCCGCGCCCCGCACCTCCAAAATTCCAGGAATCTTGCCAATCCGATAAAGTCCCTTCTCACCATAGATATACTCATCGGTCTCATCCGGTAGCCCGCTCTTCTCTTTAATGTCGTAGTAGCACCGCTGGCCCGTCTCCGCGTAAGCCACCAGCGCATGGTTTCGTAGCGTCCGAGCCCACTGCAAGCAACCCGCCGGGCTCAGCACCTCCTTCCTCCCCGGCAATCCCAAATTCTTCGGCTTAGCAAACGCCGCCGCCAAATACAAATAACACTGCATTGCCGAGTAACAGGCATACACCTCCCCGTCCCCATCCGCCGCCGCATACAGCCGCGCCTTCTCAATCAAATACAGCCGCCCCCAATGGGTAGAAGCCTCCGTCCGCCGCTCCCTAACAAAATCTTCCGTATGCAAAATATCACTCGCATTCGGAACATATTGCGAGAAGAACGTCAGCAACTTCGCCCGAGTAAAATAAATTCGCCCCAGCAGTAAATAGTGCGGATTAAAAATCCCCTGCGAAGGCTCCCGAACAACAATGTATTTAATCAGCCGAACTTCAACATGTTTTTTCGCCTCTTCGAGCTTAGCCCAAGCTTTTTGAACCAGCACCTGCCGGTTAATATCAGGTGCGCATCCCGGCAGCAGATAATCTCCATTGCGATCATCCTCCCGGTCGTACAGATAGTAATAATTTGCCAAACAGATTAAATAACGAACAATCAACGACCCAGAAAAAATCTCGAATTCCTGCCGCTGGCTGTTGATCTGTGCTCGATTTATCGATAGCCCCTGCTGCACATAGCCCTCTAATACACCGAGATCTTTGATATAAAAATAGCTAGCCCGGTAAGCCCCCTCATCCAGCAGCGCTTCTGCAATCGATAGATAGGCATCAAACCAAATACTTGGGTCGTCCTTCTTTAAGGGTCGCTTTCCAAAAACACCCCCAATAACCGATTTGTGCAGCGTACCAATCATCGCCATCGAAGAAAATGGATAGCGCTTCAGAGAAGACCACGCCTTTTCCAAAATCAACAGCTTTTCCGTCCTTTCACAAAGCTGCATCAGGTAGTTTTCAGGATTGACCCCTGTATTGCGCACCGCTTGCAAGCGTGCCTGCAGCGCCGCCTGCGCCTGTGCCAACAAAAAGTCAAATCCGCAAAAGTCACCATGGCCAATCGGGTCGCTAAATGCCCCATCCTCATAGGGCGAAAGGCTATGACCAAACCGCTGCAGCGCCTGCCCCACCGCTTGGTTGTAGCAAAGCTGCACTAGGCTGTGCGCCCACACCGGCGAAGCCACATTATCTCGCACAATCTGCTGAGTAGACGTAATATCGTGAGCAATCGGGAAAAAGCTGCCCAAGCACGGAATGTCTCTCAGCAGCATTAAATTAATCACCTTAATCATATGAGAGAGCGTTCCACCAATCCCCGTACTCGTCAGGGCAAAATCTACCCGGCGGCGCTCCCCCTTATGGCGATTCCGGCTGCTCACCATCTCCTCAAATATCTCAGGCACCGTGCCTTCGTAAGCCGAAGGCACCCTAATATAAAACTCCACCGTGATTTTCACAGGTTCTTGCGAAGCCAGCTCCTCATCGCTCGGCCCCGAATCACGAATATGCCCAGCGCCATCGAATTCTATAGGCTTATCCAAACTCTGAAGAATCGGGTTCAACAGCTGCATGTAGGCATCGCCAGATTCATCTGCCCGCCATCCTACATTTGCAAAAGGCAAGGGCCCACAAGCCTCCATCGTTACCCGCTTCAAATACACCGGAAACTGTTGCGTCAGCCGCTCATTACTGACCACAGTTTGTGCCAGCTTTTGAACAAACGCCGGGCGCAGATAGTGACGAATATAAGGATGCTCCGTTTCGCTATCAGGCAGAAACACTCTCGTATTCCCGCTGCGAGTCAGCAGACGGCGTACCTCCTTCTGGGCCTTTCGCGTCAAATCTTCAATGGTCTCTTGCTTGCCAGGAGACTTAGCCCTGCGATTGTCCCGGCGGCCAGGAGGAATACTTGGCTTGTCTGGCAGGTGCGCAAGCTCGGCTTGTACCGTCTCCTGAATAAGTTCATCGACCCCGCCAAGATTTTCAATAGCGTTTTGGCTAGCCGAAAAGTTCAGGCCCACCGCCTGCCGATAAGCCCGAAAAACAACATCATAGTTTTCAAATCCACCCTCCGCGCGCAGCCTCAATAGCATCTGTCGTAGCAGCGTTAGCCCATCACCCTTGGGCAGCCCCAGCTGCGTGCACTCTTCTGGCGTCAATGCCGTCAGCTGATGAAGTGCAATCAGCGTGTCCTCAGTGGTCAGTACCCGGCTATACGGAATTTCATTGTTGAAGTAATCCTGTCGAAGCTGCTTACGAAGTTCGCTCAGCATTTGAACAATCGCGCCCGTCGTCACCGAGCCGCCCTGCTCAATCGTTCCTTGCCAGCGATGCTCCTGCGCAAACAGTTGCTTAACCGTTTTTCGAAAGTTCTTCCTTCCCAACCGTGTTGCAATACTAAGTGCCACCGGCTCCCCTTCCGAATTGCGGCTCATTGCCAGGCGACCGCAAAGATATTGGTACAGATGGTAGATTCGCCAGCTATCGAAAGCTTTAAAGTCAGGCATCTTGTGTGAACCTATCGTAAAGTTCCTGAGAAATATTGGTATCGCTTAAATTGTCAACCGCAATTTCATAGGTCAAAGCCTCTCACAAAAAATCAAAGATTTTAGTATTGAAAGCTACCAGAAGTAGAGATAAATAGATTTTTGGTAGCAAATCACACAGTTTTATTGGGTTTTTAAGGTCAGTATTCCTTCAAGATTTATGAATGCAAGCAGCAAACCGTCCGTACTTGACTCCAAAGAATTAAGTCAGAATAAGTACAAGAAAGTCTTAGACAGCCTGTCAAGAGACTTCTACAGTCAACCTTTTTTACTGGAGTGTCCATCGTCATGGCAATTTCAATAAAGTCCGACAGACCGCTTTTTCATCTCGCTTTAAGGACCAGCTCTCATGGAAATTGGGTGTCAACCCAGAGCCTACGCTCAATGACACCTCAAAAATACAACGACCTTTATGGAGAAAGCCCCCAATGCAACAGTTAGAAACTTCACACCGCTCTCACCCTCACCACCTGTCCTGCCCCAGATGCGGACACCATAGCGTCGTCATCTACGACGAAAACCAATATGTTTGTCTGCACTGTGGTTGGAGGCAACGCGTAACCGAAGAATGGATGCCATTTCCAGTCTTTGTGCTCATTGCGATTGTTGCTTTTCTGTTAGCAATTACGCTGACGTAGTGACTACCTGCAGTTGCCAAGTCAGTCATTCAATTTCTTGAATGTTGCGCTTAGCTTACTCAGGCCTTTACCTCTAGCTTTATGGGACCCAAGAACAGCCGATACGCTCACAATGCCCTAAGATTGCCTTAATTCTCTAAATGAGAGTAGTTAGAAACCAACACTAGTCCACAACCTCAGTCACTCCCCTCAATTAGCACCCCCCTAATTGGCCATGACTGAGCAACAACCCGAATAGCAACAAACTTAACAATCTATGGCGACAGCGCTCGGCTAAATGTACGAGTGCTGCCGCCATTTCGTATACATATCCCGCCCACCTTAAACCCCCAAACGCAAATTCCCAGACGTAGATTTTCGCCCTTATGAACTTTTTCAACGACATCCGGGTGAGGCAATCGCAAACAAGATAGGCTTATCCCCATAGCAGGTTCTAGAACGGCTTTGCCCACCTCACAGAATCAGCCCTTACCCCAGTCGCTCTTCGCTGCTACTCATCCGCAAAAAATAGCAAAAATAGCACCCAATCCATGGGAAGGAGCGACTCATGACATCTAGCCAAGTCAACGCTGGCAGGGTCTCATCGGGCCTACGCCAGCCTGTTCGAAACATTGCCATCGTAGGTCCATACGCCAGCGGCAAAACTACCCTGCTAGAAAGCATCCTCTCGGTGACCGATACCATTGACCGTAAAGGCTGCGTCACCCGAGGCACCACGGTCGGCGACAGCGCCCCCGAAGCCCGAAACCGCCACATGACGGTCGAAATAAACGCCGCCTACGCTGAGTATGGCGGCATTTCTTTTAACTTTTTAGACTGTCCAGGCTCGGTCGAGCTACTGCAAGAAACCAACAACGCCCTGATTGGTGTAGATGCAGCCATCGTCGTCTGCGACCCCGATCCTAGCCGCGTGCTGACGGTTGCTCCCATCCTTCAATTTTTAGATACTTGGGAAATTCCTCACCTCATTTGGATAAACAAAGCCGACAGAGCAAACAACAGCTTCCGAGAAGTGCTCGATGCGCTCAAAAGTCTCTCTACGAGGCCACTCATTCCCCACCAGTATCCTATTGGCTACGGTTCGCAGCTCGTCGGCTTCATTGACCTAGTCAGCGAGCAGGCCTACCACTACCATCCGTCGGCCCCCGCCGACCCGGTAACCCTACCGCCCGCCCTCGCTGCCGAAGAACAAGCCGCCCGCAACGAAATGCTAGAAACCCTAGCAGACTTCGACGACCACCTCCTCGAAGAACTCCTCGAAGAAATTGAGCCACCCCAGGAAGAAATTGTTCAAGACCTCAAGATGGAGCTAGGCGCAGACCTCGTTGTTCCAGTCTTCATCGGCGTAGCCGAAGCTGACTACGGCGTCCGCCCTCTGCTAGAGGCCCTAGTGAGAGAAGCTCCCGAGCCAGCAGCCACCGCCCAGCGTCGCCAGATAAAAACTCTTGGAGAACCCCTGGCCCAAGTGCTGAAAACCTACTACAGCCCCCAGGGTGGAAAGCTCTCTCTCGTTCGGCTGTGGCGCGGTAGCCTCCACGAAAATGCCACGATTAATGGCGATCGCGCAGGCGGCTTTTACCGTCTCCTCGGCCAGACTCAAACCCGTATACAAACGGCCCACGCAGGAGACATCTTTGCCATTTCTCGGCTAGAGCATGCCCGTACAGGCGACACGCTAGCGCTCGGCAGCGGCGAACTCGATCAGCGTCCGGCAGTGCAGCTCGCCACTGCAGCAGACCTTAGCCCTATGTACGCCCTAGCGATCGCACCCGAAAAGCGCAGCGACGAAGTCAAGCTCAGCAGCGCCCTCAGCAAACTCTTACAAGAAGACCCCGGCCTCCGCTGGGAACAACACGGCGACACCCACGAAGTCATCCTATGGGGACAAGGCGACGTACACTTGCAAATTGCCCTAGAGCGTCTCAGCAGCAAATACCACCTGCCCATGGGCACCCACCTCCCCCAAGTCCCCTACAAAGAAACCATCCGTCGCCAAGCCAACGCCGTCCACGGAAAATACAAGCACCAAAGCGGCGGACACGGCCAATTTGGCGACGTCTACATCGACATTCAGCCACTCCCCCGAGGTGAAGGCTTCAACTTCCAACAAAAAATTGTCGGTGGCGTCGTCCCCAAACAGTACATTCCCGGTGTAGAAATGGGCATCCGCGAAGCCCTAGACCACGGCCCCCTTGGCTTCCCCGTCGTAGACGTCGCCGTCACACTAACCAACGGCTCCTACCACAGCGTCGATAGCTCCGAGCAAGCCTTCAAACAGGCCGCCCGCATTGCCATGCAGTCTGGCATGTCAGACTGTGAACCAGCGCTGCTAGAGCCCATCGCCGATGTCGAAATCTCCGTCCCGACCAGCTTCACCTCAAACGTACTGCGCCTAATTAGCGGACGGCGCGGACAAATTCTAGGCTACGCCGGTAAAGAAAACTGGGCCGGATGGGACACCATCACCAGTCAGCTACCCATTTCTGAAATGCAAACGCTCATTTTAGAACTGCGATCGCTCACCCTAGGCGTCGGCTTCTTCAGCTGGCAATACGCCCACCTCGCCCCCGTCCCAGAAAAAATCACCAGCCAAATTCTGGCACGGACCACAGCGCCATAACTAGCGACATAATCTAGGATCTTTTGCGGGATGGTGACCTTGGCTAGTTCTGAGCAGAACGGTCAAATCGCCATCCTGCGAGCGTTTAAAGACTCCCTTCAGCAGAGCAACATAATGAGTACACACGTGACGAA
>JBCBFY010000162.1:0-8758 GCA_038527325.1 Cyanobacteria bacterium J06614_10
AGCACCGACTCGACTTCGCCTAGCTCAACTCGGAAGCCCCGCAGCTTTATCTGAAAGTCTCTGCGGCCCAAGTACTCTATCGTGCCGTCTGCCCGCAACCGACCTAGGTCCCCCGTCCGATACAGCCGTCGCTGACTATCCAACGGGTCGGGGGTAAACGTCGCCGCGCTCAGCTCCGGCTGCTGCCAGTAGCCCAGCGCCAGATACTCACTGCTGATGGCTATCTCGCCATACACCTGAGCTGCGCCCCCCGCCTCGTTCAGCAGCCGCACCGTCGTCCCTATCGCCGGTCGGCCAATCGATACCACTCGCGCATTCTCTGCTAGTGGATTGACTGAGGGCTCTATCACTTGCTGAAGGCTGATCGTAGATTCTGTGGAACCGTACAGATTCACAAAACAACAGTCTTCGTTGAAGTGCTTTCGATAGTTGGTGATGTCGCTCGGCAGCATCGCCTCTCCGCCTAGTATCACCGCTCGAATGGACTGTAGGGCATTGGGAAGGTGTTGACCCGCATACTGCGATAAAAAGCTGCGGTAGAACGTTGGCGTTGAGTGGTACAGCGTAATCTGTGCGGCGGATATCTGCTCGGCTATCTGCGCAGCGCTCTGACGCTTGATGTCTATCGGGTACAGGGTCGCTCCGTTCAGCAGCGCGCTGAAGATATCCACTATCGCCGCATCGAAGCTGTACGAGGCAAACAGTGAAATCCTATCCCCTGAAGTGATGTTCAGCAGGCTAGTCTGTTGGCTGATGAAGTGCAGCACGTTTCGATGGGTTTGCATCACACCTTTCGGACGACCCGTTGAACCGGAGGTGTATAGCAAGTACGCCAGGGCATCGGGCGACACGCTGGGCAGGTCTACTTCGCTTGCGGGGCTCTTCAGCTCATCGATATTGAGGATACTGACAGGGTTATCGGCGACTAGGCGGCGGCCCAGCTCTACGGTGCGATTATCGACGACTAGCAGCTGTGACTGAGCATCGCTCAGCATGTACTGCAGGCGAGCTATCGGGTAGTTCGCATCTAGTGCGACGTAGGCTTTGCCTGCTTGCAGCGTCCCGAGCAGCGCAGCCACCATCGGCGCATCTTGTTCGAACAGCAGCGCCACTTGTCCCGAAGACTGTTGTTCATGGCTGAGGATGCCGACGGCGATGCGCTGAGCGGCAGCATTCAGCTCACCGTAGGTCCATTCGTACTGGCTCGTTTTGATGGCTAGTCGCTCTCGGTGTCGCGACACTTGACTCGCAAATCGCGATGGGATGGACTGCTCTATCTCTGCATGGGGAAAGTGGGTGGGGCTTTCTGTCGAACTATTGGGGGCTGATAGCTGTTGCTGTTGGTCTGGAGTTAGGAGGGGTAGGGATGCGATCGCCTGCTCCGGATCGCAGACAATGCCCTTCAGTAGCGTCTCAAAGCTACTGCTCATAAAGGCAATCGTGCTCTCCTCAAAAAGATTGCGGTTGTACACCCACTGGACGGTTAGCCCTTGCTCTCCTTCTCGCACATACAGCGTCAGGTCAAATCGTGCAGAGGGTTTGTTGTTTATTGAAAACGTTTCAACTTGCAAGTCGTGGAGAGAGAGCTGGCGCTTCCCCAAATTTACAAAATTGAACCAGACCTGAAACAGCGGTGTGCGGCTAGGGTCTCTCTCAGGCTGCAGGATTTCTACCAGCTTTTCAAAAGGTGCATCTTGGTGAGCATAGGCCTCTAGGGTCGACTCTCTCACTTGCGAAAGCAGTTCGCGAAAGCTCATGCCCTCAGCAAAAGACGTCCGCAACACCAGCGTACTCACAAAAAAGCCAATCAGCTTTTCAATCTCTGAGCGACTACGCCCCGCAATGGGAGAGCCCACAACAATATCAGCCTGCCCAGAATACCGGTGCAGCAGCGTCGCAAACGCTGACAGCAAGGTCATAAAGGGCGTCGTATTTGTTTCTTGGCAGAGTGTCTTGAGTGATTGGGTGAGCGACGGCGACAGCCGTAGCACAAAGATCTCTCCCTGAAAGGTCTGCACCGCAGGGCGAACATAGTCTGTCGGCAGGTGAATAGCGGGTGGAATACCGGCTAGCTTGTCTTTCCAGTAGGAGACCTCCGCCTCTAGGCTATCTCCCTGAAGCCACTCTCGCTGCCAGTCGGCAAAGTCTCCGTACTGAATATCTAGCTCAGACAAGGGAGAAGGGTTCCCCTGGGAAAACGCACCATACAGCTCCGTCATCTCCTCAACAAACAGTCGTAAAGACCATCCGTCGGAGATGATGTGGTGCATAGTGATCAAAAGCAGATGAACGTTCTCCTCAAGTCGAATCAGCCCAACTCTTAGCAGCGGTCCCGTTTTTATATTGAAGGGTTTGTTGTGCTCTTTTCGGCACAGCTCAGTGCTGGCGTCAATCCTCGATTCTGCTGGGTGATGGCGCAAGTCGAAAACGCTCAACTTGACCGAGCCCATCTCAGAAATGACCTGTACAGGCTCATCTTCTACCTGCTGAAAGGTGGTGCGGAGGGCTTCGTGCCTGCAAACAATTTCATTAACGGCCTCTTCTAAAACAGATTGATTCAACTCTCCGGTGAGCTTGAAAGTTCTTCTCAGGTTGTAGAGGGGACTAGGTCCGTTGAGCTGCTCCAAAAACCACAGGCGTCGCTGAGAAAATGTCGTCGAGCAAGCGGTGACTGTCTCAGGGGAGACATCAGGCATTGCACCTGGGAGAAAAGCATTTTCTGAAGCGGATGTAGACATAGGCCTTGTGGTTTAGTGTGATTAGCGAGAGAGTTGTCGAGGTTTTTTCAAGGGCAGAAGGGGTGTTTTGCTGATTGAGAGGCGGTTTGCCTATTGCAGAGCCGTTTTGTTAATTTGCCTTCGTTTGCGCTTGGAGATGGTGGCTGTTTGCATTGTTTTTGCCTGGGACGTCATTTTTTCAAGAATGTTGTTTAGCTCAGCAATGGTGGGAGATTCAAACAAGGTTCGCATCGGTAGCTCCTTATCAAAGACGGTACGGATTCTCGAAATCACCTGAGTGGCTAGCAAAGACTGTCCGCCTAGTTCAAAAAAGTTGGTATGAATGCCTACTTTGTCAAGATCTAGCACCTGACACCAAATGTCGGACAGCTGCTTTTCGATGGGGGTCGAGGGTGGAACGTAGGTGTCTTCGAGAGCCTGCTGAGCTTGCCGATTCAGCTGTTTCACTACAGCGTCGAACTCACCTGATTCAAAGCGTTGTTTTAGCTTTAGGCGCTGGAGTTTGCCGGTTTGGGTTCTGGGAATTTCTGCCGTGCTGAGCGGCACGATAAACGACGGATTGAGTCCTAAGGTTTGAACGATTTGCTGTCTGATCTGTTTGAGTAGGCTACTGAGAAAGCCTGTGTCAAAAGCGATGGGATGAAAGCAAATTAACAGCTCGTCTGTATTGCTAGAGGGCCTGCGAACGCCGCAGGCGGCGGTGTATCCAGCGACAACGCCCTCAACGCTCTCTACGGCCTGCTCGACCGAGTGGCTATGGATGTTTAGCGCATTGATGATGATAATTTCTTTTTCGCGACCGGTGACCGTTAGTCGCCCGTCTTTTAGAAAGCCCAGATCTCCAGTATTCAGCCAGCCGTCATCGGTAAAGAGGGCTTTGTTTTGCTCGGAGCTAGGGTTTGAGCTTTGAGCTGAGCGTTGGTAGTAGCCAGCGGTCATGGTTGGGCCTTTGGCTTGTATCCGTCCGGTGTCGCCTTCTTTTAGCAAGCGGTTGTAAGCATCGACAATACGAACGGCATGATCTTTTGTCGGCGCGCCAATTTCAACAAAGAGGTCTTCATCGGTGGTGCCCTCTAGAGAAAAGTGTGACTTGCCAACGGAGGCAATCACCCCGCATTCTGACATGCCGTAGATGGGGCGTAGGACGGCGGGGCCTAGCTGAAAAGCCCTTAGCTGAGAGAGGGCCTGGCGGGCGGTTTTGGCCACGATGGCTTCAGCACCGATGGTCATGCCTTTGATAGAAGAGAGATCCCAGCGTCTGGAAGTTTTGGTGAGGTGATGGCTGATGAGAGCTAGGAAAAAGTTGGTGATGCCTGTGTGGGTGACCCGGTGTTTTTCGATAGTGTCTAGCCAGATAGGGGGATTTTGAAGCATGGCTTCTGTGGCGATATGGATCGCTTTGGATGCTCTGGGCGTCGAGAGCTTGAGGCCGCTGATACTGCTCAGGGGTAGCCAGCCAAGGGCGACGACTTCTTTGGGTGCGCTTTGATTTGGAGGGATGGCGAGCAGCCTGTATATCAGCGTTTTGACATCGAAGGTCATCAGCTTGGGTTGCCCCGTAGTGCCGGAGCTAAGCAATAGCAGTGCGAGTTCGTCGGACTGAGGCCGATGAAAGGTCGATTCACTTACTGTGTCTGGGTTTGAAGCACTTTCATCATTTTCTAATGCCTCAATGGAAACAATATTGGGATAAGCAGTCTGTGAATAGGCGCTACTCACTGAAAGCGATGGCTGGGTGGCTGGTGGCGCTGGAATAGCTGGAATAAAAGAATTGAGAATGCTCTGTATAGGTGAAAGCAGCGCGCTGTCGGTGACGACCACAGCTTGGGGCATGAGCTGATAAATGCCGCGTAGGGTTTTGGTGAGCTGGTGAGCATTGGCGCGATCGCACAGCGCAGTCAGTGGCAAGGGAACAAACCCACCCATCAGGCAGCTCCAAAAAACAGCTGCAAAATCGTGACCATCACTCAACTGAAAAATAATCGGCGTCCCCGGCTGCAAACCGAGCGATCGCATCCCCGCCAGCAGCCTTACCGCTCTCTGCCAAATCTGGGTGTAGGTCTGTACCGTTTCCTGGCCATCGGCCCGCACATGAATTAGCTGACCCTCTGGGTAGCGGGCAACGGCCTCGGCCAAGGCCTCTGCAGGTGAAGACGGCAAGCTAAGATTGCGGCTTGCGCCGAAAGCGATCGCATCTTTTGAGCTGGCCACGAGGCCATCGGGTGAATTGCCCAATGCCTTAGTACCAGACACCTCTGATACGGGCTCTTGAGAGACGGACGCTTCTAACGGGGAGGCTTCTAACACGGATACTTCTGGCACGGACGCTTCTGACACGGACGCTTCTGATACTGATGCTTCTGACGCTGACGACTGACAGGTAGGGTAGGCAGATTCAGTTTTTTTCATGAGTTTTTTTACAGAGATGCGGTAGTCGAGGAGGCCGGAGGCTAACCCATGGCTACGGGATAGAAGTAAGTTATGAAAAAGGATTATAGAAGAGCAATTAAGTAAAATTGCGCATTTTATTCACACTATCAGGTGATGGAATCCTTTGACTTTACCGATGGATGGGTTTTGCGATAGATTCTGCCGCGTTCTTGCTGGTAGGCAATGCCGCAGTGTGTTGCATCAGCAACTGGCTCAAATGGTCGGCAAGCGTGGCAACATTCGGCGATCGCATCATCGAATAATGGCTGCCCGGCACCCTATGAATCGTCAGATCACCCTGCACTAGCTGCTGCCAGCCGAAGTCTTCGGTCAAGTCGGCGGCGGTAGATATTGAATCGGCGGCGGTAGATATCGAAGGCACCCGCGTTTGCCCCCTAAAGAGCGCCACCGAGCCGGTGTAGCGCCGGGGCGCGTAAGCTTTCAACAGATTGAGATGGTAGATAAACAGCTGTAGTAGATGCTGTAGCTCTAGCTGTGAAAGGGTAGGGGGCAATAGACCAAACTGCTGCAGGGCAGCGTGTAGGGGAGCGATCGCCTGTTCAATGCTGGCCCCGACACCCACACCTTCTAGCACCCGGTCGATGTGCTGTGCCTGAGATATCGTACAGCCCAAGTCACGGGCAAACAGCACAATTAGTCGCTGACTGGGCCTATCGATAGCGATAGGCTCACCCACTCCCGCGCTAGGCACCCGGCTGTCGATCAGCGCAAGCGGCAGCACCTGTTCGCCCTGTGCGGTGAGCTGCTGAGCCATTTCGTAAGCAATCACGCCCCCCATAGACCAGCCGCCTAGCTGATAGGGGCCTTGTGGCTGCACCTGACGCATAGCCTGAATGTAGGCAGCGGCCATTTCCTCTAGGCGCTGGTGTCGCAGTTCGCTGGTAATGGCTGGGGCCTGGAATCCATAAATAGGCTGGTTTGCAGCGAGCCGATCCGCCAGTGCCTGATAGCAAAAGACGCTCCCCCCGATAGGATGGACGAAGAAAACGGGCTGATAGTGAGCGTTGCCTGGCCGAATCTTCACCAGGGGTGAATACGCTGGCAGAAGATCCCCATTCTGAAGAGCATTCTGAGCGCTGCCATTCTGAGCGCTGCCATTCTGCGAGACTGCCTGCTCTCCTGCGGTCAGCCGGGCGGCGAGCTGAGCAATCGATTTGTCTTGAAACAGCATAGACAGGGGAATCTGACAGTGGAAGGTGTCGCGGATTCGGGTGACGAGGTGCACGGCGAGCAGGGAGTGACCGCCCAAATCGAAGAAGTCGTCGTGAATGCTGACTTCTGATAGGTTTAGCAGCTCGCACCAGAGCTGGGCTAGCTGCTTCTCTGCGGGTGTGCGGGGAGCCACGAAAGCCGCGTCTGAGGTGCGCTCGGTAGGGTCAGGCGCGGGGAGGGCCTTGCGGTTTATTTTGCCGCTGGGGGTGAGGGGAAAAGCATTGAGGACGACAAAGGCAACCGGGACCATGTAGTCTGGCAGAGATTGCTTCAGGCGCTGCTTCAGTTCGTTTGGGGTGACTGCCCGATGCGAAGGGTCCACCGGCGTCCAGTAGGCAACTAGCCGCTCCTGACTGGCACTGTCTGCTCGGAGTACGACCACACACTGCTGCACCTCGGGCGATCGCGCCAAGGCCGCTTCTATTTCACCTAGCTCAATTCTGAAGCCACGCAGCTTCACCTGAAAATCTTGCCGCCCCAAAAATTCCACATTGCCATCATTTAAGTAGCGCGCCCGGTCACCCGTTTTATATAGCCGTGGATAGCCAGCCGGTTCAATAAATCGCTGCGCAGTCAGCTCAGCGCGATTGAGATAGCCCCGCGCCAAGCCAGAGCCGCTGATGTAGAGTTCGCCCGGAATGCCAATGGGAACAGGCCGCAGCCGACTATCTAATATATGCAGCCGCGTATTAGCAAAGGGACGACCGATGGGTACCAAGGCGTCTTCTGCCAGCGGACCTGCTGAAGACTCGGAAGATGAACCATTCGAAACCGCTGCATGCGCCGCTTCAAAGAAAGTGCTGTCGACGGTATCTTCTGTGAGGCCGTAGGAATTTACCAGCCGCGTGTAATCACCACAAACCGCTTGTAGCTGGCGATATTCACGCATGTACCAAGTATCTGACCCCACAATCAGCAGCTGCATGAAGTCTAAAGACTGGCCCGTTTCCACCAGGTACTGCATGAGCAGGCGAATCACCCCAGGGACAAATTCAGCGCAGGCAATTTGCGCTGTATGCATGAGGTGGTAGAGCTGCTCGGGCGCTAGCCGGTAGTCGGCTGGGCAGAGCACAAGCTGGGCCCCTGAGCAGAGCGATCGCACCCAGTCGGCGGTAAATACATCAAAGGAAAAGCCCGCCATTTGCAAATGGCTACCCAGCTGCGGCAGCTGATAGGCCTGCTCCCAGCTCCAAAAGGCATCGACCAGGCTATGATGCTCGACCATGGTGCCCTTGGGCTGACCGGTCGAGCCAGAGGTGTAGATGATGTAGGCCAAGTCGCCAGGGGCAGCGATATCTGGAAGGTTTTGGTCGCTTTCACCAGCGACCTCTGGCCAGTCTGTATCGAGGCAAATCTGGACAGCGGTGGCAGTCGGTAAGGCCGCACGCAGCTCAGAATGGGTGATCAGCACGGGAGCCTGAGTGTCTTGCAGAACGTAGGCCACTCTCTCGGAGGGGAGGGCTTCGGCATCTAGCGGCACATAGGCACCGCCAGCCTTGAGCACGGCCAATAGTGCAATCAACAGGTCGGGCGATCGCGCCAGATAAATGCCGACGGGCACATCTGGGCCAACGCCCAGCTTTCGCAGCCGATGCGCCAGCTGATTGGCCCGTTGGTTCAGGGCTTGATAGGTCAGGTGCTGCTGCTGATAGGTCACCGCGATCGCACCCGGCCGACGCAAAACCTGCGATTCAAATAGCCTGTGAATGCAGCCAAGTTCCACCTGTCGAGTGGGTAAAGTAGTCTCTGCTAGACTCCATTCCGCAATTTTTCGCTGCTCTGCGGACGGCAGTAGCGACAGCGCATCTAGCGACTGGCGAGGATTTTCTACGGCACTTTCGAGCAGCGTCTGGAAATGTTCGCCCAGTCTATGGATGGTTGCCGCATCGAACAGGGCCGCGTCGTATTTGACCAGACAGCTCAGCCCCTCTGCCTGCTCGCTAATTTCCAACGCTAGCTCTAGGCTGGCAATGTCGGTTTCTAACCTGCGATCGCTAAAGCTCAGTTCACCCCTGCTGCCCTGCACGCTCACCGTCTCATTCGGCAAATTCTTAAACTGGAAAAGCACCTGAAAAAGGGTCGACCGGCTCAGGTCACGCTCGATTTGTAGCGCTTCTACCAGCTTGGGCAGCGGAATATCTTGATGCGCGTAGGCGTCCAAAGCAGTCTGACGCACCTGCTGCACATAAGCCTGAAAAGACTGCGCCCCGGTCGGCCCCGTTCTCAAAATCAATGTATTAAAGAACAGGCCAATCAGATTTTCTGTCTCTACCGTATTGCGCCCGGCAATCGGCGAACCAACAATCACATCGTCCGCCTGAGTGTAGCGAGAGAGCAGCGTTTTGAACCCGGCGAGC
>JBCBFY010000163.1:0-8757 GCA_038527325.1 Cyanobacteria bacterium J06614_10
GGTGGGCAATGAAGCAACGGCGAAGCAAATCTGGCTGTATACCGTTGGGCTGGTGCCGCTGACGCTGCTGCTGGTGTATCCCTTGGGTGTGTGCGGTGTGGTGTATGCGATAGGTGCGATCGCGCTGGGGAGTCTCTTTCTGAAGAAGGCCTGGCAGCTGCGAACCCACTACGATGACCGCGATCTGGCCAGAGGCACTTTCAAGTACTCTATTTTCTATATGATGTTGCTGTCTGTGGTGATGGTGCTCGACGCGCTGCCGATTACCCGATACGGGATCGCTAGCCTATCGAGCAGTCTCTGTCAGCTGTGGCAGGCCGTTCCCATCGTTGGCTAGCAGCCATCCCCATATTTCTGCTGCCCTTTTTCATCCACCCTGCGCCCTACACTCAGGTGCTCAGCGTAGCCGCCAAAGCCATGCCCCCTGCTGTCCTCGTCGAACATCTGAAAAAATCATACGGTGAAGTAGAGGCCGTCAAAGATGTCTCTTTTGCCATTGAGCCCGGAGAGATTTTTGGCTTGCTGGGTCCCAATGGGGCTGGAAAGACGACGACGATTCGCTGCTTGTGTACGCTGACGACGCCGGATGCCGGGGAGCTAGCGCTCAACGGGATTTCGGTGCTCCAAGATCCGCGAGCCGCCCGGCAGCTGCTGGGCTACATCGCCCAAGACGTGGCGCTAGACAAGATGTTGACGGGCCGGGAGATGCTGGCGTTGCAGGCTGCGATTTATCATCTGCCGCCCTCCTCTATTCAGCGCCGCATTGATGAAATGCTGACGTTGCTGGAGATTACGGAGATTGCCGATAAAAAAACGGGCACTTACTCCGGCGGACAAATGAAGCGGCTGGATCTCGCTGCCGGACTCTTGCATCAGCCTGCGGTGCTGGTGCTCGATGAACCTACGGTGGGTTTAGATATTGAGAGCCGTTCGGCGGTGTGGCGATTTTTGCGTCAGCTGAGGGAGCAAGGGACGACCATTTTGCTCACGAGCCACTACCTCGAAGAGGTGGATGCGCTGGCTGGGCGAGTGGCGATTATCGACCAGGGCAAGGTGATTTCGACTGGTACACCAACCGCGCTGAAAGATGCGGTGGGCGGCGATCGCATCACCCTAAGAATTCGAGAATTTACGACGGATGAGGAAGCTGAAAAAGCGCGATCGCTGCTCACCGAGCTACCCGTTGTGCAAGATGTGATCATCAACAGCGCCCAGGGCAATTCGCTCAACTTGGTGGTCGAGAAGGGGAATGACGCCCTCAGCGCCGTTCAATCTGCGCTCAAGCAGGCAGATTTGCCAACGTTTGGCATTGCCCAATCCCAGCCCAGCCTGGATGACGTTTATCTAGCCGCGACGGGGCGCACGCTGATGGATGCGGAAATGGCGGCTGTGGGCAAGCGTGACCTGAAGAAAGAGCGTAAGCAAAGCATGAAGTGACCCTTGCTGAGTGCCCACTAGACGGCGGACAGGCAAATGGCTCGCATGTGGCGTAAAAGAGCGCGGATAAAGATGACCAGCCCAAACATTTCAAGGGCTTCTTCGATGCCGTTTAGCAGGCTCAAGAGGCCAACATTATCTAATCCATGGGTATCGATGTAGTATCCGCTGACCATCTCCATGCCCAGCACACCCAGAACGTAGGTGCTGCCAGCAATCAGAAATTGGTAGCGGGCTTTGGCAGGTAGGTGGCGCAGAAAGCGGCGGTAGAGTAGTGCGATCGCAATAACAAATGCGCTGCCTGGAATCACCCAGTCGTAGTAAAAAAATCCCGTTGTCTGGAAGTGGTCATCTAGGATGCGGTTGATATGCTCGTGCTTTAGCGTCCATTCATCAATCGCCATACAGCAAAAGACAAAGCTCAACCCACCCCAATGATTGACAAAGTAGTCTTGCTTGGGCGCTCGGGTGGCCAGCTCACGACAAAGACACGCAATCACGCCGAGCAGTACAGAGCAGCTCAGCAGTAGCGCCACAGAGAAAGCCGTCGCAAAATTTTCCTCCTGGTTTACATCCAGTAGCCTGTCCCAGTGAGACCCTGGCGCCAGGTAAAAATATCGCCAGCCGTTGGCGAGTAAGAGTGCAAGTGTGATGCCGGTGAGCATTTGGGTCACTCGGCTGGGCATAGCCTTAGCTAAAGACAGACGGGTTGCAAGAATTCTGACGAAGTTCATAGGATGCCGACGGTGGCCAAATTGCCCTATTGGAAAATGACCACGGATGCTGGGCAATACCCTACCACCTATCTTGATTTGTGCTGGTGAAGTGATGTTGAACGGTACTATGTGCGCTAGCCTATGGGTACACTGCCCGATTCTCTATTTTGATGGCATAACCTGATGAGTCAGTCTGTTGTTTCTGCGCCAAGTGCTACTGCGTCTGCTGAGCTGCGATCGCTCGGTACCAAAGAATTTTTCCAGGAGACGACCGCCCTTACTCGCCGTCTCTTTATTCAGCTGCAGCGACGCCCTGCGACCCTGGTGGCAGGCGTCATCCAGCCGCTGATGTGGCTCATTCTCTTTGGCGCGCTGTTTCAAAATGTGCCTCAAGGCCTCTTTGGCGAGAGCCAAAACTACGGCCAGTTTTTAGGCGCTGGCATCATTGTCTTTACGGCCTTTGCCGGTGCTCTCAATGCAGGGCTGCCGGTGATGTTCGACCGTGAGTTTGGCTTTCTCAATCGGCTGCTGGTGGCGCCTTTGGCGTCGCGGTTCTCCATTGTGGTGGCTTCTGCGCTATTCATTGCGACGATGAGCCTGATTCAAACGACGGCGATTGTAGGCTTGAGCGCGGTGCTCGGGGCAGGATTGCCCGGTCCGGGTAGTTTGCTGCTGATGGTATTTGTTGTGCTGACGCTGGTGCTAGGGGTGACGGCGCTGAGCCTGGGTTTGGCCTTCGCGCTGCCGGGTCACATTGAGCTACTGGCTGTGATCTTTATTACGAATCTGCCGCTGCTCTTTGCGAGTACGGCGCTGGTGCCGCTGTCCTTTATGCCGCCTTGGCTGCAGGTAGTGGCTAGCCTCAATCCGCTGAGCTACGCAATTGAGCCGATTCGCTATATTTACCTCCATGGCGACTGGAGCTTTGGCAGCACTGTGATGCAGGCACCCTTCGGCGATATTAGTTTGGGGCTGGCTGTAGGGCTGTTGGTGCTGTTTAGCGGTGCTGCTCTATTGACGATTCGGCCGCTGATCAGTCGGCGAATTGGCTAATATTTGTGGAAATAACGGTAGAACCGAACGACAGATCGGCACATAATCTACCTGTGTACAAAAGCTGCTTGATAAGATACAAGCAGCAGTCGACAGACAGATGACTGACTAAATGACTGACTAAATGACTGGCCAAATGGTTGAACGCCAGCAAATGAAAGCGCACAACACTTGAAAATCGATAGCCTTTTGGAGGGTGAACGGATGAAAAAAATTGCAGCGCAGCTAATGGGTATTGGCTTGGTTTTGGGCATGGGGGTTGCGCCTGCGATCGCGCAAGATTCCGGCATCGCCAATACCGCCGAAGATTTTCAATCTGCCGATGACCAGGGCGGTTTTCTGGGCTCTGGCACAGATATTTGGGACCTGTTTCACAACGCTCGCTCCCTCTCTGGCACCACGTTTGACGAAGGCTTCATGCGCACTCAAAATCGCCGCATCAACAGCCAAGCCGAATCTTTCCGCCAGCGCCAGCAAGAGATCCTCAACCAGAGGGCGACAGAAGAAGCTGCGCCTGCAGTTGACGCTGACGTCGCTGAGTAGTCGTGCGACTTAGCTAAGTACCGACCCAAAAGGCAATCCTCCGAAAGGCATTCCAGTGTTCATCCTGGAATGCCTTTCGCGCTTTTTTAGCCAGAAAGCCTAGAGGGCGACTTGGTTATCCGTACCGTACGAACGTTCAAATCACTGCTACCATTTAGCTTGACTAACCTTTGCAAGCACATTCGCAATGACTGCAACGACGCCCCCTGCAACCCCCACATTGGCCAGCCAATACGACCCCACTGCCACCGAGACCAAGTGGCAGGACTATTGGGAGCAGCAGGCAGTCTTCAAAGCCGACCCGAGTAAGGGGGGCGAGCCGTTTTGTGTGATGATTCCGCCGCCAAACGTGACCGGCAGCTTGCACATGGGTCACGCCTTCGAAGAAACCCTAATCGATACGGTGGTGCGCTACCAGCGAATGAAGGGAAAAAACACGCTATGGCTACCGGGTACAGACCATGCCAGCATTGCCGTGCAGACCATTTTGGAGCGGCAGTTTGCAGCAGAGGGGCAGACCCGCGAATCGGTTGGGCGAGAAAAGTTTTTGGAGCGAGCCTGGGAGTGGAAGGCGGAGTCGGGGGGCACCATTGTCGGTCAGCTGCGGAAGCTGGGCGTCTCGGTAGACTGGTCTAGGGAGCGCTTCACGATGGATGAGGGCCTCTCCCGGGCCGTTCTCACCGCGTTTAATCAGCTCTACGACGAGGGGCTGATCTACCGTGGCAGCTACATGGTGAACTGGTGTCCGGCCAGCCAGTCGGCGGTGTCTGATCTAGAAGTTGAAAATAAAGAAGTCGATGGGTTTCTCTGGCACTTCCGCTATCCGCTGGTGGGTGAAGAGGGTGAGCTAGAGGTGGCGACGACGCGGCCAGAGACGATGCTGGGCGATACGGCTGTGGCGGTAAATCCTAACGATGAGCGCTACCGGCATCTGATTGGTAAAAAGCTGTGGCTGCCTATCGCTAACCGGGAGATCCCGGTGATTGGGGATGAGTTTGTCGATTCGGAATTTGGCACGGGCTGCGTGAAGGTGACGCCTGCTCACGATCCGAACGACTTTGAGATGGGTAAGCGGCACAACCTGCCGATGATCAATATTTTGAACAAAGACGGTACGCTCAATGAAAATGCGGGCGAAGAATTTGATGGGATTGATCGCTTCCAGGCCCGGGAATGGGTGATAGAGAAGCTACGTTCTGAAGGGCGACTAGGTGAGATTGAGCCGTATAGGCATTCGGTTCCGTATAGCGATCGCGGCAAAGTTCCGGTTGAGCCGCTGATCTCTACCCAGTGGTTTGTCAAAATTCGTCCGCTGGCCGACACTGCCCTCTCAGCCCTAGACGACCGCCAGGACCCACAGTTTGTCCCTGAGCGCTGGACCAAGGTTTACCGCGACTGGCTGGTAAACCTCAAAGACTGGTGCATTTCTCGTCAGCTGTGGTGGGGCCATCAGATTCCTGCCTGGTATGTGGTCAGTGAAACCGACAGCGAAATCCGTGACAATACGCCCTTTATCGTGGCGATGAACGAAGCTGAGGCCTGGGAGAAGGCAAAAGCTAAGTATGGTGACGATATTCAGCTGCATCAAGATCCAGACGTTCTCGATACCTGGTTTTCGTCTGGTCTGTGGCCCATGTCTACCCTGGGCTGGCCCGATACAAGCGCGCCCGACTATCAGTTTTACTACCCCACTCAGACCTTGGTCACAGGTTTTGACATTATCTTTTTCTGGGTGGCCCGGATGACGCTCATGGCCGGACACTTCACCGGCAAAATGCCGTTTGACACGGTGTACATCCACGGCCTAGTACGGGACGAAAACAATCAGAAAATGTCGAAATCTAAGGGGAACGGCATCGACCCGCTGACCCTGATCGACAAGTACGGCACCGACGCGCTGCGCTACACCCTGGTGCGGGAAGTAGCGGGTGCCGGGCAAGATATTCGCCTAGACTACGACCGCAACAGCGACGAATCGCAGGCGGTAGAAGCATCGCGCAACTTTACCAATAAGCTGTGGAATGCATCTCGCTTTGTGATGATGAATCTGGGCGGGCAGTCGCCTGCGGCACTGGGTGAACCCGGCAGCGCCGGGCCGCTGGAGCTAGCCGACAGGTGGATTCTCTCGCGCTATCACCAGAGCATTAACCGCGCGCGCGACTACCTCGATAAGTACGGCATGGGTGAAGCGGCTAAGGAACTGTACGAATTTGTCCGTGGTGACTTTTGTGACTGGTACATTGAGCTGGTGAAGCCTCGCCTATATGGGGAGGGAGCCACGAAGCAAACGGCTCAGCAGACCTTGGCCCATGTGCTAGAGGGCATCTTGAAGCTGCTGCATCCTTTTATGCCCCACATCACTGAGGAATTGTGGCATACGCTAACCGGCATCGGTGAGGAAGACTGTCTGGCGCTGCAGCGCTACCCAGTAGCGGACGCTGCGAAGATTGACTCGGAGCTAGAGCAGCAGTTTGACCTGCTGATCGATGTGATTCGTACGATTCGCAACCTGCGGGCGGAAGCTGGGGTGAAGCCCTCGGCCAGAATCGAGGCGATCTTGAAGACTGACAGCGCAGACGAGCTAGCCGTGCTGTCGTCGACTGAGAACTACATTCAGGCGATGGCGAGAGTAGAGACGCTCTCGATTCAAAATACGGATTTGGCACCGACGTCTGCCCCGACAGCCCAGACGCTTTCTGTGAGCAGAGCGGCTGAAATTGTAGAGACGGCTAACTCTGGTGAACTCAGTGCCGAAGGTGAGAACTCGGCGGTGGATGGAGATATGCTGCGGCAGGTTTACCGGGTGATTTTTGAATTTTTGAACCATCCGACCCGCTACTTTAAGGGATTTTTCAGCGATTACAAGAAACCGGCGCTGTCTTTGGCGGTTATTCTTGGGGTGCTGATGACCTATCGGGTGCTCGATTCTATGCTGGATGCCATTGATGAGGTTGGCTTGAGATGGCTCTTTCAGCTGGTTGGCATTTTCTACACTGTGCGCTTTGGGGTGAAGAAGTTTTACCGGGCGGAGGCGCGCGATCGCGTCCTCTACGATCTCAAACTCGCTTGGTCTGAGGTCACTGGCGAAGCCCAAGCTGACAGCGAAGCCAAGCCAGCTGCAGCGGCCATCAGCCAGCCAGCGGACGTTTATACAGCAAAGACACCTTCGACTGAAGCGTCTAGTAATGACTCAGATGCAGAAAAAGGCGTGGAGCTCACCCCAATGCCTACCGGGGTAACTCCTGCCGATTTGCAAAAAATAGATGCTCAGGCTCCTGCTGTAGAAGAAGACCAGCGGAAGATGTTTGCCGGTGTCACGGGCACTGTTCAGGTCCTGATTCCGCTGACTGGTGTTGTAGATGTCGATGCGCTCCGGGCAAAGCTGGAGAAAGATTTGGCAAAGGCAGAAGGTGAGATCACCTCTCTCAGCGGTCGCTTAGGAAACAAAGGCTTTGTTGACAAAGCACCTGAAGCGGTTGTGCAGGGAGCGCGGGATGCGTTGGCTGAGGCAGAAAAGCAAACTGGCCTGATCAGAGAGCGGTTGGCAATGCTGTAGCCAGTAGCGCTCTGCGTTGGATACCTTGTGCCGCTTATCGTTCGTCTGTTGCAAGAGTAGATTTAACGATGCACGTGCTGTAAAAGACTGTAAAAGACAACTTGATTTCCATGCTCAGTACGCCGTATTACTTACTTCGCTCAAAGGCAACTGGCAAATATTTGGTGGCTCGCCCGCCGGTTGAGGGTGGCCATCCTGAGCAGCCTGCGGAGCCCTTTTTGTTGCTTTTTATTGCAGACTTTGATGCGCTGAGCTACCTCAATGCCCATGCGGGTGAGCACCGGGCTCAGTTTTCGGTGGAGTATTGTGATCGCACTCAAATCAAGTCCATCTGCGATCGCTGGAGCTACAAAGGCATCGGCATCGTCAACGACCCACTCGTCCCACGCGTAGAGTTTGTTGGACTGTAGGGAACCATCAAATGTGATAGCACATGCGCTATCATTAGCGGCATGGCAACAAAAATAGTTGTAGACACGAGCGTTTTCATCAGCGCCCTGATTGGTCCAAGCGGTCCTAGCAGAAGATTAATCAGGGCTTGCCTAGAAAACAAATATGAACCACTCATGGGCAACACTCTATTCACCGAATACGAAGCTGTCTCATTGAGAGCTCAGATCATCAGTAAATGTCCGCTGACCAACGATGAAATATCAGTTTTACTTCAGGCTTTTTCAAGTGTCAGCAAGTGGACGTTTATTTACTACTCTTGGCGTCCTAACTTGAAGGACGAAAGTGATAATCATCTCATTGAGCTAGCTGTTGCAGGCAACGCTCGAATAATTGTTACCAACAATATAAAAGACTTTAAAGACGCAGAATTACTATTTCCAAACTTGAAAATTTTGAAGCCAGAAGACGCATTAAGGATTGATTGAAAAATGGCAACGCTAACGGTTCGCTTACCAGATGATAAACACGAAAGGCTTAAAGCATTTGCACAAAGTAGAGGTATGAGTGTGAATAAGCTAATTGAGGAACTCTCTACCGTTGCTCTAGCTGAGTTCGATACGTTCACTCGATTCAAGGCAATGGCAGCAGCAGGCTACTCAAAAGAAGGCCTAAAAATTCTGGACAAACTAGATTCGATGACCCGCAACCTTGAAAATGACAGCTGAAAATTAGGATTACAGACTCAACGATTCGATCCAATCACCCACACCGTTGAGAATCAGCTGTACACCAATAGCCATGACAAACAGCCCTAGCAGTCGGCTAAGGGCCTGGATGCCGCCAGCGCCTAGCCATTTGAGCAGCAGGGTAGAAGAGCGCAATGAGAGGTAAATAATCAGACCGATGAGTGCGATCGCCACCACCACCGCCAATAAATTCCAGGCTGTTGCGACGGCTTCAAACCCACGGCTGGCCTCAGCAGCTAAGCCCAGGGCGACAGCGATCGCCCCTGGCCCTGCCAACAGTGGAATCGTCATCGGCATGAAGATATTTCGTTTA
>JBCBFY010000164.1:0-8702 GCA_038527325.1 Cyanobacteria bacterium J06614_10
TTTGCAGTCTGATTGTCTGTTTCGAGAGAAGAGCGCAGCTCGCTGGGCAGCGCATTTTCATCTTCTGCCTCAGCGTCGATGGCAGAGTCACTGGCAGCATCCTCTTCGAAATTTTCTAATGTATCTTCTGGCGCATCTGGAATGTAGGCTGACTCCGGCCTATCGGCTAGGTCATGAACATCTTCAGCCGTTTCTTCTACAACGTCCTCTGCAGCAGTCAACTCAGCATCAGCGTCTGGCTCAGTCGCACCAGCAGCTGGCTGATCGGTAGTTTCATTATCAGCAACGACAGCCTCATCAATGACATCAGCTTCATCAATGACAGCGACCGAATCGTCAGCACTCAGAACGGGAGGCGCAGTCTCCGACGCTTCGTTAGACACATCAGTCGTCAAACCGATGTCCGGCAATGCTGTAATGCCCTCTTCCGAAGCATTGGATTCATCCGCTGAGGCACCGGTCACCGCAGCGCCAGTCATTGCAGCACCCATTATCGCAGCCCCCGCCAAACCGGTTTCCGGCGCAGCGAGCAAATCCTGTGTCGCTTCAGACTGAACCGCTTCGGTGTAGATCTGATCCATAGGCTCATCCACGGCTTCAGGCTGAGCCGCTGCGTCTTCTGCCTGAATATCTGCCGGTAAACCTCTCGCTGATAGCTCTTCTGCAGGTAATTCCTCTGTGGGTAGTTCTTCTGGCTGTGAATCTTCAACAGCTGGTTCAGGTTCAGAGGCAAATGAAGAATCGACTGTCAAATCATCCAAAGTCAAATCAGAGAGAAAGGCAGCTTCGGGGGTCGGGATGACCTTTGCCTCTATTTCACTGTCAGCTTCGGCTTCAGCAACTCTCGCATCAGCGATCGCAGCATCAATCATCAGATCGTCACGTGACACGTCAGGGTCGTCTTCAGAACGATCAATATCAAGCTTGAGTAAATCCAGATCGATGGTGCCATCTTCTCTGATGCAGTCCTCTGGGTTATCTGCCGAATCTGCCGTCATCGCAGTGGCTGATTCGGCCTCAGCGATGGGTGCATTTTGCCCTTCGCTGGGTGCTGCCGTCGCAGGCAAAATCTCATTGAGTGACGAGACGGTCTCGACTGGTGTATCTGCTGCCGACCCATCCGCAGTCGTTGCAGAGGCAGTACTTTCTGCAGATGCTTCAGAGGGCTCTGCTGATGAAGGCTCAGCCAGTGCAGTTGGCCTCGGCGGGAAAAAGGCAGGCTCTGGAGGCGCTGTCTGGCCAAGCTGCTGAGTGAGATGGTCTACCAGCGATCGCACGATCACCTCGCCCTGACGGCCCAGGCTGTGCATATTTTCGATGCCTTCATTCAGGGATATCTGATAGCTATTGATGTTTTGCTGCAGCGTCTCAAACATGCCCTGCAGCGTCGAATCGATATTGACCAGCAGCTGGTCAGAGCGCATCTGCAGCTGGCGCATATCTTCAATTTGCTTTCTGGGCTGTAGCTGCAGCATCTCCTGCTCAGTCGCTGCCGAAAGCTTGGCGATCGCAGCCGCATGGTCAGACTCCAACTGGCCTAGGGTTTGCGTCACCTGTCGCGACAGATTCTCCTGTAGCCGAACCATCAGCGCCTGCAAAAATTCATTCAGCTGCTGCTCATCAATCTCTGGATTTCTCTGTTCAGAGTCGAGCGACGCACTGGCTTCTCTGGCCCTTTCTATGGCCTGCTCTAGGCTGGCTTGCTCCAGGCTGGCCTGATGGCGCTGCTCAGCGAGCGATTTCACTTCTTGATTGAGGCGATCGCGCTCCCCCCGCAGATTGTCCATCTCTAGCCGCAAAGGCTCTAGCGCACTCGACTTTAAGAACTTCATCTCGGTGAGCAGGGCCTGCAGCACATTATCTGCCGATTCACCGCCCGCTGGTCGCCCGCCTGAGCCAGCTGCCGCTGGTGAAGTCGCCGATGGGGCCGCCGGTGTAAACGTCGGTTCGCGCTGGGGAGCAATTTGGCCAGTACTTGGGTCTACGGGCCCCCAGCCTCCCGGTGCTTCAAAGGCCTGCTGCAGTGAGATCAGATAGCGCTGCGCCCGCTCTAGCGCCTGACGCTGCGACTCAGTTTCACTGGCTCGAATCCAGGGAGTACGAGGCTTTTCTGCCCCTAACACCCGCTCGATATCAGCAATAAGTGATTGAATCTGATCCTTCTGGGAAGTCACCATGAATGCCTGCAATTAAGTCAGTGAGTATTTGCCGGTCTGCGATTTTAGCTGCCATCCTACAAGAAAGGCGACAGATGCACACCACACTCTTTACCCAAAAGCATTACCCAAAAGCAGCTTCAAACTAACAGCGCAGCCAAGTAAGCCTAAATAGACAGCCTAAATAGACTGTGGATAGAGACTGAGGGTGGGCAGCGACAGGGTAAAGTTGTGGCGATGGCCATAGCTCTACTTATACCGAAAGCGTAAAGTTGGCAAGTGCACAAACTTTACGCCAGCAGCATAAAAAAACACAGCCAATGTACACATAGCGTTATAGCGAAGATCGCTGAAGATGGTGGGAAAGCTTTCTAGCATCCGCTCTCTAAAGCCCGGTGTCCTACCCCCCATCTACGGAGAATCCACACGTGTAAACTGGGAAAATACACTACAAAAAGCAAAAAAATTGAAGAATTAAGGTAGTGCTGCCGACAGCTTCGGTGCTAGAGTTAGCGTGCTTCACAGTAACTTTGAGAACCCGCTAGAATTCAGCCCACCGAAACGTCCCCCGGCATTCCACTCCATACTTCGCAGCATATTCTCCCAACGCTCTCCTCGCACATCGCACATTTTTCACAACGTCACCCTTTCTAGCCCTGACCCGTTGCCCATGGACCCAAGCTCTCCCGACAAGAATGAACTCATCCGAACCACTCCATTTTTTGCAGAGCTCACTCCAGAAGCTGCAGAACAGGCGGCTGCTCAAGTAGTTACGCGGCGACATCCGGCCAATCAGGTTATTTTGCTTGAGAATGACTGGGGAAATTCTGTTTACTTTATCTTGGAAGGCTGGGTCAAAATTCGGACCTACAACCTAGATGGCAAGGAAGTGACGCTCAACATTCTGGGTAAGGGCGAAGTCTTTGGTGAAATGGCCTCCCTCGAAGAAATTCCCCGCTCTACAGACGTCATCACCCTAGTCCCAACGGTGATTGGCAACATGCCCGCCCAGCACTTTGTCCAGCTGCTGAACACCGAACCACTCGCAGGTCTCTACCTCGCTAGGCTAATGGCCAAACGCCTGCGCCAGGTCAACCGACGACTGCGCCTACGCGAATCTGACAGCCAGTCACGAGTTGCTGACATTTTGCTATTTTTGGCGGACGGCCAAGGGAAGGCTGCAGGTCAAGGAATGGAAATTCCTAACTTGCCCCATCGTGAGCTGAGTGGTCTGAGCGGACTAGCCAGAGAAACAGTTACCCGTGTTTTGAGTAAATTAGAGAAGAAAGGGTTGATTCAACGCGATCGCGATGTCCTTAAGATTATCGATGTCGAAGCCCTAGAAAATCTTCTGGTATAGCCGCGCCGTTCATGACCCCTCCCGATTTCCCTCCGCCAGACACTTCCCCCACACCCAGCGACCCGAACGACGCGCTCAACAATGACGAACCGTGGATTCCAGACGATGACAGTTCGGAACCCATCAGTTCTAACAATCCAACCCTTAAGCACCCCCTAGCCCCCACCATTAAAAACACCACCGGTAGCAAGCCCAAGCACGCCGCCGAACTGTTTCCTATCCCACCAGAACCTTCTTCGCCGACCCCTACCGCGACCCCTACCGCGCAGACAGTAAGGCGCAGCGTCGAGAGCGTCATTGGCCCTCTACCGCTCGTTGAGACGGCCTTCTTGGCCAGCGCCGCTAGCCTGATGTGGTTAGTCAACATCTACTTTCCGCCTGGCCCACTGCTGCGAATTTTGTTTCCGCTGCCCATCGCACTGGTCTATCTACGGTGGAATGTTCGGGCGGCTTGGATGGCCGCAACGGTCTCTGGCCTGCTGCTGACGATTTTGCTGGGGCCGACGCGTAGCGTGTTGTTTGTGATGCCCTATGGCTTTTTGGGAGTTCAGCTAGGGTGCCTCTGGCGGCGACGGGCGCGCTGGGAGCTGTCTATCTTGACGGGGGCGCTGCTGGTGGCCTTGGGGTCATTTTTTCGCATTTGGCTCCTGTCTCTGTTGGCGGGCGAAGACTTCTGGGGCTACCTCATCGCCCAAATTACTCAGCTGATTGACTGGGCGGTGCGCGTCTTAACGAACTGGGGATGGATTGGGCTGGGTGCGCTAGGTCAGCCGAGTATGTCTTTTGTGGCGATCGCAGCTGTCGTCATGGTGATTTTTGCGAGCGCTGTTTACCTATTCACCGTGCATCTGGCTGCTTGGCTCGTGCTTGAGCGCTTGGGCGTCGCCATGCCGGAGCCGCCGGGGTGGGTGCAGGTGCTGATTGATGAATAAATCGGCAACATGAACAGCCGGCAACATGAATAGCCGGCAAGACAAGTCATGATCACCATCTGTGCAGGCGACGATCCCAGTAGCGGTACAGGCAAAGCCAGCCAGTGGCTGAACCGCTACCGGGGCAAGCGACCGGCCTTTGCTTGCGTTCTCAGCTTCACAGAAACCGCCCTAATCCCGCATATCTCATCTGCGGGCATGACCCCGCAGGCCAGACAGCGTACAGCCGCCGCTGATGCCGTTTGTCTGGTGCAGGGCGCAGCGGGTCGTACGCAACTGCCCGCGCTGCCCGCAGGTGTCTCCCCAGTCGTCATTACCCGGGCAGTGCTCACCGAGCTGGCCATTCCCTGCCATCTGCTCAGCACCGGCTTACCAGTTCCGCTAGAAGCACCTCATATTGCGCTCCCCCACGTCATCGCTAGAGCGGTAAATACTGGCGAAGCAATGTCTAGGTCTCAGGTAAAAGCCCTGCTGGAAGCAGGACAACACTGGGGAAGGCAGCTTGCTCAGCCAGGTAGCTATCTCATTATTGGAGAGTGCGTGGTGGGTGGTACCACAACGGCTCAGGCCGTCCTCACCGCGCTGGGCTACCCAGTCGCGGGCCACATGAGCAGCAGCCACCAGACCAGTAATCACACCCAAAAGCAGCAGCTAGTGGCCCAGGGCATCAGCGCCTGGCAGCGTCTACAGAGCGATCGCACTCACCAGAGCCCAGCCGCCACCCAAAAGCACGCAGCGGCAATCGCCGTCCTCGCCGCCGTCGGCGACCCGATGCAAGCCGTTGTCGCTGGCATGCTGATAGCGGCCAGCCAGCGAGGCGGCGTTTTACTGGCTGGCGGATCTCAGATGCTAGCGGTGTACGCCCTTGCCAAGGCGATTGCCGCACAGCAATCTATGCCATGGCAACCTGCACAGGTCGCCATCGGAACTACCCGCTGGGTGACCGAAGATAGGCAAGCCAATACACCTGCGATCGCCCGGCAGATAGACGCCCTCTACCTCGCCAGCGGGATCACCTTCAGCAAATCGCCCTACGTTCGGCTACGGGCCTACGAGCAGGGGTATGTGAAAGAAGGGATGGGGGCTGGCGGGTGTGCGATCGCAGCACATTTGTATAGCGGGTGGACGCGATCACAGCTACGCCACGCCGCCGAAGCGCAGCTCAGGCAGTTAACCTAAGCAGCTACTCGCTATTTACCTGTCTGCGCCCAAACTAATCTGCGCCCAAACTAATAGGAGCGATAGGCCATAATTTGCTCTTCTAGAGCGGCAATCCGGTTGTAGGCAGCAGTGAGCTGCGCAGTAAGCCGCTGAATTTGAATCTCAGGAGATAGATTGCGAGACACACTTGACTTATCGCCTTCTAAGTAGGGCTCATCGCTTAAGATATCTTTGTGCATCATGGCTGGATTGGGCACCCGACGGCTGGCCACCGGAGAACGATTTACCACACCCGAATCCGGCAAAATGTCATTACTTTCGGCCCGAGCCTGGGTAGTTGTCATCCCTAGCTCTACCTTCTCGGTCAACTGAGCTATCAAGCCATGGAGCGAATCAACCTTGTCGCTCAGCTCGAGAACCTGCTTTTCTAGAACATCCATGCCTTAAAGACCGCTGATATGTCATTGATTTTTTCAATCCTATGAATAACTACAGCTTTTGTTAGCCGACCCACCAAATCATTTAACCTTTGGCTACAAATATTTGCAAAACATCTCATCAAGCCGCCAAAAATTTACCGACTTGTCACTCAGCCTCAGCAGGCGAGAAGCCCCAAGTGACAGGCCGTAGAGGGCTCAAGGCAGTCAGACACCATCCAACGGCCAAACTGAGAGACTGCAGGAACTCCAGTATTTTCAGGGACCGTACCAGACAGGTTGTCAAATCCGAACCTGGGAGAGATCCAAAACGTTCACAGGTAGATATATAATCCTCATTAAGTGAAAAAAAACTACACACGGCCAGATCCTTAAACAAAGGTCGCCCGTACAGACATTTTTAGAGGTTTTATGAAATTCATCGCTAGATCGCTCCGCAGCCTGGGCAGTTTCCTGATGATGGCTGCTCTCGTTATCAGCAGTTGCGCAGTGCTAGCTGCTCCTGCCTACGCCGCTGACCACACTGTCAAAATGGGTTCTGACGGTGGCCTACTCGTATTTGAACCCGCCACTATCACCGTTGCCAAAGGCGACACCGTCACTTGGGAAAACAACAAGATGGCTCCTCACAACGTCATCTTCGACGAGAACAACGTTCCTGGTGGCAAAGCCGTTGCCGACAAGCTGACCAACAAGCAGCTGACTTTCGCACCCGGCGAATCTTACTCCAGCACCTTCGACGTTGAGCCTGGTGAGTACACCTACTACTGCGCGCCTCACCGTGGTGCTGGCATGGTCGGCAAGGTCATCGTTCAGTAGGGCTACACAAGCTCAACCTCGCAACGCTTTAGCATCGAGATAAAAGGCAGAACCCTGTAGGCATTTTTTCTACAGGGTTTTGTTTTTTGGTCTGCACACATTTCTGTCCGGGTATGCTTTTGGCGGGATATCTTCTGAGTGAAAAATGCCGTAAGATGCCGTAAATTGAGCACTGTGCAAGGTGCTATACTTTGCGCGGCTCTATTTGCATTTACGGAAGAACAGAAGCAGGCCTATGTGGTAGTCTTTAGCGGAAAAGCTGCAGTGTGAAGGGCTTTAGCAGGTGTGGCGTCAGCAGTTGATGACTTACCTCACCGTCGCATTGAGCAATTTCAGCCAAGGTCACTCGAAAGGTCCCAAAAACAGTTGAGTAGATTGCGGTTTAATAGACCAGGGTTTAACAGACTCCGGTTCAATGAACCAAGGTTCAGTAGACAGCAGTGTCGGCAGCGAAATCTGGGTTCGGCTGCTGAGGTAGTAAGCCTATGAGCGATACAACTGCATATTTAGCAGGCTGTGCCACGACAGGTGTCGCAGCTTTAGTGCTGCTTGTAGCTCGAGTAGGGATGGTTTCTTCTGCGAGTGCAGAAGCAGACAGCGTAGATCGCCTCAATGCACGAATAGAAAGAATCGAAGCTACGGCCCCTACACGGCAAAGCCTCGCTCAAGAAAGCGCAGAAAAAGAACTCGAAAATGAAATTCGACAAGAGCTAGAAAAGCAGCAAGACCTCACGCAGCAGCTAGAAGAGCAACTAGTTGAGCAAGAAAGCTTGTCTGAGAGCTTAGAAGAGCAGCTCCAAGCGCAAGAAGAAAAGACAAAAGACCTGCTCGCTCGGATTCAAGACTATCAGCGCTCGGTAGAAGACTTAGAACTAGAAGACAAAATCGCCGCGGCCACTCGACCCGACGCCAGCGAGCCTAGAAACAACGGCATCTCGCCTTCGCTCATTTGGTTGGGGGCTGGGGTTGTGGTGGTGCTCGTCCTTGGAGGCGGCGGTCTCATTCTGTGCGCGGTGCTGCTAGTTGTGCAGTCTCAGCAACGGCGCTCAACGCGGCCCATGCCTATGCCACCGCCCATGCCCATGCCGCCAGCGTCTAGCTATCGCTACTACGACCAAACCTTTCTCCCACCTGCCCAGCTCCCCCCTCGCCGCGCCACCTACTACGACTATCCCCCTCCTCCTTACGACTACACGCCCTAACGACAAGTCGTGTGCCGTCTTCAGCCCCTGGGATCTCAATCCAACAGCCGCACAGACTGTTAGCGACTGAGTGTTGTTGATTGTAAAAGCTGTATGGGCATCATTGGAGTACTCAAAACTGTTATAAAAGCGTCCGACCGGCGTAGCGATCGCTCTCTAGTCATTGCTATGTAGGTTTATAGGTCGGGAAACTATACATAAGCAGATACCCTGTCGTTTGCAAATTTTGGAGACGGCAGGGTATTTTATTGCCTACGTATAGTCAGCCTGACTAAAGTGAGGGGATGCTGAAATGCTTAAGCTGGTAATTGGCAACAAAAACTACTCTTCTTGGTCGTTGCGGGCTTGGCTACTGCTGGCTACGTTTGGCATCGAGTTTGAAGAGATTCAAGAATCGCTTCAGCAACAGGATCTGCAATCGAGATTAGGGCAATATTCTCCGACTGCTCGTGTGCCTGTGCTGATAGATGGAGAAATTGCCGTTTGGGATTCTTTTGCGATCGCAGAATACATCAGCGAAAGATACCTTGCTGGCAAAGGTTGGCCCAACGACATCGCACTCCGCGCAACCGCAAGAGCCGTCTGCGCTGAAATGCACGCAGGCTTTATGGGCTTACGCAATGAGCTGCCCATGA
>JBCBFY010000165.1:0-8596 GCA_038527325.1 Cyanobacteria bacterium J06614_10
CATCGACGGGGTAGAAGCCTTTGTGGGCGGTGGGCCAGAGCAGGGAGAACGGGTGACGGCAGGAGTGATGCTGGCCAGCAGCGATCGCATCGCCATCGACGCCGTCGGCATTGCCCTCCTGCGCATGCTGGGCACCACCTCAGAAGTCTCCCAGGGATCCATCTGGAGCCAAGCCCAAATCCGCCGCGCCGCCGACCTCGGCCTCGGCGCAACCAGCGCAGCACAAATAGAACTCATCACTGCCGACGAGCAGAGCGCGCAAATGGCCGACAAGCTACGGACATTTCTCAGCTAAGCTGACTCTTTTCTAAACTCAGAAATGGCAACAATAAGGCACACCTATCTGCCGCATAACCCCTATAGAACACCTGGTCACTATAAGATAGAGTCAACAAAATAGAGTCAACTCTTCACCAACGTCCAGGAGCCTCCATGTCGTCCGCTGTCGCCATCAAACCAGCCACCGATAAACAGACCACCTACTTTCGCTGCATTGCAGGCTGCCCTGGCAAGCACTCCATTTACGACGTGATCTACACCTGCCCAATATGCGGCAGTCTGCTAGAAGTACACCACGACCGCGAACCGCTCAAAAAACGCACTGCTGACCAGTGGCGACAGCTCTTCGACTCTCGGGCTAGCACCACCACCTGGCCCTATGGCAGCGGCGTGTGGGGCCTGCGCGAATGGGTCATCCCCTCCCTCGAAGACGACAACGTCGTCAGCATGTTCGAAGGCAACACCAACCTGTTTTGGGCCGAGCGCCTCGGTCAGCAGCTAGGCATCCCGGACCTGTGGATCAAGCTCTGCGGCAACAGCCACACCGGCAGCTTCAAAGACCTCGGCATGACCGTCTTGGTCAGCGTCGTCAAGCAAATGATGGCCCGCGGTAGCTCAGTGAAAGCGGTCGCCTGTGCCAGCACCGGCGATACTAGCGCCGCCCTCGCCGCCTACGCCGCCTATGCAGGCATTCCCGCCGTCATCTTTCTGCCCGCAGGCAAAGTCAGCACCGCCCAGCTCATCCAGCCCGTCTCCAATGGCGCCCACGTCCTCGCGCTCGATACCGACTTCGACGGCTGCATGAAAATCGTTCGCGAAGTCACCCAAGACAACTCCATTTACCTAGCCAACTCGCTCAATAGCCTCCGCATCGAAGGCCAGAAAACCGTCGGCATCGAAATCGTCCGCCAGTTCGAGTGGCAGGTCCCCGACTGGATCATCATCCCCGTCGGCAATTTGGGCAATGTCAGTGCCCTTTACAAAGGCTTCAAGCTGATGATGGACCTCGGGCTGATCAGCCGCATGCCTAGGCTGGTCGCCGCCCAAGCCGCCAAGGCCAGCCCCTTCTACGAATCATTCAAAAACGGCTTCCAAGAAAAGGTCACCGTCACCGCGCAAAACACCCTGGCCAACGCCATTCGCATCGGCGACCCCGTCAGCTACGACAAAGCCGTAAAGGCCATCAAAGAAACCAACGGCATCGTAGAGCAGGCCACCGAAAACGAACTCGCCGCCGCCGCCGCCCAAGCGGATCTCACCGGCATGTTTACCTGTCCGCACACCGGCGTAGCGCTGGCTGTGCTCAAAAAACTCATCGCCCGAGGTGACATAAAATCCGGCGACAAAACGGTGGTGATCAGTACAGCCCACGGCCTGAAGTTTACAGACTTCAAAGTGGGCTATCACGAATCGAGCCTAGAGGAAGTTACCAGCGAATTTCCCAATCCGGCAGTGCACCTCCCAGCTAGCGCAGACGCGGTAAAAGCAGAGATAGAAAAGCGCTTGGGGTAAGCCTCTAGGCATAACGTTTGGACAAGCATTTGGGCAAACATTTGGACAAGCATCTAGGTAAGCTATGCCAAACGCTTACCTAGCCAGGTCCCATGCCAACCGTACCGGCATATACGGCCTGGGTACCCAGCTCATCCTCAATCCGCAGCAGCTGATTGTACTTAGCCACTCGCTCACTCCGGCAGAGCGAGCCCGTCTTGATCTGACCGGCACGGGTAGCCACAGCTAGGTCGGCAATTGTCGTGTCTTCGGTTTCACCAGAGCGGTGGCTCACCACACAGTTAAACTGGTTGCGCTGGGCGAGGTTAATCGCCTCTAGGGTCTCCGTCAGCGTGCCAATCTGGTTGAGCTTCACGAGCAAGGCATTGGCAGACGAGTTGTCAATCCCCTTCTGCAGGCGCGTCGGGTTCGTCACAAAGAGGTCATCGCCCACCAGCTGCACCTTGCCACCGATGCGCTCAGTCAGCATTTTCCAGCTTTCCCAGTCTTCCTCATCTAGGCCGTCTTCAATGGAGACGATAGGATAGTTATTCACCAGCCCTTCTAAGTAGTCGATGGTCTCCTTCGGCGAGTGTGCCTTCCCATCAAAGGTGTACTGGCCATCTTTGTAAAATTCAGTAGCGGCCACATCTAGAGCCAGCGCCACCTGCTCACCGGGGGTATAGCCCGCCTCAGAAATCGCGGACATCAGCAGGTCTAGCGCTTCTTGGTTGGACCCCAGGTTGGGCGCAAAGCCGCCTTCATCGCCCACACCGGTCAGCAAGCCCTTGCCTGCGAGCACCTTACTCAGCTGGGCAAATATTTCAGCTCCCCAGCGCAGCGCTTCGCGAAAGCTTCCCGCCCCCACCGGCATAATCATAAATTCCTGAATATCCACGTTGTTGTTGGCATGTTCGCCACCGTTGATCACGTTCATCATCGGGACGGGTAGCACATTTGCCAGGGGGCCGCCGAGGTAGCGGTAGAGCGGCAGCGCTTGGGCAGCAGCAGCAGCGTGGGCATTAGCAAGAGACACTGCCAGGATGGCGTTTGCGCCCAGATTTTTCTTATTGGGGGTACCATCGAGGGCAATCATGGTGCGGTCTAGCTCAATTTGGCTGAGCGCGTTCATGCCCATCAGTTCTCGGGCGATCGCATCATTTACATTGGCCACCGCCTTACTCACGCCTTTGCCAAAGTAGCGATCGCCATCGCCGTCACGTAGCTCATGCGCTTCAAAGCTACCCGTAGAAGCGCCACTCGGCACCTGCGCAATACCATACGCACCACCGGTGAGGTACACTTCCGCCTCAATGGTGGGCCTTCCTCGGGAGTCTAAAATCTCTCTTGCCTGAATCGCTTCAATGGCTGTATCGAGGGAATCAATCATTCTCTACGCCCTTATAATTTTTAAGATGTCTGCATCTGTCAAACGTCAAAATCATACGGCACAACGAGAGGATCAGCACAATGCGCATGCTACATACCATGATTCGAGTCGGCAATTTAGAAAAGTCGCTCAGCTTTTACTGCGACGTGCTGGGTATGAAGCTCCTACGCAAAAAAGACTACCCCGGCGGCAAATTTACCAATGCGTTCGTCGGCTATGGCGACGAATCTGACCACACCGTGCTAGAGCTCACCCACAACTGGGAAACCGAAAGCTACGACCTCGGCAACGGCTACGGCCACGTCGCATTAGGCGTCGATGACATCTACACCGCCTGCGACGCCATCAAGCAAAACGGCGGCCAAGTCACCCGCGAACCCGGCCCCATGAAGCACGGCACCACCGTCATCGCCTTCGTCACCGACCCCGACGGCTACAAAATCGAACTCATTGAGGGGCGCAGCTAATACTTTATGGTTGCAAACCCCATCCGTTGGACCACCCAAGACCTAGCCGCCATCCCCGACGATGGCGGCTGGAAGCGCTACGAAATTATCGACGGAGATCTGCTGGTGACCCGTGCTCCCCATATTCGCCATCAAAGCGCAGCTGGAAAGATTCAGTTTCAACTTGAACTCTGGTCAGAAAAGACAGGCCTGGGAAGTTCCTTCCAAGCGCCTGGCGTTATCTTCACTGACACAGATGCCGTTATTCCCGACTTAGTGTGGGCCAGCCAAGCACGAATAGAAAACGGAGTAGACGAAGCCGGTCATTTCGTCGTCGCCCCTGAGCTAATTGTAGAAGTCCTTTCCGCAGGTGAAACCAACGAGCAACGAGATAAATCTTTTAAGCTCAAGCTCTATTCATTGCATGGTGTTCAAGAATATTGGATTGTCAACTGGCGGCTCAAAGAAATAGAAATTTACCGGCGAGAAAATGCCGCACTGCAGAAACTAGCAACGCTGATAGCAACCGACACACTCACTTCACCCCTACTGCCGGGATTTGAATGTCCCCTCACATCAATCTTCACCAGCTAGGAGCTGACCGGCAGAGTAGTCAAAGGTCGGAAACACCGCTGAGACAATTCTCTGCGCTTCGCGGTAGACGCGCTCTGTGTACTGCTCACCCGCTAGCGTTAACACAGTTACCTGCTGACGGTGACGATCAATAATCCAATATTCAGGAATTTGCCACGATTCGTATTGTTGACGCTTCCACTCATAATCGCGGCGATAGTTGTCGCTATTTTCATTGCCAGGGCTCACTACCTCTGCGACAAAATCAGGTGGCAGCATCCCAAATAATATTGCTCCCTTTTTCAAAGCCACCACAGATGTCCAGTGCTCAGGTTTGAGCAAGATCAAATCGGGCTTGCGGTTTACCCGTCCATCCCCTACCGGATGCACCTGCAATTCAATAGACGACAGCTTCACCAGCTTCTTAGAAGAAACGATTTGCTTCAGCGCAAAAGCAAGTTCTTCTGCGATAGAAATATTTCTAATATCCTCAGGTGGTAGGTCAATCACTTCTCCATTGCTGAGCAAACGGAAGTTCCCGTCTGACCCCAGGTCAGCGTCTAGGTAATCCGTGTAGGTTTTGTAACGAATAGTGGTGTAAGCCATGGCTAACGACCTGTTCGCAATCAAGCTGCTACTGGACGCTGCGGCTAGAAGGCCTTAACACTGCTGCTGCTGTCAACTTCAAACCTGGAAACGTCGGTGATGCAATCTGCTCCTCTCCTCGTAGCTGTTGAATTTGATACTCGCCTTTCAACATCGCGCAAACGGAGAGCGTAGGTCGCTTGGGCCGTCCGATGTGTCGAGTCCCACCTAGCCCCTCATGGTCAACGATCCAATACTCAGAGATGCCCAACGTCTCGTAGTCTTCTAACTTGCGAGAATAGTCGTTTTGCCAGTTGCTGCTAACCACTTCAGCAATAAATTTAATCGATGCGGGCTTAGTTAGGATTGACGGCTCCTGCCAGAGCGGCTCTTCGCTCAAAGCAGTCTCATCGATAACGGCAACATCAGGCCGGAACGCTGTCATGTCTACATTAGGAGGACGAAACAACGGACGCTGCAGAACCACCCAAGGTAGCGACGTCAGCTCTATTTGAAAGCAAACCTTCCTTGTGATAAGCCCGGCTACTTGTTCGTGAGGTCCCGTCGGCTCCACGTTAAAAACCTCACCGTCAATCAGCTCGTATCGATTGTCCCCGCCATACTGCGACAGAAACTCGTCAAAGTCCAAAAATCTTTGTATTGGTTTGTCAGCTGCGATAGTCATCAGGACAAGAACGCCTCAGCCCAAACTTTTCTTAAATTACATACTATCTGACGGAAGGTATTGATGTTGGCGACCATATCTACCAATGTCCTGGCATCCATCTTGTGAGTAAGGATTATGATGAGCCAGTTGTTCAAAGCACCATATGTGCATATCAGCGAACACGCTATACTGCAATATTGAGCTTTGGATTACGGCTCTTCTAATTCCTTTTGCCTCCTTGTCTATGCAGCCAACCGATCCTGATAAGTTTTCCGCCAAAGCCTGGGACGCCATCGTCGAAGCGCAAGACGTCGCGCGTCGCTTCCGGCAGCAATATTTGGAAGTAGAGCACGTTACGCTGGCAATGCTAGAGCAAGCGGGCAAAGCCGACGTGATTTTGACGAAGGCGGGGCTGTCGCCAGAGCAGATTTTGCAGGAGCTAGAAACCTTCGCCAAGCGGCAGTCGCGGGTGCGGGTTGCCGTCGATAGCAACCTGTACCTGGGCAAAAGCCTAGATAGAATGCTCGATGCGGCAGATGGCGCCCGGCTCAATTTGCAGGATGAGCTGATCTCTATCGATCATTTGCTGGTGGGCTTTGTAGAAGATGAGCGCATTGGCAGACGGCTGCTGCGGGGCTTCGATGTAGATACCTCTCACATTATGAAGGCGATTCAGGCACTGCGATCGCCCTCCCCAGAAACCGGCAAACCCGCCGCCCCAGACAGTGACGAAGAAGAATACCCCGCCCTTCATCAATACGGCCGCGACCTTACCGCCGAAGCCAGGGCCGGTAAGCTAGACCCCGTGATTGGCCGCGATGAGGAAATTCGCCGGGTCATTCACGTGCTCTCTCGGCGTACCAAAAATAATCCGGTGCTGATTGGGGAACCGGGGGTTGGGAAGACAGCGATCGCAGAAGCCCTCGCCCAGCGCATCATCAATGGCGACGTCCCTGAATCTCTCAAAAATCGGCTGCTGATATCACTAGACGTGGGCAGCTTAATTGCCGGGGCCAAGTATCGCGGTCAGTTTGAAGAGCGTCTGCGCTCAGTGCTCGCAGAAGTGACCGAGTCGGGCGGGCAGGTAGTGCTATTTATTGATGAGCTGCACACGGTCGTTGGCGCGGGTGCCGGGGCAAACAATGTCGATGCGGGCAACATTCTCAAGCCCGTGCTGGCCCGGGGTGGCCTGCGCTGCATTGGCGCTAGCACCATCGATGAATATCGCAAACACATTGAAAAAGACACAGCCCTAGAGCGGCGCTTTCAGCAGGTGTATGTGGGTCAGCCCAGCGTAGAAGATGCCGTTTCGATTTTGCGCGGGCTGAAAGAGCGCTACGAAGTGCACCATGGCGTCACTATTTTGGATTCGGCGCTGGTGGCTGCAGCGACATTGTCAGATCGGTATGTGAGCGATCGCTTCTTACCAGACAAAGCCATCGACTTGATCGACGAAGCCGCTGCCAAACTAAAAATGGAGATCGACTCCAAGCCCGAAGATCTTGAAATCATCGATCGGCGGCTAAAGCAGCTAGAAATGGAGAAACTCTCCCTCGAAGATGAGAAAGCTGCCGGATCGGCCAGCCGCACCTCCCGCCAGCGCCTAGCAGGCATCAAACAAGAGATTGAAACCCTCTCAAAAGAACAAAAAGTTCTCGATGAGCAGTGGCACACTGAAAAAGAAACCCTCGATGCCATCACCGAGCTAAAAGAAGAAGAAGAACGCACCCGGCTACGCATGCAGCAGGCAGAGCGCGCCAACGATCTAGAGCGAGCCGCCCAGCTAAAGTATGGCCGCCTAGAAGAAATACAAAGAGAGCTAGAAGCGCTAGAAGTTTCTCAACAGGCCCTGCAAACCAAAGGGCTCACCCTGCTTAGAGAGCAGGTAACAGAATCCGACATTGCTGAAATTGTTGCCCGCTGGACCGGCATTCCGGTCAATCGGCTAATGGCCTCCGAGCGACAAAAGCTACTGCAGCTCGAAAGTCATTTGCACGAGCGCGTCATCGGCCAGTCTGAAGCGGTCACCGCCGTCTCTGCGGCCATTCGCCGCGCCCGCGCTGGTATGAAAGACCCCGGCAGACCCATCGGCTCCTTTCTCTTCATGGGGCCAACCGGCGTGGGTAAAACAGAACTCGCCCGCACCCTAGCCGCCTTCTTATTCGACACCGAAGAAGCCCTCATCCGGCTAGACATGTCTGAATATATGGAGAAAAATTCGGTCTCTCGCCTAGTCGGCGCGCCCCCCGGATACGTCGGCTACGAAGAAGGCGGCCAGCTCTCCGAAGCGGTCCGTCGCCATCCCTATTCTGTTGTTTTGCTAGATGAAGTCGAAAAGGCCCATGCAGATGTTTTCAACATTCTGTTGCAGGTGCTAGACGATGGCCGCATTACCGATTCGCAGGGTCGCACGGTCGACTTTCGCAATACCGTCATTGTGATGACCAGCAACATTGGTAGTGAACATATTTTGGATGTCGCAGGCGACGATGAACAGTTTGAAGAAATGGAAGCGCGGGTCATGGCAGCCCTGCGATCGCACTTCCGCCCCGAATTTCTCAACCGCATCGACGACACCATTCTCTTCCACGCCCTCAGCAAAAAAGAGCTGCGCAGCATTGTCACCATCCAGCTCAAGCGCATCTACCGCCTCCTCGCCGACCAAAAAATCAGCCTCGAAATGTCTGAAGCCGCCATCGACCACGTCGCCGACGCGGGCTACGACCCTGCCTATGGCGCCCGCCCCCTCAAGCGAGCCATCCAGCGAGAGCTAGAAAACCCCATCGCCACCCTAATTTTAGAAGGTAGCTTTAGCGAAGGCAGCACCCTAACTGTAGACATCAACAAAAAGGCAAGTGAGCTAAAGTTTGGTATAAAGCCCCCCGAGCCCGAACCTGTCGCCGAAAAAGCAGACGATATGAAAGAAGAAGCAATGGCCGTCTCAGAATAAGAGCGCTAAATGGGGACAAAGGACACGCTTTGCTCGCTTCTACAAGCAGATCAAAGCCGCTCATCACTCAATCCCCTGCAAAGGTTTAATCTCTTACCTTTTGTCCCAAATGCTTGAGGATTTGAGCAACCTTACCTAATTCGTGTCGAGTGGGAAACAAAGAGAAAGAACGAGAGACATCGTATTCGTTTCCGTCACTCAACTTCAAAAATATA
>JBCBFY010000166.1:0-8555 GCA_038527325.1 Cyanobacteria bacterium J06614_10
AGGCTCCGCCAACGGGAAGTAGATATGAAGGCCCCCAGAGGCGCTAGAGCGTATCAGTAGGTATCGGCAGAGGCCGAGCGCTTCCATGGCCGTCAGAATCTTGTCGATACCGCCGTTCCTGGGATGGAAAGGGCTGTTGATATCGACATCAATCATCAGATAGTTGGTGAGCTTGCCGAAGCGCTTACCGATGATGTAGTCACGTCGATAGTGTGACTCAATTGAACCGAGCACCAACGGCACCTTCTTACCGGACGGATTGATGATCGTAATCCAGCCGTCCTTTTTCTTGAGAATGGGTGACCAGCTGGGGCATGTCGTCCAGAGTGCAAAGAAGTCGTGATCCACCTCACCAGAAGGCTTTGAGGCAGATTGCTTAGTAAATTGTTGAGAACTTTTTAGATTGTCAAAACCCTTACGATCAGAGGGTTTTAAAGATCGCGAAGAGGTGCGATCGCGGGACTGCTTACGCAATCCGTGAAAATCGGGTACCATGAAATCAACGTACGGATGCCCGCACGCCTCCAAGCCCTGTTAGCGCTTCGGTGAAGAATCAATAACTGCTATTCCCGCCAAGAAATCACAGTTATTAGATTTTGAAGGCTACAGGATTTACATCAACTGAAAGACGGTCTGAACCTTGTGTTTAGGCCGTTTTTTAGTGCTTTCGAGAATTTCTTAGATAGTCTCTCTATTTCTCCTTTTCTGTTGTTACGGTTGCCTCCTTGGAGGGAATTTCGCCCTTGTTTTCTGCCTCATTCAGAGCCAGCTCAATTGCTATACCAGCCACTGTTGCGATTGCCTGACCTCTAGCATCAGACCAGCGCTGTAACTTATCGGCCACGGTATCGGCCAAAGTGACGGTGACTCTTTTAGGCATTTGGAAGGTCATTGAAATTCGCCTCAATACTACTTCAGATGGGCTTTAAAGCACATATGCGCTTTTGATGACATCTGAATATGCTTTGAATGCGCTTCTGATATGCTAGCATCAACTTAACGATCACAAACCGCAACATTTGAACTATGCCGCTGAGCGTTTCATGTAACGCACCGGTAGTTTCTGAAACGTTGCAGTGAGATCCCGTTATTGATGCCATGAGGAGAGCAACTGTTGTGTCCGTAACGATGCGTTTCATCTGCGTTCCAAGCCCCTTCGATGTCAGTCAGGTCGAAGTCTTGAGCGATAGCGCCAGTGATTTGATCACCCCGTTTCAACTGCGTCAATTTGCGGCAATGGTGCGCGGTGAGTCCATCAAGACCGGCACCCTACGCACTTGGCGCAACCGCATCGGCATTCATCCCGACGAGAGCGGTTGCTACAGCCTTGAAGATGTGCGCCTGCTCGGTCGCTACCTTGAAGCCCTCGCTCAAGGCATCACCACCGCCCAATTTCTCAATCAGGAGTATGGCTATGCCCAATAAAGACCCCCGCAAAGCGACCCAACCATCAAAGACTCAGCAATCTGAAAATCCTACGCTGACTACCGCCAGCGCCGTTCAGTCCGAAGTCGTCGCTGTTACTAAGCAGCTTGCTAGCGATGTTAGTGCCGATGCTTACGCCATTGGCCAACAGGCCGCCGAATACGTTAACCAGCAAGCCTTTAGCGCCTTCCTTCGGGGCTACAACGAGGGGGCCGCGAAAGCAACCAGCCCTTTCTCACAGCTGCGCCAACAGCTCTCAGTCTCGAAGCCGCAGCCGATCCGTCTACTCTCAACGTCTGGTTCGACGAGTACGGCACTGCCCGAGAGCTGCCCAGCGTCCGAGTCACCCTAGCGCCAACCGTTTGGCAGAAGGCGTCTGCTTTATTGATAGCGCTTGCCTGCATCCTGCTTTCTATCAACCTGCTTGTCACTGTCCTCGGGCTGTCCTCGGCCTGTTCGCGCCCGTCCTCCCGATGTCCTCGGCCCGTTTCGATGTCCTCGGCTGAGATGCCCATCAGATAACGTCTACACCGCATTGTTCGCGCCTGTACGCGGACATCATTTCCGGAGAAACCGTCATGTTTATCCGCTTTCTACTGCTTTTTAGTTTGAGTGCTGTCATGTTTGGCAGCGGTACCTACACAGGCTGGCGAGCTGCCCGCTGGCTAGACCCGCTACTGGATGCTAAAGACCGCAGCGCTGCCATCAGTCAAACGGTAGGAGGTTGGTTCGATGACGAATAGACGCGACCTCAATCAAGAGCTGTTTGGCGGTGGCATTGGCCGCGCTACGACTCAACCCGCGCCCTCGGCAGAGACAGCACCCAGAGAAATCAGCCTGAGTGAATTGGCCGAGCTATCAGAGCTGACCGAAGAGCAAGCCAAAGTCAGAGTCAAGGTCACTCATCTTGCCACACTGGTCGAAGCTCTGAGTGATGGCTTTGAGCACAATGATCGCCGTCTCAACAAGCTCAAAGATGCGCTCAGAAATGTTGTCACCCAGGTAGAGCGATTATCGAACGCCGACGATCTGCACAGCCAGCAGTTAGGCGATCTGGGTGACCAGTTGCGCAATGTTGAAAGTCAACTTGAAGCTCACCAGAATGCCCTTGCCTTCCTGCGCAACAGCGACGGCCAACAGCAGCAAAGTATCGAACGACTGAAGCAATCGCGCATCACTCTGACCCACGTTCTGCTGTTTGGCATTTTGCTGTGTGCAGGCAGTGCGATTGCCCTCGACGTAGACAAAGCTTTTAGCTTCCACGAACGGCTGAACCAACTTGAATACCGCCTGCATCCGTATCCGTAACCACTCAGGAGAACAAGCCCTATGGCCTTTCTACTCGCCAAACGTCTAGAAAACCAGATTCAAACCAAAAGCCGACTGACCGACGATAATTTCAACCCGAGCAACCTAGAAAATCTCCAGCTGCCCCCCGGCGTCAAACTGCCGACCGACTGGCTGAGCTTTGATGAAGCCAGCGCCGATCAGTTTATTGACCAGATGACTGCCGAAGCCGAAAAGAGATCGCAAGGTATTCGCGCCGCCGATAGTGCGATCGCCCTGCTGAAGATTGACACCGAACTCGTCAAGCGAATGAAGAAGCTAATCGAACTCGCCGCTAAGAACGAAATCGCCCGAGAAGAAGCCTTCAAGGAGTTCCAAGAACTCCAGCACAAACTCAACGTTGTGCGAGCCAAAGCCGGTATTGGTTTAGCCGCAGGCATCGAGAAAGAGAACGTCGGCTTTGCCGCCTACCGCCGACAGCTACAGGAAGGACTCAGACGAGTCACAAATCTCGCCGCCGGTGGCACCCACGAAGGCGCACTATCGCTTAGCGGTAGCAGCAACCCCACAACCCAGAACTCCATCAAGTTAGTGAGCTAATGTCATGAGCCATCGCCTAGCGTCAAAGTTTGGGTACTACTCCCTAGCGGGCTTTGCTGGTAGCGCCCTGGTGCAGCTGGCTGTTATTTGGCCGCAGACGTGGATCGCGGTGGGGGCGCTGGGTGTCCTGGCGCTGCTGTACTTCGCTTTCCTGTTGGTTTGTATCAAAGGTGTTCTCCAGGGCAAGCGCTGGGCCGGAGTGCTTAACTTCAACCTGCTGGGTGTGGATGCCATTGAAAGCACCGCGATTGTGCTGCTGTTTGTCGTCGGAGGGCTTTGGACGTGTCTGGAAATCCTGTAGGTAATCCCCTGATGCGGCTGCTGGATGCTGACCTCAACAGTGATCGCAACCGAGCCATCTTCTGCTTTTTACTGGGCAGAGTCGCCACCGCGCTCCGCTACGTCTTCCCGGCCAGGGCCACCGCCTGCTATGGCGCTATGGTTATTGGCTTTGCCCTGACCTTTATTCCCATTGCCAAGAACGCCCCCGCCCGCCTAACCCTAATGCTGACTCTTGCCAGTGCGGGCATGGTCGCTGTCTCTGCCCACGAGCTAGACGAGTTACAGGACGACATCGACGAATCCAAGCAGCAGAAAGAACGTGACAGACAGCTGCGCCTGTATGCCGATACCGAAGCTAAGAACAAAGTTGCAGAAACGAACCTGCTACGCCACGGCTACGAACTAGATAAATCCCTACCGCCCGAACTCCAGCAGGCGCTTTCCCCAGCGGCTCCACAACCAGCACAAACCCCAGCCGCAGACCGCGCCGCCTTTGATGCCGCCGTTACCGCAGCGCAACCCCAAAAACAACAAGAGCAAAACACCTCAGAAGAACAACAACAGCCGCAACTATCTGATGGGCGCACGACAGCAACAACAACAGTTGCAGCTGCCCAACCCAAAAACAACTTCACCGGCACGATGCAGCACATCGCTCAGCGCTTGGTTAGTATGACCGTTGTGGGCGTTCCCGGCGCTGGTAAAGGCATGTTTGTCTCTAACCTGCTGCGCCTCGTGCGACAGCATCACCCGCATCTGCACATCTTTGTGATGGAAGGCAAAGGCGACGAGAAAGAGGCAGGTTACTGGCAAGGCGTAGCTAACGACATCCGCTCCATCCAAGGCCTGGATGAAAGCCCGCTTAACATCGTCTCTTGGATCAACGGCTGCTTAGAAGACTTCAAAGCCGTAGACGGCCCGAAGCTGCTGATATTTGATGAGGTGACCTATCTCTACAAGGTGTGGCAGACCACCGAGAAAGAAAGCTTTGAAGACTACATCCAGTACAAGATCGGCCTGTCCTCAATGGGCGATAGCTTGCAGAACTACATCTGGGAAATCGGGCAGGTAAGCAACGCCAAAGACCTGGGTGTAACGGCTGGTATCCGCTCATTGTTCAAGCCCATCGCCATTGTTAGCAACCACGACCGCCGCGCCGCTAATGCGCTACTCGGCACTAAGTTTGTGCCACTGCCGGAGGAAGGCAAAAAAGCCGTGATGCAGATGTGCGATCTCTCCGAATGTGGCCGCGCTGTCTATGACTACGTGAACGACTGCTGGCAATCTATGCCGCAGCTGCCAAACCTCTCAGGCTTTGACCGAGACACTCGCTCATTTTCCAGTCAGGAGCGACAGGAGCCACCAGCGCCGGAAGCAAACCCACAGCCAGATATCAGAGCCGACCTGGAGCGCTTGCTGTCGGTAGACGCACCAGAACCTTCGAGAGAACCTACCCGCTTTGGTCTGAGCGTAGAGCAAATCAGCGAAGTACAGAAGCGCTTATCCAGTCTGCAACCCGGCACCATCTCATCCGTGAAGCGCATTCGAGAAAACAGCCGCCTGCTGCGCGAGCAAGGCATCACCCAATCCGCCCTCAGCGAGCTATTTGACTATCTCGCCCAGACGCAGGCGATCTCATGGCTAGGCAGCGACCAGCGAGATTTCAAATACTTAGGCGGCTTGTAGCCAGCAAGAGTACTGAGGGTTGTCGTAAATAAATCGGCTAATCCTACGACAACGCCATCTTGCCGCCATTGTTTATTGAGTTGTAAAAAATGACTATGAATTACGACATACTGATTAAAGGGCCGCAGCTACCTATCCCGATGTTGGTATGTCGTAATATCTGCCATGAATTACAACATGATTTCGGATTGTGATTGTCAGTGCCGCCCCCGTATTGAACGCCCTCAGCGGCATTTGTCTGGGGCGTGTTGCCTGCTTTCCCCACCCACCACCCTCGGTAAAGCGATACCCGAAACCTAAGAAACAGAGGGCAGCGGCTCCGCTGCCCTCTGTGTTCTCCTAGTCGGTATGCGCTAGACCCTTCAGTAGCGCCTATTTGCCGATGTTTTTAATCTGTTTTTCAGTCGTGTCGGTGGTGATATTTCTGCGTTGACTGTTGCGGCTGGTCTGACTAATTGTCAGCGGTTGTTGGGCGTTCCCCTACGGGGCGGGCTATCCGCTACCAATTGAGCAGGCCATTCAGCGAGATTCGCTAAGCCGCTGGTGTTTCTCCGCATCCGCTGCGAACCCCCACCGACAAAGCTCAGCTAACGCTTCAGAACCATACTCAATTCCGCTCCTATCCCTAACGCAGCTCCCGGCCAGCAGCACAGATCCACCACCGCCTACTGTGCCAAGTCCAGGGGCGATAAAAACTGAAATCATCTTCCTCAAAACGGGAGCGCTTCTATGAGTTTTTATCGGCGAAGCGCACCCCTTGACGGGCGACATCTCGCTAAGCTTTTAGCCCTTCCAGGGGGAACGCCAAATCATCACTATCCCAGCCAATACCTCACCACCGTTCCCCCTGGAAGCTGGCTAGCGCCGAGCGTTCTGGCCCTCAATTTCTGCCTACTCCAATAGCTGTTGACAAAGCGGATCATCGGCAGGCTTAATCCCGTTCCAGCACTCCTCCCGATTCGCCTTCAGTAGTAACCATTCCAGCCGCTGATTTTGCTCAGCAATTACCTGCTGCTGCCGCCACAACGTCCAGCCAAACAGAAAACACAGCAACACCACGCTGACCGTTAGACCCCAGTTAATATTCCAAGTCCAGTCCACGCGACTTGCCATGTCCTTGAGTTCGCGCTCTGTCCGGTTGAACCTCGTGCTGAGCGCCTCGGTCTTGCTGAGGGTCGTTTTCGATTCCCCCCTGACCTCGCTCAAATTGGCGCTCAATCTGTTCAAGGTTCTGCCCAGCTCCTTCAAGGTTGCTTGCAGTTCGCTGGTTTTGCCGTTCGATTGCTTGAGTGAGTCGGTCAGCCTCAGAAAGCTTTGACTCATGCGCTCGGTTTCTTGCCCCTGCTGCTGAATCGCCGCCAAGGTTCTGAGATTCTGGTCGCTCCATTGGTCTAACTTCCTCTCAAACTCATCAAATAAAGCGCGCCAATTCTCAGGCGCTTCCTCCACCAAAATCGTCAGATAGCCAAAGGCGACAAAGAGCATATAGAACTCATGGTCTTCCCTGACATCAAACGCTAAAAGGACACCCCTGACCCTAGCCTTCTGCTCAACCGAAGCGCCCTCAAGTGCCCTATCGAGCATCGACATATTCTTCGGTTTGTCGTTGAGAATTTCCTCAAAAGACGAGTGCCGCTTAACCGGCTGCTGCTCCATCTCCTGCTTGCTCCGATTCCGTCGGCTACTGGCCATCAGCAAACACCCCCGCCGCGTCAAACTGCTCAAACGACTTACGCAAAAATGACTTCACCCGCTGCCGCCCGATCGCTCCGAAATCATCTGCTTGTTTAGCCGCCTCAAAAGTCAACGAGCGCTCATCAATCTTGTCCCTGTCAGCGCGACCCACAAACTTCGGAAACTTAACCAGCTTCACCCCCATCTTCCGCATCCGATTCATCAACCGCTTGTCCTCGCGCAGCCGCTCCCAGCGCTCCGTCATGCCATAGTTCGCCACAAAGACATGCTGCACCTGATCGCCAAACGTATCGAGCATCTGCTCAAACAGCTTGAGCGAATCCAACCCGCAATCCGATACAAACCAACTCACAAAAGAAACGTCCGCCTCACCTGCCACCTCAAACAGCTCATTGTCATTAATCCAAAGCGTTAGCGCAGGCATTGCCTGAGCCGGAAGATTGACCAATACCTGATGCCCATCGAGTGCCGAATTAAAGATGCCATTAGCCGCATCATCAAAACGTTCCGCCTCAGAAAAAATAGCTTGCTTGACGCCCGCCTGCTCACCATAGATACGCAGCACATCGGCATTAGATCTATCCGAATCGAACGGTACAAAATCAAGCCCATGTTCCAAGTGATAAGCAATCGCCGTCCTACAGACAAACGACTTACCTACACCACCCTTCTCACCACCAAAGAGATGAATATTTGCCATTGATGAAACCCCGAAAAATTGAAATGACTAAAGGTCAAACTGGTCATCATCGAACCCAGACCCAGGAGCTGACTCAGGCAGCTTGTTGTGAGTCTGTTTCTTGGTAGATAGCGTTTTTCCCTGTGCAGTTTTCTTAGCCTTCTGCGTAGCTTCCTGACCTGCCTTGTCACTATCGGCAGTGTCCAAGTCAAAGAGATCTCGCTCATTGGGCCTGGTCAGAAAGCCATCCATCATCATCCGCAGGTCAGCCTCTGGCCACTCCCCACTTTTCACCCGAGCCATCACCGCCGCGCCGATGAGAATCTTGCGACGAGTATCGCGTTTCTTCTCCAGCGTTCGTTCAGCCGCCTTCGCCTGCTGGATCTGGGCCTTGAGCTGAGCTTCTTTCTCAAGCAGTCTTTGAAGTTTTGTAGCCATGAGTGCCACCTTTCAATGGAAGCGATAGAGTGATCCAAGTCACACCGAAGTATAGAGCTGATGTTCTGGTGTGGTGTCCGTCATCTCGAAGGCGCACACAAAATGTAACGGCTCATAGCTCAGTACATCGGCTGGCTACCTTGTGGTAGCCCCGTTCCGTGAGAACAGCGCATAGGTTGTCCCATCAGCGCCCCATCCCGTCGTTCTCCCAGAACGGAAGGGCGCACTTATACGTTGCAAGCAACGCTGTGCGCTGGGGCGAAGCCCCTAGACCCCTTGGAGAAGACGCACCCGCAGACTATGGCAATCTTCAGTATGCGAATGCAGGTCATCGGTCGCAGCGCTGGGAGAAGTGCGACGGCTGCGGCTGCGTATCGTTCGGGCGAGCAGGTAGCTGATGAGCGGACGGGAAAGGTGCATGACTACACCGGGAAGAGCGATATTTATGGGAGTGAGATATTGC
>JBCBFY010000167.1:0-8521 GCA_038527325.1 Cyanobacteria bacterium J06614_10
GCTGAGGGCGATACGCTGGAGGCGCTACGTCAGCTTCAGCAGGCATGTTTGAACGAAGACCCTGAAAAGCGTCCGCTGTTCTCAGCTATTGTTCAGATGCTAGAACGTTTGACGATGCTCTAGAACGGCCTCAGCGTTCGGCGTAGTTGACGACGCACACGATTTCGAAGGTGGCGTGCTCGTTGCAGCCGATGCCTGCAAGGGTCCATTCTGGTGAAAAAAGCGTTGTCCGGTGGCCGCGACCCGCGACGCCGTCATCTACGATGAGGCTCATGACGACTTCTTGGGCAGTTGAGGGGCCGTAGGTGATGTTTTCGGCGATCGCAACATTTTCTACCCCGAACCGGCTGAGCCGCTGGGCAAAGCTACTGCCATCGGTGCTGCGATGCCCCACGGCGCCGCTGCTTTGGTCTTGGGCGTGGGACTTGGCTGCCTGGGTGATGGGGGCTGAGGCGGTGAGCGGACCTACGGGCGTTTGCGTTTGGAGGACTGCGATCGCTTCATCGACAGCCGCTTGGCCTTCCTGGGTGATGACTGTGCAGTTTTCTCCGCAGCCGTTGGGCAGGTTACCTTCTGCGTCCATGCTGGCGCGATAGCTTTCCAACAGGGGAATGTAGCTCTGAGGGTCTTGCCTGACCCGGTTGTGTTCTACGAGTAGATTTTCTTCGAGGGCGGCCCAGTTTACCGGTTCGCTGGCTTGTGCCTGGGCAATGCCTACATGGGGTATCAGATTGAGGTGGGAGGCTTGCTTCAGAGCAGGACCGCCCGCAGTCGCCGTCAGCAAGGCGACGGAGAGCCCAACATAAAGGAATCGTTTGGAAAAGGACCGCTTGGAAAAATGAGAGGAGACCGTTTTCATACGCCATTTTGTGGGTTGAGACTCTGCAGGGTTGGCTACGACTCTGCGAGAGTCTGCAGCGGCTAGGTGACGTAGATGTACCGTCTTGCAGTGCTACCCTACCAACCGCTAAGCTGTGTGACGCCTGAGCGCGGACAATTCTAAAACCGGTCGAGGGCGTGTTTTTCCTTGTGAGGTCAGCTGCTGAGCAACTGGATTTCTGGGGTCTGTCAGCATTTTTGCCAACTGTTTCAGCCGAAGCCGGTGGGTGGCCTTTTTCGGCGGATGCTGAGGAATACGAGCTGGCTGTTGTTGGCGCGGCTGGTGACGGGCTTTGCTGGCTTGGGCTATTTGAGCCTGGCTACGCACAGCCTTGGCGTGGAAGGATTTGGCACGCTGATTCTGATTCAGACCTATGTTGAAATTGTGGATGGGCTGACGACGTTTCAGTCTTGGCAGGCGGTGATTCGCTATGGGGCTATCTGCTTGGAAGCGGAGGATGTTGCTGGGTTTCAGCAGTTGCTGAAGGTGACGACACTGCTGGATGTGCTGGGAAGTGTGGTGGGGGTAGGGGTGGCTGTGTTGCTGGCGCCGTATCTGGCGCCCTATGTGGGGTGGGATGCAGAGAGGGTGAGGCTGGTGCAGCTCTGCAGCGGTTTGATTGTGTTTTCTGTTGTGGCGACGCCGACGGGGCTGTTGCGACTGTTCGACCGGTTTGATCTGATCGCTTTCAAGACGGCGCTGATTTCGCTGCTGTGGCTTTTGGGGACAGCTGTGGTGGTTTGGCTGGAGGGGCCGTTTTGGAGTTATTTGCTGGCTTGGGGGGTGAGCTATGGGGTGGGGCATGTTTATTTGATTGTGGCTGGCTGGAGTGCGGCTCAGCGGAGAGGGCTGCTGCGGGGGGATTCTGACAAACCATTCTCGTTGCTAAAGCCCATTCAGCTAGGTCCCATTCATCGGGGGCTGCTGAAGTTTTGCCTGATTGCGAATTTTGATGCTTCGTTGCCTTTGGCGATGCGGCAGGCGAGTCCTTTGCTGGTGGGTGCGATCGCAACCCCCGCTGCCGCTGGCCTCTTTCGCATTGCCTACGAACTCTACACGCCCTACAAAGATTTGGCGGCGCTGCTGTCTGAATCGCTGTATCCAGAGCTGAGCAGACTGAGCAGCGTGCAAAATTGGCAAACTTTCAAAGCGATCGCGCTACGAACGTTAGGCCTTGGCCTTGTGGTGGGTTTGGGGATGACGGCCATCGGCATTACCTTTGGCCGGGTGGCGTTGCGGTATGCTTTTGGCCCGGAATTTGTGCCTGCCTACGGGACCTACATTCTGTTGATTTTGGCGGGTACGCTGACGCTGGCTAGCTGCGCGCTAGAGCCGGTGCTCTACGCTGTCGGTAGGCCCGGCCTGAGCTTTCGGGTGAATCTGGTGGCGATCTTTGTGATCTATTTGCCCTGTCTTTTGGTGTTTATTTCTGCGGCGGGTGCTTTGGGTGCTGGTATGGCCACGCTGTGCACGACGGCGTTTATCGTAGGGGCTCAGAGCTGTTTTGCCTTTTGGCAAGTGCACAAAAGAGAGCAAGCAGAGAAAGATACGGTGCTTTAGACCAGGCTTTAGAACAGGCTTTAGACCAGGCTTTAGACCAGGCTTTGTGCGAAGCCTTTGAGGAGGAGTGCGATCGCAAATCCTTCTAGTATCAAATAAGTTAGTCCGTTGGAGAGTAAGAAGGAACGCCGCACCCGCTTGCGCACTACCTTGTGCAGGCTAAATACGCCAATGAAGCGCTCTAGCAAAACGGTGAAGACGAACAGGGGCAACAGAGAGATTGCAATTTCTAGCGGCACCATGGGAAAAGCGCCTGGCGACACAGGTACCGTTGTGCCGAGCAACAGGTGACCTAGGAGCGCCCCCAACGGCAAAATAATTACAATCCCACCTAGGGTAGAAATCACGTTGGCGCTAACCGACACCCAAACGGCCCTCCCCAGCTTGATGCCCATCACCTGACGATGGACGTAGGCTTCAATTGCGATGATGGGAATGAGGAGTAGCGTCTGGTAAAAAACACCTTGGGAAAACAGCGGAACGCCCGCATTGGCCAGATAGAAGGTAGGCACCGTCATAAACGAAACTCAAGAACAACAGAAGGAACGAAAGAGAGAACTAAAAATCGTGCTTGAGATTTCTGACCGTTTCTTCCAGCTTGATGGCAGGCCAAAATAGCTTATATTCCCAGCCTTCGCCCGGTGCGTGGTCGTCTTTGGTGATGTAGAGCCTTTGCTGGCCACTCTCGATGGAGCCCACAGCCCGCAAGGTCTTATTCCGCGCAAACCCATACGCCGCTGCGTAAGCGACAAAGAGCGATAGAATGACCCGACTCGTCTTGTCTGTTCTGTAGGTTGTCATGTGTTGTTGCCAGGCTGAAGGACCTTCGCTCAAACCATTGAAGCCGTAACGTTTAGCCGTTACTTTCAAACTGAAAGAAGCATTCAGAGAACTGAAAGCATCAATATTGGTTGATAGAATTCCCAGCCCAACCGACAAACTAACGATGACGTCAGGGTTGTTGTTTAATCTCGCTGTTGCTGTGGTGCTCTAGTTGGACTATTATTCCGATTGCCAACGGTACTGATAGGGCGTGCTATCAGCGCCCCACACCTGTGTGCCCGCCGCATCAAATCCGCGATCCCAAGTATCCATTCCATCTTCATGCAGCACGACCACATTGGTAATACTGACCGCACCGCGGACGCTAGCAACACAGCCACCCAGAGGCGTACTCCCCACAAACCCGCCCACGGCAGACGCTCGTAGCGACACAGTGCACACTTGCTCTCCCATATCCGCTGCAGAGATAGCCCGCGGACTGGGCTGTTCGCAAAGCCCCACTAGTGCCTCGGGTGAATCGGGCTTGAAGCTGTGCGACGCTATGCGGTAATTGTCACCGGGGACAATATGTAAAAAGCGCTGCCGATAGGGTGATGCCAAAGACTCGACGAGGGCCTGCTCTTGATAGAGATATACGCCGCCGGTCTCGGTTGCTGTCGTTTCAGGCTCTGTCACCTCAACCCGACAGGTCGTCATTTGCACACCGACGAAGTCATCGCTGTGATTTGCCTGCTCAGTGGTATCCATCACACCTTCGAGATGGGCAACAACGGCTTCGACGGTGGCCTCGGACGCTTGCCCACTGCTAGCGATGAACAGGCAGCTACTCAATGCGATGGTGGCAGCTATGTTTAGGCGCTTCATAAGGTTTGCGCTTCGCCCAGTTGATGAACGCGTGAGGTGTCTTATTTTACACCGTGTCTGAGTCGCGTTTGAGATTAGTGCTGAATGCGGCTATTGCTTTTCTTGCCCACATTTTTTTCTAAGTACTCGATCATCTTGCCGGCCACGTCGATGTCGGTTGCTTTTTCGATGCCTTCGATGCCGGGTGACGAATTGACCTCCATCACGACCGGACCATGCTCCGACTGCAGCAGGTCAACCCCGGCCATTTTTAGCCCCATAATTTTGGCTGCCTTGACGGCGGTGCTGCGTTCTTCAGGGCTTAGGCGTACTTTTTTGGCATTGCCGCCTCGGTGAAGGTTTGATCGAAATTCGCCGGGCGCACCCTGCCGCTTCATCGCAGCAATGACTTTGTCTCCCACCACAAAGCAGCGCAGATCAGACCCCTTGGCCTCAGCGATAAATTCTTGCACCAAAATATTGGCATTGAGCCCCCGAAAGGCTTCTATGACTGATGTTGCCGCCTGGTGGGTCTCTGCTAGCACAACGCCGATCCCCTGGGTCCCTTCCAACAGCTTGATCACCAGCGGCGCACCGTTGACGATGTTGATCAGGCCGGAAATGTCTTTGGTGGAGTGGGCGAACCCGGTGACGGGTAGGCCGATGCCCTGCTTAGACAGGAGCTGGAGGCAACGCAGCTTGTCGCGGGAGCGGGAGATGGCCTGAGACCCATTTGCAGAAAATACGTCCATCATTTCAAACTGGCGAACGACCGCAGTGCCATAGAACGTGTTGGAAGCGCCGATGCGAGGGATGATGGCATCTACGTCTTCTAGCAGGTCACCCTGGTAGAGCACCTGGGGATTGTGCGGGGTGATGTTCATGTAGCAGCGAAGATAGTCAATCACGAGCATTTCGTGGCCGCGTGCTTCACCGGCCTCCTTAAGCCGATGTGTCGAATATAGAGAGGAGTTCCTCGACAAGATTGCTATTTTCATGTTTTGCTTTTTTGCGATTTTTGAGCTTGCGGGTAGGCAGGGCGCTTTGCAGGTAAGATTTGCCAGAGTCGACGAGGAAGCGCCGACGTACGGCTTGCCTGCCAAGCAGCATGGGAAAGCCCATGACGCCTCGATTGGTTAGGGTGAGTTCGATTGGCCACTGCTGACCGCCTACAGAAACCATCGTTTCGATAACCGGACGGCGCTCTGACTTCCCCCCGGAGTTGCGGACTTCTCTCATTTCTAAAAGTTTGGCTTCGACCGGGACAATTTTCTTGCGATCGCGCTGGGAGGCATGCACGCGAAATCGCACAAAGGACTGACCTGCTTGTTCAACTACTTCGATATTGAGCGCATGGAGTGCAGAAGAACGAGCGCCGGTGTCAATTTTTGCCTTGACGCTCTTCACATTTAACTCTGGAAGCGAAACCCTCTCTCGCCAGCCAATGATAGGCAAATGGTGGGTGTCAGAATCACTCATGATTATCGGTGCAAGACGGCGAGACAGCGTCTCTCTAAAGGATGGACATTCAAAAATCTTATACAAAGAGCTTTTACCAAGATGAGCACAGTTATGTTTTACCCGAATACCGGTGCTGATGCTGGCATTTAGCGTCAATACCGATAAGCGTATCACTTATTTTTGGAGAATGGTTTAGTGGCTACAGCCTCTGCTCTGTATGGTGTGACGACGCGCATGACGGACTAGATCATTTGGAGGGGGATAGGTGTTTTGGGGGGTGGAAAGGCTTGGTCGAGGGCGCTGAGTTCTTCCTGGCTGAGTTTGAGGTTGAGCGCAGCGTAGTTTTCCTCAATGTGGTCGGTATTGCTCGCTTTGGGAATGACGATCACATTGTCTTGGTGGAGCAGCCAGGCGATCGCAATTTGCGCGGCGGTGACTTTTCGTGCTTGGGCCATCGAGATGAGTGCGCTGTTGTTAAGCATGCGCCCTTGCTCGATAGGAGAGTAGGCCATGATGGGGATGTTTTGTCGCTGGCACCAGGGTAGGAGGGTTTGCTCTATGCCTCGCCGGGTGAGATTGTAGAGAACTTGATTGGTAGCGATCGCCTGCCCGCCGTCTAGCTGCATGGCTTCTTCCATGTCATCGGTATCGAAGTTGCTGACGCCGTAGTCGCGAATTTTTCCGGCCTGCTGTAGCTGCTGAAAGGCTTCTAGTGTTTCAGACAGGGGTTCAGCGCCGCGCCAGTGGAGCAGGTAGAGGTCAATGTAGTCTGTATTGAGTCTTTTTAGGCTTCGTTCGCAGGCTGCGATCGCCCCTGCCTTGGAGGCATTGTGAGGATAGACCTTGCTGACAATGAAACTCTTTTCCCGTCGGTTTGCGATCGCCTGGGCCACGACTTTTTCCGCGCCGCCCTCTCCATACATTTCGGCAGTGTCGATTAGCGTGAGTCCGAGGTCCATACCGTGCTGTAGCGCAGCGACCTCCGCCTGAAAGGTCTCAGATTTTTCGCCCATTTTCCAAGTGCCCATGCCGAGGATGGGAATGGTTTGCCCAGAGAAGAGTTTGAGAGTTTGCATGGTGGGGAATCTCCGTGCCTAGTTGCTAACCGTCTGTCAGTAGTATTAAAGTACTACTGAAAAAGTGTTAAACCTGTCTTCCTGGCAATGTAGAGGGCAGGTTTGCGCTGGGTTGGACATTGCAGTTTTCATGCTACAGCGACCTAGCTAATGCCGCATCAGCCATTAGGAAGCTGTGCATTTGAAACGATGAAAGTTAGGCACATCTCACAGTGGCGCAGCTGTCGGCTGGAAGATCGCAAAGCGCTCTTGCCAAAATCCAGCGGCATCTATGCCGTGTTGAGCAAAGACAGCGTGATGTACATAGGTCGGTCGAACAACTTGAACAGGCGGTGGCGTAGTGGGCATCACCGCTACGAGCAAGCGACTCGCCTCAAGAATCCTAAGCTCGCTTGGATCTGTGTAGAGAAGTCTCAGCTGAGTGCGCTCGAAGCTGTGCTGATTCGCACGTATCGCCCGGCTTGGAACTGGACGAAAGTAGAAGCGCCTAGGGTGCTGTATAGCTTTAGAACGTTGTTGATTGGGCTTGCGATCGCAGCTGGCATAGGCTGTGTCATTGGGTTTATCAGTTTATATCTTGTGCCACCAGAGCCGAGACCTACCGAGGTCAATCGATAGCAGTTTGTTTGTTGAGTTGCTAATCGTTGGGTGGCTGGTAGCCCCACTGTTCTATAAAGGGACGCCAGTGTTGGGTCACCTCGCGAATGCTGTCTTCTGAAAAAGAATATTTATTTTTTTGGTAGGTCTTTTGCGCGGCTAGGTAACGCTGAAAAATGGGCTTTGCTTGCTCCCAGTCTGCTAGCTCCAGCTGAGCGTAGACTTGCTCTAGCTGTGCCATCGGATCGGCTTCAAACGTTTCAAACCGCAGGGTGAAAAAGTCTTGGGGTGGAAGGTGTTGGCTATCGTGTAACAGTGCTGACAACATTTTGGGATAGCTTTCTAAAACGATGTCGCGGATAGGCACTTGGTGATAGGGCTGTAGGGCAATCTCGGGGAACAGCTTACGGTAAAAGTTGAGCGTGGATTGAAAGACGATGTACGGGTTGCGGTAGATGTGGATAAACTTTGCGGTAGGCCATAGCTGGCGCAGCTGTTGAATGCGGGCGGTGTAGACTGGGTTTTTTATGAGGAGCTGTTGCTGTGGGTTTTGGAGCTGTAGCTTTTTGTAAAAGTGTGCGATCGCCTGCTCCCACCGCTCAATCTCAACGGGCTTGCATCCTTCAAAAAAGATACCGGCTCGAAAGTGCTGTGCAAACCGCTTTGGGAAATACAGCCCATGATAAAAAGAGAGAGTTTGCATACTCGCCAGCGCAATCTCATCTTCTTGAGGGGAGTCAGGATTGACGGGCACCTGGTCGATGAAGCGACCTTCTGGCAGGGCTTTTTCTAGGATGGGGCGGAGCAGCTTGCCGAGGGTGAGAAAGTCCCAAGGTAGCCCGGTTGACAGGGGTGATACATAGGCAAACTGCGGCGAGCGACTGAGCACGTTGTACAAAAAAGTCGTGCCACTGCGCCAGTGCCCAACGATAAAGATGGGGGGCTGCTGGACTGTCTTATCCAACATCGACGGGACAGCGCTTGCGACCTGCCAGCGCTCATAGGCTGAAAATGGCCAGCGAAGAAAGGCCGCTGCCAAGACAATCGATAGGTGGAGGGGATAATTGCCGAGACCATTTTGAGCTAATAACCTAAGTAGCGTCCGTGGGTTGCTACCCATGAGCGGATGCAACAGTCTGGGCGGGGATGTTCTGCGCTGTTGTTTATTCATCCGGTGTTTTGTTGGTTTTAGCCAGCTGATGGACTGTTTTTATCATTAGAAAGGTCGCCTGGAAGATATCATCTGAAAAGTGCTATCGGAAGGCCGCGTGAAACATGGCTAAAGTATGTTTGGTTACAGGTGGGCTGGGCTTTATCGGCC
>JBCBFY010000168.1:0-8505 GCA_038527325.1 Cyanobacteria bacterium J06614_10
ACCGCCAGTCCAGACAGCAGGTCGAAGCCAACGCTGCCTTCAAATCTCTCAAGCTCAAAGACCACTTCTGGAAACGCCTCACGAACCTAACTCACGAAGGTCGGCAAGAAGCAGAGCAGCTATCTCAAAACATGAAGGCTGCAGGCATAGACCCAGGACAGGGCTCAGCGCCCCTACCTCCCAACGCCGCAGCCAACAATGAAGTGGTCATTTTCGACGAACCCACTTTGGCCCCTCCAGCCAGTCCGGCTATCAACGCCTCTGCCAGTGCACCGATTGCTAACGCACCGATTGCTAACGCACCGACTTCTAACGCACCGACTTCTAATGCACAGTCTATGGGTGCACCAACCGATAACAGGCCAACTGCCACCCCACCCGTGACTGACTCGTCCAAGGTCACGTCCGACCCGCGCCCGACCTATCGACCTGCCCGTCGGCGACGGTTTGCCTCTCCCGGATCTGACCCTGGCTCGCGCAGTCAGCGTCCAGCTCGCCCATTCAGCAATCCGCCAGCTTCCTTTACACAGCCTCAAAACCTCACGCCACGGACCACCACCCAGCCCGAAGATCTACCCGAGATGGCACTGCCCGTCATCAGCGTGCCAGTCGGCGACCTAATTGCAGGTGGCACGGTCACCATCACCGTCCGCACCCGCCCCAGCGCCTACAAGCCCTTCATCAAGCTGTGGATGATCGACCGCCAAAGCCGCACCCTCGTCGGCGAACCGCAGCTCCTGACCAACCTCAGACCCGATGCCCTCGGCGACCTAGAAACCAGCACCGAACTGCGCGTACCCATGGGTTGTCTAGATGTGCAGATTGCAGCGATCGCAGTTGATATGGCCACCCAGCAAGAAAGCAACAAAGCCATCGTCAACCGCCACGTTGTGCCAGCCGGGCAGCAATCCCTATCAAACCGAGGGCTCAACTTTTAGAGCCGCCCATCCTCGGGCTATCCCTACATCACCGGCGTAGCCAGCAGCTTAAACACAGCCACTTCTACCTGACGTGCGATCGCCTCCACGTCCCAATCCGTCGTAATCGCCAGCCGCCCCACAAAGCCATCCACCATCATCATCAACAGATGAGTGGTCGCTTCGGGCGCCAGCGTCCCATCGATATCGCCTGCCGCCTGACCTTTCTCCACCGCCGCGACCAAAGCCTCAATCATCACCGCATCGGTCTCTGCCAGCAGCTGCGCAACCACCCCGCTCCGAGCAGCCTCCGCCGAAATCTCCACCGACAGCTGACAGTAGCTACGGGCCTTGGCCAAAAACAAAACCCCATCTGCCATCATCTTGGCCAATCCCTTCGCCTTGTTTTCAGCCTGAGCCAAGTCCGCCAAAAACAAATCGGCATCTGCCCGCTCCTGCTCCACAATCGCCTCAATCATCGACTCTTTCGAAGGAAAGTAGCGATAGAGCGCGCCGGGGCTCATGCCAGCAGCCTTACAAATTTTGGCCATGCCCGTACCGTGAAAGCCAGACTCAATAAAGCACTGAGCCGCAACATCGAGAATTTGCAGGCGTTTTTTCTGAAAGCTTTCTTCGTCTCGAATCCTAGCCATAAAACACTTGAGTCATCCATCTAAACCAGTAAACAGCGGGCAAATCTAACATAGCGCTTGACAATCAATTACGATGAATTATTATGAGAATGAACATTCGCTCTTTTATTTAAATATGGCCATTAAAGTCTGGTCAAAAAACAACTGGCTCGTTGGGTTTGGGCTGCTTGCGACCGCGTTTGGCGGCGTTACGCTGTACAGAATTATGCCAGCGCTAAACGAGCAGCCAGTATCGCCTGAGGCCGTTTCAGTCTTGCCGCCCACGGTTGTCGCGCTAGGGCGGCTGGAGCCTGCTTCGGCGGTGATAAATCTTTCGGTGCCGCTGACCCTAGAGGGCGATCGCATTGCCAAACTGCTGGTCACAGAGGGTGAAACGGTGTCAGCTGGGCAGATCATCGCCGTGCTGGATTCGAAAGATCGTCTGGCCCAGCTGGTTGCCGAGTCGCAGGCACAGCTCCAGGCAGCTGAGCGCTCACTGGCCCTCGTCCGCGCCGGTGAAAAAGAGGGTGCGATCGCAGCCCAGCGAGCCACCATTGCCCAGCTCGAAGCCGACCTCAGCGGCGCCCTCTCCGCCCAGTCGGCCACCCTGGTTCGCCTGCAGGCCGAGCAGCGAAACGCCCAAACAGAATACCGACGGTTCGCACAGCTCTATCAGCAGGGTGCCGTATCGGCCTCTACGCGAGACGAAAAGCAGGTCGCTCTTGAAACGCTACAAGCCCAGGTCGCCGAAGCCGAAGCCGAAAGAGTGCGATCGCGCCAAACCCTCCAGTCAGAAATTACCGCTGCCCAAGCCACCCTGAACGAAATTAGCGAAGTGCGCCCAGAAGATATTGCCGTAGCCCAGGCCGAGGTAAACCGGGCGACAGAAGCGCTGTCTTTAGCAAAAACAAACCTCTCACAGGCTGACATTCGCGCGCCCCTCGATGGAACAGTCATCAAAATTCACAGCTACCCCGGCGAAAAGATAGCCGAACAAGGCATTGTCGAACTCGGCCAAACGCAAGCAATGGTCGTTGTTGCAGAAGTAGACGAATCGGATATTCAGCAGGTGCAGCTCGGGCAAACCGCCCAAGTAACCGGGCCTGCCTTCACCGGAGAAATACAGGGCACCATCGAACGCATCGGCCAAGCGGTAAGCAGGCAGTCCGTGTTCAGCAATGAGCCTGGCAGCAACCTCGACAACCGCGTCGTAGAAGTTCGAATTGCGCTAGACCCCGCAGAGAGCCAGCAAGTTGCCAGCCTCACCAATCTCCAGGTAGACGTTGCGATCGCTCCCCACGAGGTGCCCTAATGCTAAAACGCCTTCGCCGCAAAACGCCGCTGGCCTGGCACCAGCTCATGAAGCAAAAAACGCGCCTTGCCGTCGCCCTAGCAGGCATCGCGTTCGCCGATATTTTAATGTTCATTCAAATGGGCATGCTCGAATCGCTCTATGACAGCGCAACCCAGCCCCACCGCCTGCTCGAAGCAGACTTGGTCTTGGCACATCCCCAAGCCAAAACGATGATTGACCTACCTAGCTTTTCCCGGCAGCGGATTTACCAGGCAAAGGGCTACGAAGGCGTTGCCGCCGTGAGTCCGGTTTATGTTGGGCTAGGCAGTTGGCGCAATCCAGAAAACCGACGCGATGAAGAGCTTTTAATCTTTGGGGTCGATTCGCGTCAGCCAGCCTTCACCTTTCTACAAGAGAGCAATCAACAACAACAGATCAAGCTGCTCAGCCGAGGGTTGTTTGATCGGCTCTCCAATGACAAATTCGGCCCGATTGAACAACTCATTCAATCTCAGGGAGAAGTCACTACCGAAGTGAACGACAAGCAATTCCGAGCGGTCGGCGTATTCTCCATGGGAGCCTCCTTCGGCGCCGAAGGCAATCTGGTGACAAACATCCCCAGCTTTCTCACCCTATTTCCCGAGCGCCAAGCCAACCAAGTCAATATTGGCGTCATTCAGCTGCAGCCAGAGGCCGATGTCGAAAGCGTCCAAGCCAAGCTGCAGGCAGGCCTACCAACAGACGTTGTGGTTTTAACCAAATCAGAATTTGTCGGGCTAGAAAGACAATACTGGAGTGAAGGGGGAACAGGGTTTATTTTCAACTTGGGCGCAGTGGTTGGCTTTGTTGTAGGCACTGTAATCGTCTATCAAATTTTGTATACCGATGTCTCAGATCATCTACCAGAATACGCCACGCTCAAGGCGATGGGATATAGCGATCGCTACCTCACTCAAGTCCTCGCTCAAGAGATTCTTGTGCTAGCAATTTTAGGCTTTATTCCAGGCTTCTTTCTCTCCATCGGGCTCTACCAGCTCACCTACAGCGTCACCGCCCTCCCAGTCGTCATGAAAACAGGTCGCGCAATGCTTGTGCTATTCCTCACGCTAGTGATGTGCAGCGGTTCTGGCCTCATTGCCCTAGGCAAGCTACGCTCTGCCGACCCCGCCGACATTTTTTAGACGGCCCCCTAACGCTATCTCTCCATCTCCATGAACACTGCCACATACCATTCCCGGTCTAACGCACCCCGCACTCAAGCCGTTATCTCCGTCGCTCAGCTCAACCACAGCTTCGGCAGCGGCGAGCTAAAAAAACAGGTCTTGTACGATATCAATCTAGAAATTGAAGCGGGAGAGATTGTCATCATGACTGGGCCTTCTGGCTCAGGCAAAACAACCCTGCTAACGCTGATGGGCGGCCTCCGCTCGGCCCAATCAGGCAGTCTAAAGATCTTAGATCGTGAAATTTTAGGCGCTACAAAGCAGGAGCTTACCAAACTGCGCAAGCAAATCGGCTATATCTTTCAAGCACACAACCTGATGAGCTTTTTGACGGCGAAGCAAAATGTGAGAATGTCGCTAGAGCTGCACGATGAGGTAGAGACCGCAGCGCTAGATAAACGGGCGATCGCACTTCTCAATCAGGTAGGGTTGAGTGAACGGGTCGACTACTATCCTGAAAACTTGTCTGGCGGGCAAAAGCAAAGAGTTGCGATCGCCCGCGCCCTAGTCAGCAATCCTCAAATTCTCCTCGCCGACGAACCCACCGCCGCCCTCGACAAAAAATCAGGCCGCGACGTCGTAGAGCTCATGCAAACGCTCGCCAAAGAACAACACTGCACCATTCTCCTCGTCACCCACGACAATCGCATTCTCGACATCGCCGACCGCATCGTCTATCTAGAAGATGGTCGCCTCTCCCAACCCACAGAAGCCATGATAGACAAATGAGGCTTGTACAAGCATAGCCACCTGTATGATAGTCACAGTGCTAGTGACTCCATACCCATCATCGACCAGGGAGATGAGATGCCCAAAGCAGACGAACTTGAAAAAGTCGAAGTCAAATCTACCCAAGAACTGCGCCAATGGTTTGAAAGCAACCACGCCCAGCCCGAAAGCATTTGGCTCGTCACCTACAAGAAAAACGTCCCCGACAAATACGTCTCTATCCAGCAAGTGCTCGATGAAGTCTTATGCTTTGGCTGGATGGACGGACGACGGATGAAGCTAGATAATGAGCGCACCATGCAGCTGCTATCGCCCCGCAAAACCCAGCACTGGTCAAAAACCTACAAAGAGAGAGTCGCCAAGCTCACAAGCGCAGGCCGAATGCACGAAGCTGGCCTAAAAGCCGTCGAAGTCTCAAAAGAAAACGGCATGTGGGACTTTTTGAACGATGTAGATGCGCTCATTAAACCAGATGACCTTATCGAATCGCTCAAAGCACACCCACCCGCCCTCGAAAACTACGAAACGTTTCCAGACTCTGCCAAGCGCGACATCTTGCGATGGATCAAGCTCGCAAAAAAGCCAGAAACCAGAGCAAAACGCATTCTCAAAACAGCCCAGCTTGCCGCCGAAAATAAACGCGCCTCCGGAACTAAATAGCAAGTGACTAACAAGACAACTCCAGAGGGGAGCTACCTTAGGCTAGGTCTCTTTGATCGCCGTTGTAATAGAATTCCAAACTGCCACGTTCTCTTCCAAATGTGCAATCGAGGTCGTGCCCGGAATCACAACAATATTCGGTGAGCGATGCAGCAGCCAAGACAGGGCGGCTTGCGCAGGCAAAGCAGCACCCTGTTTCAAAGGATGTGCGGCCAGGGGCCCATACGGAATGAAGGCAATGCCTTGTTCAGCAGTATAGTCTACCAGCTCACTTTGAGCCTGATCTGCTTGATTAAATCGATTTTGCACAGAAGCGATCGCAACAATGCTCTGTGCTTCTTTCAACTGTGCTAGCGTCACGTTCGACAGGCCAATATGCCGAATTTTTCCCTCCTGTCGTAGTGTTGCTAGCGTTTGAACCGACTCAGCAAAAGGCACCTTAGGGTCGGGGCGATGCAGCTGATAGAGATCGATGCGATCGCGCTTCAGCCGCCGTAAGCTACCCTCCACGCCACGTCGCAAATTTTCAGGACTCGCATCTGCCTGAATATTGCCAGGTGCAGGCTTATAAATTCCCCCCTTAGTTGCAATCACCAAATCTTCTGAGTAGGGGTACAGCGCATCAGTAATGATGTTTTCATTATCACCAGGGCCATAGGCCTCAGCCGTATCAATAAAATTCACCCCAAGCTCAATCGCCCGTCGCAGCAGCGCCTTCCCACCTTCCCAATCAGCATAGGGACCAAAGTTGCTAGGCTGCCCCGTCAGTCTCATCGCACCGTAGCCAAGACGGTTAACAGTCAAATCACTGCCAATAGCGAATGTTTTCGAAATTGTTTGAGTTCGGTCTGCTTGAGTATGAACCATCTTTGTAGTCCTCATTCGTATGAATTAACTATGGCAGCGCTGCTTGATATTTGGTAGACGAGTGATAAAAATAGTAGTTATACATAAAACGAATGAGTAGCAGATGAGCAAATCTCTCGACCGATTAACGCTACTACAGACCTTCATACAGATTGCCGATGCCGGAAGCATCAGCGCGGCAGCACGCACATTAGGCCTTTCTCAGCCGTCAGTCAGTCGTCAGCTCGCAGAGCTAGAGTCTCGCTTCAAATCGCAGCTAATGCGACGCACCACCCACGACCTAGCCCTCACAGCAGCCGGGGCCGAGCTGTTAGCAGATGCCCGTCAGTTGCTAGACGAATGGGAAGCACTAGAAGAAAAGCATTTAGAAGCCAAAGACGTGATGAGAGGTCACTTGAAGATTGTTGCACCTATCGCATTGGGTCAGCTTTACCTACTTGACACGGCGATTCAATTTCAACAGCAGTATTCGTCCATCTCCCTTTCGTGGCAGCTAGAAGACAACACTATTCGCTTCGCAGAGGTAGGCTGTGACTGCTGGATAAAAATTGGTCCTGTGCCCGACGCTTCGCTGACAGTAGAGCCCCTAGGACAAGTTGAACGAATGGTCGTTGCAGCGCCATCGCTACTGCAGTCTCACCCGACGCTCAAGTCACCCGCTGACCTAGCAAAGCTTTCCTGCATTGCCCTATCACCGTTTGAAGGGGCGCGCATCCCACTAACGAACAAACAGGGAAACTCAACTGTTGTATCCCCATCAGTACGCATGACAACAAACAACATCTCCGCAGTTCGCCAAGCAACGCTGTCGGGGCTAGGCTTTTCTGTCATGCCACGCTGGTTTATAGAGCAAGACCTAAGCCAACAGAAACTAGTAGATATTCTCCCTCGATGGCGCGCTCCACAATTAACAATTCATGTAGCCTTCTTACCGGGCAAACATCGCCCTCTCAGGCTACAACGCTTTCTAGACCTTCTCAAAGAAGCCATGCCTCAAATTCCAGGCATCATCTAAGAGAATATTGCAGCGTCTGCGATCGCTTGATACAGATTCGGTGGATACTCAGCCAAACGATTGCACAAATACAAATGCCATTCTTTCCCATAGGGCAAATAAACGCGAGTAGCATACCCCCGCTCACCCATTGCCTGGAGGCGATCATATGTCACACCTTTCAGCATCTCAAATTCAACATTCTGAGCATCAATAGCGTGACGTTCAATAACCTCATGGGCATGGTCAAGGATAGCTTGATCATGCGTCGCAATAGAGCAAGCCTTTCCACGCGTCAACAAGGTTTCCATCAGTCGGCAGTAGGCAGCATCCAAGTCAGCCCCCCTGTCGTAGGCCAGCTCCGAAGGCGCTTCGTAAGCACCTTTTACCAAGCGAACCTTTCCGGGGCTTTGTAAAACGCGGTTCAGGTCTTCGCCAGTTCTATAAAGGTAGGCCTGAAGGGTAATACCCACGTTTGAAACCTGCTGGCAAAGCCTTTGATAAATCTCTAAGATCAGTGTGGTTCGGTCCGTGCCTTCCATGCTAATCATCATCTCTAGGCCCGCTTTCTGAGCCGCTTGAGCGATGGCGACAGCATTTTGGTAGCCCAGCTCTGGGTCAATCACCATGCCAATATGAGAGAGGTCTAGAGAGACCGATGACTGAAGATTTTGTTGTGCGATCGCGCTTACAACCCTCAAAAATTCCTCAGTCGCTGCCGCTGCCATCTTCTCATCGCGCGTACTTTCCCCCATAAAGTCAATCGTAACCGCATGCCCTTGCTGGTTAATTTTCCGCGCAACCTCCAAGCAACCCTCCAAAGTCTCTCCACCAATGAAGCGCATCGCCGACCGAAGAATGGTCTTGTACAAAGGGGGATGCTGCAGCACATACCCCTTCAGCGATTCATCGAGCGCAATATGCCTTAATGCCTCAGCAGCGTCCTGTTCTCTACCCATCTCCACACTCCATAGCTATTCGTCAGTCTGCTGTTCAGTCTAAGATAGCTACAGCTACATTGCGACAGACAGCATGCTGACTCTAGAGCTAGCTGCACCCACAATAACCATTCGACACCAGAAACGCCTTAGCCCCCTCATCGTAGAAAAGTGATGATTCAGCGACTTTTCGTCTATGGAACGCTTGCTCCAGGCCGGCCAAACGAACACGTCCTATCAGATATTCCAGG
>JBCBFY010000169.1:0-8424 GCA_038527325.1 Cyanobacteria bacterium J06614_10
TGATTAAAGCGGTTGGCGTCATGCTATTTAACAGTTTGACCGGTGGCCGTCGTCGTGGCAGTACTGAGTTGGCTACTGAGGGCTAGAGAGTTCTGTCCCTTTACGACTCAAAGCCCTCTTGAGCTGAATAGCTCAAGAGGGCTTTGTCGTGTAGAAGTAGTCTTATGAAGAACTGATAACAGCTTGCGAATAGGTACTTCAAGACGACTGACGTCGTTTTTCGATAGGGACTGACTTACTATCGCTTTCTAACCTGTCAGCAAATCTTCCTCGGGGTAGCGGATGACGCTGGGGCTGGGGTCACCGAGGATGGCGGCCATGAGTAAGAGAATGCCTACTCGGCCAATGTACATGGTAACGATGATGAATAGCTGCCCCATTACAGAGAGACTTGCGGTGATGCCCGTCGAGAGGCCTACTGTGGCAAAGGCGGAAACGGATTCGAACAGTAGCTCAATGAACTGAATGCTGGGGTCGCTCAGGGCTAGGCAAGTGGTGATAATGACCACGCTAATGGCAGAGGCAACGACGACAGAGAGTGCCTTAAGGACGCGATTGGCCGGGATTTGGCGCTGGTAGCAGTTGACTTCTTCTTTGCCCTGGAGGGCTGCTCGGGTGCAAATTAGCAGGATACGAACGGTGGTCGTTTTGATGCCGCCGCCGGTGCTGCCGGGGCTGGCGCCAACGAACATGAGTGCGATCGCCATAAACAATGCGCTGGTTTCCATGCCGCCAATGTCAATCGAATTAAAGCCAGCCGTTCGCATAACGACTGACTGAAACCCGGCTAGCAACATTTTGACGCCGAAGCTCTTGCCTGCCAGCGTGGCTGTATTGTCGTATTCAATCAGTAGAAAGGCGAGGGTGCCGAGTACGAGTAAGAACAGCGTCGTACTGGTGACAATTTTGAAGTGGAGAGAGAAAACATGTCGCTGCTTGCGCTGGTAGAGGCGATCGCGCGCCCACATAAACCCTTCCATAATCACCTGATAGCCGATGCCACCGATGATAACCAACGCTGAAATAACGGCGATGGGCCAAGGCCTTTCGGCATACTGAACCAGACTGTTCGAAAAAAGGCTGAACCCGGCATTGTTAAAGGCGCTGATGCTGTGAAAAATAGACAGCCACAGGCCTCTGCCCATACCGTACTGTTCGGAAAACATGGGCAGTAGACAGAACGCGCCCGTTAGCTCAAAAATAAACGTCATAGAGATGATGGAAACCACCAAAGCTTTTACGTTTGAAAGCTCTGCGGTGTCCATGGCTTGCTGTATGGCCAAGCGGTCCTTGAGGCATAGTCGACGGCCAATGAGCAGTAGTAGCAAGGTCGTCGCTGTCATGTAGCCCAGTCCGCCTAGCTGAATCAGGGTGAGCACGACCCCCTGCCCAAAGGATGAAAAATAAGTGCCTGTATCGACCACGATGAGCCCGGTGACACAGACGGCTGAAGTCGCTGTGAAGAAGGCTATCAAGGGATTGTTCCACTCGCCGCTCGCTGTGGAGAAGGGCAAGAGCAGGAACAGCGTTCCTACGGTAATTAATGCTAAAAACCCTATACAAATGGTTCTAGGGACGGTCATCATCTCGGTGAGCGGCCCCTTGTAAAGAGCCCTGTTAAAAAACGGTTAGTTCGATTCCAATCGATATAAAGACAGTAACAGAGGAGGGTTTGCGGGCATGTCGTCCGCTTGTCTCATCTTTGTGGAGTAGGCTTTTGAGTATTGACTTTTCTAAGGCTGGCCTTTCTAAATAAGGCTTAAATAATCTATTGGTTTCATAGACTCGCTCTAAGATGGTAAGCCTACGCCCACAGATTGTGATTGGCGTGAGATCATGCCCTCTGATTGATTAGGACCCTCGGCCATGACTGCGACTAAACCGCTAGCTCAGCGAATTCAGCATTTCTACGATACCTCTTCCCCGCTGTGGGAGCGTACTTGGGGTGAGCACATGCACCATGGCTACTACGGTCTGACGGGCCAACATCGTAAGGACCGCAGGCAGGCTCAAATCGACCTGATAGAAGAGCTGCTGGCTTGGGCGGGCGTTACGTCAGCCAACACGATTTTGGATGTGGGCTGTGGGATTGGGGGGAGCACGCTTTATTTGTCGAATAAATTTGATGCGCAGGCGGTGGGCATCACACTGAGCCCGGTGCAGGCTCAGCGGGCCGGTGAGCGGGCTGCAGAAAAAGGCGTGACTCTGCAGGCCTGGGAAAATTTTGACGCTAGTGAAGGCCCTGCCGTTCAGTTTCAAGTGACGAACGCATTATCAACGCCTTTTCCGGCAGGCACGTTTGATTTTGTATGGTCTATGGAGAGCGGTGAGCACATGCCAGATAAGCGGGCTTTCCTGCAGGAGTGCTACCGGGTGCTGAAGCCGGGGGGTACTTTTTTGATGGCGACTTGGTGCCACCGGCCAACGGACACGCTGGCGGGTCCACTGACAGAGAGCGAGCAGCAGCACCTGGACCGGCTATATGAGCTTTATCATTTGCCCTACGTGATTGATTTGAAGAGCTATGGCAATCTGGCGGCAGCGGTCGGGTTTGATGGTGTTGCGATGGCGGACTGGTCGCGCCAGGTGGAATTTTTTTGGTGGGATGTGGTGCGCTCGGCGCTGGATATGAATGTGATGGCGGGTATTGTGCAGGCGGGGATGGAAACCATTCGAGGGACCGCTGCGATCGCACTGATGACCACAGGGTTTAACAGAGGCCTAATCCGCTACGGTCTCTTACGCGGTACCAAGCGAGCCGATTGAGTACTGGCGTACGCTACTCAACTGTCATGCAGCCAGAAGGAACCCCCCTGCTAGCAATCAATTAGCAAGGGGGTTCCTTGTGATGGCGCTTGCAACAGCGCCCCTTCGTCTACGCATCCTTAGACTGTACTCTCAGCCATTGATGGGCCCCAGATGCCTAGGATTCGCGAGCGGTTTGGGAGCAATCGAGAAGACGGACCATGGCCGCTGCTGCGTAGTTTCTCTGAGCTGTGCGGTCGGGGTAGAAGCTGTTGCCAGTCTCATTGAGTGGCGTTGCTACACCGCAGTAGCTGGAGAGGTTGCTGATGACATCGTTTGCCCAGTGCCCAGAGATATCGGCAAAGGTACGGCCCGGCTGATTGGCCACGAGCTGGGTAGCGCTGGATTGGTACTGAGCCGCCTTGTTGACAATGGCGATCAGCTCAGCGCGGGTCACTGGCTGGGTTGGCTTGAAGGTGTTGTCTGGGTAGCCGGTGACGATGCCTAGCGAAGCTGCCTGGCTAATTTTGGGTGCGCTCCAGCGGTCAGTAGGCACATCAGAGAAAGGTGTGCTGCTAGCCGTAGTTTGAGCGGGGACTTCTAGGCCCTCGATCACCATGGAGACGACCTGCTCGCGGGTGAGCGTAGCCGTGGGCCGGAAAGTATTGTCTTCTGCGAAGCCAGAGATGAAGCCTAGCTGGACAGCTCGGTTGATCTCGTTGGCGTAGATGTCGCCGGCTACATCGGGGAAGCTGGCTGGTGCGGTGGGTGTGTCGCCGCCGCCGGTGGGGTCGCCGCCAGACTCATCGCCACCGCCGGGCTCAATCGCTACATCCTGTCCGGTCAGTTCGGCAATAGTGAGGTCGTTAGTGAGGTAGAGCAGGCCTTTGGGGGAGCCGTCGACGGTTTTACGCGTTAGGCGCCAGCCGGGCTTCAAGAAGATCTGAGTGTAGCCATTGGCTGCAATGCCGTCGGTTTGGCCGATGACGAACTTTTCTGCGTCTCGCAAAAATGCGCTGGGTCTAGCGTAAAGCACCAAGACGCCGTCTTCTTCTTCGAGGACGGGGTCGTAGCGAACTTGCTCTCCGTCAACGCGGATGGCGTAGCCGTTAGTGTCGGTTGCTCTGCCACATTTGCCGCTGAAGTCGGCCATTTGTGCGAGCAGTGGGTTGACCTGAGTGGGGCTAGTGCCGGTAGTGCTAAAGCAGGGCTCGGTGGCACTCTTTTGCTCAATGATCATCAGGCCGTAGCGCTGATTGCCGTTGAACCGGCTGGTGGGATTCGTTGAAAGGATGAATGCGCTCTGGTCTATCTCTTGAGCGCCAATGACGTTTTGCTTATTTTGGACGCTGACAACCGTCGTTGCTTTTTCTACCGGCTGTTGTACGCTCTTTGCAAAAACGGAGGGAGTATTGGCTGCGGTTACTGCGATCGCAGCAGTTGCTAGTGTGGCGATAGTCAGTCGGAGTGATTTCATCTTCTGCATGTCCTTTAGTAGATTTCCACGATAATCGGCGACAGCGTACGCGTCGTACACCCGATACAAGGCCCGATACAAGGCATTATTGACAACTCGTTATCAGGTATTGGTAAGAGTTGAAAGTTATTAATATGTCCAGTTTCATAGCCTACCTGTGAACTTGGACGTATCACCTTAAAAAAGGGTTTGCATTCTCAAAGGGCGCGCCTTAAAAAGGGCTGTGTGAGTAGCGCTTTGTAAAGGAGGTGCGGCTGTCGTCTTTGCGGGGGCTAAAACTACACCACTTTTGTGGGCAGTTTATGAGTAATTGCGGATGCCTCTTGTCACCTTTGCATGGCGTCTGACAACATAATGAGACAGCTCCATATAAAAAGCCCTCGAGGTCGTTCCGCGTCATGTATACAGAGATAATTGATTCAATTCGTAAGTGCGATCACCACAGGGTCGCTTTCGCAGTCGGCACACTTCTGGCCGGAACGCTGCTGGTTGCTCCGTCGGCTCAGGCTGCCGACGAAGGGGATATTCAAAGATTGATTGAAACGAATGAGTGCCCGGGTTGTGACCTACATGAAGCTGATTTTCGGCGGCTAGATCTTTCTGGTGCCAACCTAGCTGGGGCGGATTTGGAAGGGGCTAACTTTTACTATGCCAATTTGGATGGTGCCCAGCTGCAAAATGCCAACCTCATTGATGTCAATTTGGGCTACGCAAGCGTTCGAGGCGCCTTCCTCGACGGTGCTGATTTGCGATACGCCATTTTTGACCATACGGATTTGAGCGGCACTTCCATGATTGAAACTGACCTGCGAGAGTCGTACATTGACAGGCCAAATTTGACCAGCACTATCTTGAATGGTTCTGACCTAAGAGACACGCTATTTTTTGATGCGGACTTTTCTCAGGCTAGCCTGTGCGGTGTTAGAACCTGGGCAGGGTTTGACTATCGTCAGGGATGCAATGTGGCTGTGCCCGAGCAGATTGACGATGACTTTTAGTCGAGTGTCGTCTGGCCAACCCTATTGAGCACATCATGTCGGGTCGTTTTCTCTGGCTTGGACTAAGCTTTGCATCCGACCTGGAGGTTTCTTTCTGCCGGTATCAGAGGCGCTGATATTTGCTGCTCGCTACTTTGCTGGGTGAGCCGCTTGGTGTGCCACCAGTCTTGGAGCTGAGCCGAGAGGGTAACGGTGTAGAGGGTCATGATGATGGGCTCACTACGGTAGCTTTGGCCCACAATTTCGACGCAGTATGAAGGGTGCTTGCGGGTGGCAAGATCTACAATGAACCGGCGACCAATGCGTCTCCAGCTGGGTTCTTTGCTGTGCCATTGGATGCGGCAACAGGGCCAGGGTAGCTGCTCACGGTCGTAGAGGCGGCAGCACGGACCGACGATGCGATAGGTGAGGTGAGCGCCTGGGCTATCGAAGAGATGACCGGTGGGCAAAGGGTGGACCAAGGTGTGGACGGGTTCGGTCATTTTGGGAAGGGAAAGGAGGCTCATAGAAAGTGACGTATGATCGAAAGGCGACTAGACGCCTTAATGGCTGTTGATTAGCTGCTGGAATTGTAGCGGCTAGGATTCATGGCTGCTAGGATTTACAGCTGCTAGGATTTACAGCTGCTGGAATTATAGAGGGAAGTAATGTCAGAAAAAACGTCTGAAAAAATTGATAGCAAGGTGAGCGATCGCATTTGCCGACATATGAATAAGGACCATGCCTCAGCAGTGTTGACCTACGCGCAGCGCTACGGCGAACAAACAGAGGCGACGGCTGCGACTCTGAGAGCTATTGACCACTTGGGCATGGATTTGGACGCCGAGGTAAACGGTGAGACGGTACCCCTCCGTATTGCCTTTGACCATGAGCTGGCCGATGCGGCTGATGCGCATACGACGCTAGTCGCTATGCTGAGAGCCTAGCTTGTCTTTAAAACCTTGCGAAATTGTGTCAACCGCGACTGTAAACGTGCGATTTCTCCCTGACGATGTAACTATCCGTGCCAGGGTTGGCGAGCCTCTACTGACGGTGGCTGCTCGGGCTGGTGTGTATATCTCAACGGGTTGCTTGATGGGGTCTTGCTATGCCTGTGAGGTGGAGATGACGGGGGCTGAAACATCCGTTTTAGCCTGCCTGACAGCTATCCCAGACGGGTTGGACAGCATAGAAATCAGCTTGATAAGCGATCCCACTTGGTAGTTGACTCTTGAAAGTTGCTCCGGGCAATCGGGCACGTTCAATCCAACGACGACATTGGCTAACAAGGGCGTCTGACCGGTTCGGTTCTCATTCGGTTTCACCCAATGTGGCTAGGTAAACCAACTTGCTACATTACTCACTAAGGAAACCCCGAAAATCTGAGAAAACCAAAGAGCGAAACCCACTAGAATCGCGTTCTAGCTATTCATAGCAGGTATCAGTATGGATGATTTGACCGGGAGAATTCCAGAGTTCACGGAATCAAAACCTATGACAGACAATTCGTTACTTCAGTACGTAAAGGCGATGGATCCAGAAACCATCACTCAGCTGTCGCGTCCCGACTCTTCTGAGGTGATGCAGGTGATGGAGCACAACGTGATTGGTTTGCTAGGCGGACTACCCTCTGGACAGTTTGATGTCTCTGTGACGACCAATCGTGAAAATTTGGGGCGTCTGCTTGCTTCTGCCATGATGAGTGGCTACTTTTTGAGAGGCGCGGAGCAGCGTTTGGCGTTTGAAGAGCGCTTTGGTAATGCCTTTATGGACGACGATTCGCAAAAATCTTAGCCAAGCTTTAGATTGCGATCGCAATGTGAGACGGTGGCCAACGATGGCAGATCCTGCTCGTTCTAAATCGGCTGGCATGCCAGCTCATTCCCAAAGCTCGGCAGATCTTTCTCTGCCGGGCTTTGCTATGTCTGAGGTGGCTGTGCGGGAGTTGCGCCAGTCGCTGCTGAGTTGGTATCGCGTTCATGGTAGAACGTTGCCTTGGCGACAGACCCGAGATCCTTATGCCATTTGGATTTCGGAGATTATGCTGCAGCAAACCCAGGTGAAGACGGTCATTCCTTACTATGAGCGCTGGCTAGAGCAGTTTCCTACGGTGGATGTGCTCGCTGCTGCTGACCAGCAGCAGGTGCTGAAGCTATGGGAGGGGTTGGGCTACTATGCTCGGGCGAGAAATTTGCACCGGGCGGCGCAGCAGGTAGTGACAGACTTTGGCGGGGTGTTTCCTCAGGATTTGGCGGGTGCGATCGCGCTCAAGGGCATTGGCCGAACGACTGCAGGCGGCATCCTTAGCGCCGCCTTTAACCTGCCTGTCGCTATCCTAGATGGAAATGTAAAGCGTGTTTTGGCGCGTTTGGTGGCTTTTCCTGCCGTGCCAAACAAAGCCCTCAAGCCGCTGTGGCAGCTCTCTGAGCAGCTGCTAGATCCTGGCCATCCCCGAGACTTCAATCAGGCCATTATGGACTTGGGGGCTACCCTATGTACCCGTCACAATCCAGCCTGTTTGCTGTGTCCTTGGCAGGCCCACTGCGCAGCGTACAATCAGAATGCAGTGAAGGATTTTCCTATGACAGAATCTCGCAAGCCTCTTCCTCATAAGCAAATTGGCGTTGCTGTGATCATCGATGGTGACGGCAACATTTTGATTGATCGGCGCAAGCAAGAGGGGTTACTAGGCGGCCTGTGGGAGTTTCCGGGCGGCAAAATTGAGCCCGGTGAAAGTCAGGAAGACTGCGTGAGAAGAGAAATTCAAGAAGAGCTAGGTATCGATATCGAAGTCGGCTCAAAGCTCATTACGATTGACCACACCTACACCCACTTCAAGGTGACGCTCAATGTCTTTAACTGTAAGCATCTCAGCGGTGAGCCCAAACCCATTGAATGTGACGAAGTGAGGTGGGTCACGCTCGATGAAATTGATGAATACCCTTTCCCGAAGGCGAATGGTCAGATTATTGAGGCAATGCGGCAGCAGGCGCGGGAGGAAAGTAGCTCAATATAATGATAGGTAAGCCTACAGAATTATTTTTCTCTATTCAGAAGGCAAACTACTTGCTTACTAGAGAAACGCTACCAGGTAAGGGTGGTGATAAGAGAAAGTTCTGGCAAGAAATAATGGGCTTTAGACTGCCTGAGCAAGTTCGAATGGCTATCCTTAGCAGCGTTACGGTGGATATCTTGATATTTCAGAGGCATAGCCAACATGGTGAT
>JBCBFY010000170.1:0-8419 GCA_038527325.1 Cyanobacteria bacterium J06614_10
ATATCTCTCATTATATGACGATGTCCTGCATCGCGTCTGCTTTCAGTGGAATGACGAATCTGCTTATGACGTTGAGATAGTTGACTACCACAGTTAGGAGAAACAAACATGAACGAGCAAACCCTCACACCTATTCATCCAGGCGCAGTACTCCAAGACGAACTTGAAGAGATAGGACTGTCGCAAACGGACTTGGCTAAGCATGTCAATGTGTTGCCAAAGACTATTAACGAAATATGCAGAGGAAAGCGCGGAATTAGCGCTTCTATGGCGATGAAACTCTCACGAGCGCTGGGCGCAAGTCCTCAGTTTTGGCTAAACCTTCAAAACAACTGGGAGCTGAGTCAGATAGATGCATCCGACTATGAAGATATCAAGCCTGTGGCAGCATAGTGCTGTTATAGAGTGCTTTGCTGACGCTAAGAACCGCATAAACTAGCTGGTGAGTACAGTTAGCTGGTGAGTACAGTGGCCTCAGCTTGCTAAAAATCGGTTTTCTGAAAACGTTAGGTCTATCTCTTATACGATACTACCGCCATCAAGATTGGGCAGAACACCATGGACTATTACACACTTGGCAGAACAGGGCTCAAAGTCACTCAGCTAGCGCTTGGCACGATGACCTTTGGAGAAGATTGGGGATGGGGCGCAAAAGAAGAGACGGCTCGCCAGATTTTTGATACCTATCTCGAAGCGGGCGGTAACTTTATCGATACGGCAGATATGTATACCAACGGCAACAGCGAGAAGATGCTGGGGCAGTTTGTCAAAGAAACAGGGGTGCGCGATCGCATCGTCATTGCCACCAAATTTAGCTACAACGCCGAACCCGGCAACCCCAACGCAGGCGGCAACGGACGCAAGAACATCATGCGAGCCGTCGAAGGGTCCTTAGACAGGCTAGGCACAGACTACATTGACCTGTACATCCTGCATACCTGGGATACGGTCACTCCCGCCGACGAAGTCATGCGTACATTAGACGACTTAGTCACTTCAGGAAAAGTCCGGCATGTTGCGCTCTCAGATGTCCCCGCCTGGTATGCCGCCCAAGCACAAACCATTGCTCAAGAGCGACACCTAGAACCTATCAGCACCCTTCAGCTGGAGTACTCTTTGGCCGAGAGAAACATCGAGTTTGAGTACATACCGTTGGCCAAAGCGCTCAATACCGGCATCATGGTGTGGTCTCCACTGGCGAGCGGTTTGCTCTCGGGAAAATACAAACCTTCCGAAACCGGTGCCGAAGGGTCGGGCCGACTTTCCACCCTAGCAGGCGGAGACAATCCCGCTTTCAACAAGTTCACGCAGCGAAACTGGGCCATTGTCGCGGAGTTAGAAAAAGTTGCAAACGAGCTAGATCGTTCGATGGCACAAGTTGCCTTAAACTGGGTGGTGAACCGCCCAGGGGTAGCCAGCGTGCTCATCGGCGCGACCAAGCTACATCAGCTTGAAGATAATCTAGGCGCTTTAGCATTTGAGCTACCTGCTGAACTTCAGAAGCGTTTGGATGACGTGAGCCAGCCAGAAAGTCGTTTTCCCTACACCTTCTTTGAACCCAGTTTGCAAGGAATGGTACACGGGGGCGCTTCCGTTGGAGATAAGCCAGCGACTTATCATCCGCAAACGTTTATCGCTGGAGAGAGAAAAGCAGAATAACCCGTTACGAAACACCGCGCTCTACATAATGCGGCTCTATCAGGACAAGGTAGCCTCTATGAGGTTAGCTGTTGGTAGGTTCAATCCGAATAAGCTGTCCGTTGGATTCATCGGTTAGCACATAGAGCAGTCCATCTGGCCCCTGACGAACATCTCGCACTCGCTGGCCAATCGGAATCGTTGTTTCGTTGATAACATTGCCCGATTCATCTAGCGCTATGTGGTGAATGTCTTGAGTGACAAGCCCCCCGGCAAAGAGGTCGCCCTGCCAGTCGGGAAATTGTTCGCCCGTATAAACCGCCAACCCCGAGGGTGCAATAGACGGCGTCCAAATCACCTCTGGATCCACCATGCCAGGCAGCGATGTTTCAGGAGAAATCAGCCCGCCCGAATATTCTCTGCTGTGCGTTGCCACTGGCCAGCCGTAGTTCTCCCCGCCTTCAAGTTGGTTCACCTCATCGCCGCCGCGAGAGCCATGTTCACTGGCCCACACCTGATTTCGCGTCGCGTCAAATGCGAGCCCTTGAATGTTGCGATGCCCGTAGCTCCAAACTTCCGGTTCGGCCTCTACAGTGTTCGCAAAAGGATTATCTGCCGGAATAGAGCCATCGTCATTAATGCGAATCGTTTTACCCAAATGGCTACCAATATTCTGCGCCTGCTGACGAATGAATTCCCCTCCCTGCTCGATAGGAGGATTGCCCCCATCGCCGATAGACGCCAGCAGCGTACCATCCGGCAGCCACACTAAGCGAGAGCCAAAGTGTTGTCCGCTGGGTTTGCTATCAGAGACTTCAAAGATAATCTCCCAATCGTTTAGCGCGCTGCCATCAAAAGTAGCTCTGGCAATGCGCGTTCGGTTCGCCGAGTTTGTCCCGTCAGAATAGCTAAAGTAAACCAAGCGATTGTCTTCAAACTGAGGATGCAGAACAACGTCGAGCAGGCCCCCTTGATTGTTCGCAAACAGATCTGGCACACCAGGAACAGAGTCGGCAGTCAGCACACCGTCTTGCACAAGTCGTACCCGCCCAGGACGTTCGGTAATTAGCATGTCCCCATCAGGGAGCCAGGCAATTCCCCAGGGATGTTCCAATCCCTCTAAAAGCGTGACGTTCTGAAAACTCGGATCACCACTACCAGACTGTGCCAGCGGCGCTGAGCTAGCGTCCTCTCTAGGGTCCTCTACGGAGTTGGACTGAGGGGATTGAGAAATCTCAGGCCCAATAGCACAACCGGCTACGCCAAATAGCGCGATCGCACTTGCAACACCAGCAAGCCTCCCGACATCTGCAATCGCGGTAAGCTTCCTAATTTTTTTGACCATATCTACTCTGACCCGACGTATTGTGGCACCCACAAACAGCGCCATATCAATTCACATCACTGCCAAGAGTATATCTCAATCATCTTTTCTCGTGGTGCTTCTCAGCAGTCAAGCCAGCGCTGACACTAGCTGACGCTACAGACGGGTTACAGACGGGTTACAGACGGGTTCGCAAAAAAGATAGGCCAGCTTCACAGGGGCGATCGCCGAGAGGGTTTAACCGTACACAAAGCCTCAACCCCTTTCTAACGAATAGCGCTAGGCGTAAAATTTCTCAAACGCAGGGCATTAGTAACTACAGACACAGAGCTAAAAGCCATTGCAGCCCCCGCAATAACCGGATTTAGCAGCCAGCCAAAGATCGGATAGAGAATGCCAGCAGCAATCGGGATACCGGCCACATTATAGACAAACGCAAAGAACAGATTCTGTCGAATGTTCGCAATGGTAGCTTTGCTGAGCTGAATCGCAGTAACGATACCTCGCAAGTCGCCAGAGATAAGAGTAATGTCGCTGGCCGCGATCGCAACATCCGTCCCCGTCCCAATCGCAAACCCCACATCTGCCTGAGCTAGGGCAGGCGCATCATTAATTCCATCGCCGACCATCGCAACTTTTTTACCCTCCCGTTGCAGCTGTTTGATCTGCTCAGCCTTTTGGTCAGGGCGCACCTCTGCAAGCACCCGGCGAATACCGACTGCCCCTGCGATCGCCTCAGCCGTCTGCCGATTATCCCCGGTTAGCATCACCACCTCTAGCCCCATCTGTTGCAGTGCGCTCACCGCCTGCGCAGAAGTCTCCTTCAGCGCATCAGATATCCCCACCAGCCCTTGCACCTTGCCATCTACAGCAATCCAGGCCGTAGTCTTTGCCGCACCTTCCCACGCCTGCCGCTGCTGCTGCAACTGCCCAGTCTCAATACCCAATTCTTGCATCCACCGCTCTGTCCCAAGTTGCACAAACCGATGGTCAACCCTTCCCTGAACGCCTCTACCCGTTACAGCTTCAAAGCCTTGAACGGCCGTTAATTTTCTCTTTTCGATGCCTTGAGAGACCGCATAGTTCACCACCGCCTCTGCCAACGGATGCTCCGAATTCTGTTCAATCGCGGCTGCCATTTGCAACAGCTTCAGTTCATTGCCATCTGCTGTTCCTTTAACAGTTTGATAGTTTGTGACGGTAGGCTTACCCGCCGTGAGCGTACCCGTTTTGTCTAGCACAATGGCTTGGATATTGTGCGATCGCTCCAAACTCTCAGCATCCTTAATCAAAATGCCATTTTCAGCCCCCTTACCCGTGCCGACCATAATAGACGTAGGCGTCGCAAGTCCCAACGCGCACGGGCAAGCAATAATCAGAACACCGACAGCTGAAATGAGAGCCAGCGTCACGTTGCCCGTAAGAGAAACCCAAAGAACAAAGGTGAGCAGTGCGATCGCGATCACCACCGGCACAAACCACCCTGTTATCTGGTCAGCCAGCTTCTGAATCGGTGCCTTAGACCCCTGAGCGTCCTGCACTAGCTGCACAATCTGCGACAGCACAGTATCTTTACCCACCCGCGACGCGGTAAACCGAAAGCTACCCGTTTTATTAATCGTCGCCCCAATAACCTCCGCACCTTTTTCCTTTTTCACCGGCACAGATTCTCCCGTCACCATCGATTCATCAACGGCAGAAGTCCCTTCTATCACCTCACCATCAACCGGAATCTTTTCACCAGGGCGAACAACCACAACATCACCCACCCTGACCTCTTCCACGGGCAAATCGATCTCTTCCCCGTCTCTAATCACCTTCGCCGTATTTGCCTGTAGCCCCATCAGCTGCCGAATCGCCGCCGACGTTTGCCCCTTAGCCCTACTCTCCAAGTACCGCCCCAGCAACAGAAACGCAATAATCATCACCGCCGCCTCGTAATACACAGCAGCCACCAACCCCTGCGATCGCAAAAAGCCAGGAAACAGCGTGACAAAGAGAGAATAACCGTAAGCCGCGCCTGTCCCCAAAGCAATGAGCGTATTCATATTGGCAGCGCGATGGGTAAAAGCTCGCCACGCGCCTACAAAAAAAGACTGACCGCACCAGAACAAAACGGGCGTCGCCAGCACAAGCTGAAACCAAGCATTGTGCAAAAACATCGGCCAGCCCGGAACATCGACGCCCATCATCATAGGCAGCATTCCAAACATCAGCATCGCACCCACCGCGCCGCTGATGATGACCTTGCGTAAGAGCGATCGCTGCTGTGCCTTCCGCTCTTCCTGCGCTTTAGCCTCCGCCTCACCAATGCTCAGCGCTTCTCGCTCGCTCGCCTCATAGCCCGCATCCGTCACCGCCGCCTGAATTGCCTTCAAGCTAGTAGCCCGCTCATCGTAAGCGACGCTGGCCTGCTCAGCCGCGAAATTGACCTGAACACGACGAACGCCCGGAACCTGCGCAATAGCCGTCTCGATTCTACTGGCACAGGAAGCACAGCTCATACCCTTCAGGCTCAAGGTGGTTGTAGTCATTGCAAGGCTCTAAATGACAACGGATAAGTGCTGACAGCATAAACCCTACAGTCTAGAAGAGAGTCAAGGGGGTTAAGAGAATCCTACCGAGTTCTCCCATCCCGTCCAAAGGGACTCGCGAATGAGCAACACACCGCCGCCATCCTAAACACCCTCTCGCAAGGGTGAAAGCAACAAAGTCAGGCATGGTCGCAAAAGGAGAACAGATCCAACACAGTAGAGAGAACCCCGTAAATCCTACGGCCCAACTTCACAGATATCCGCTTCTTCCAACTCCGCATCGAGCTCTGCAAACCTATCTAAAACGCTCATAAACTTTTTGCCAAAAGGCGTCAGGCAATATTCCACCCGAGGTGGAACTTCCGGGTAGGCGTGGCGTACCAAAATTTTATAGCGAGTCAGCTTTCTCAGTCGCTCGTTCAGCACTTTCGTCGTCAGACCATCGACGCTTCTTTGCATCGCTCCCGGCCTACAAATGCCCTTCTCTACGAGCTGAAGAACCGTCAACGACCACTTGCAACCCAAAATATCTTCTGCCATTTTGATTGCTGACATCGGCTTCACAAAACGATATCCTTCCTTTCGTTCAACCATCTGACCCAATCCGTACTCAAAAGTACCTACCTGACAAAATTGTACCTGGTTTCTCTTTCTTTACTCGCTTGATAAGTTAATTGAGCAAACCCACTTCGTTAGCTTAAAACGTACAAACCATGAAATCAAAAGCAACTTTTTATCACGCAGGTTGTCCAGTCTGCATTAGCGCCGAGCAACATGTTGCAGAGGCCCTCGATCCCAATCGCTATGAACTCAACATTGTTCATTTAGGAGAAAATCGAGAAAAAATTGCAGAGGCAAAAACGCAAGGTGTGCAGTCTGTTCCAGCGTTGATACTGAATGGTCAACCCTTTCACATCAACTTTGGCGCAGCTTTAGCAGATCTAGCATAGCCAGAACCTGCTCTAGGCGAAGCATTTTAGAGATGCTTCGCCTATTTCCAGAAGGCTTCCTTCAAAGCTAGACAGCCTCAAATAAAAGAAGAGATCGACTCACCCTGTCGCTTTTCGCCACTTTAGTTAGACAGCTGACCACCCGTTACATCAACTAGCGCACCCGTCATAAAGCTGCTATCTTCAGCCGCTAAAAAGACATAGGAAGGCGCAAGTTCTTCGGGTTGAGCCGCCCGCTTCATCGCATTGGCATCGTCAAATCCGTCCACTTGATCGGGCTCCATGGTCGCCGGGATGTTTGGCGTCCACACCGCACCCGGCACAACCGAATTCACCCTAATCTTCTTATCCGCCAAATTTTGTGCTAGAGACTTGGTAAACGTATGAACAGCCCCCTTGCTCGACGCGTAGTCCACCAAAAAGCTCTTGCCAATCTTGCCGACAATAGACCCTGTATTGATAATCACATCGCCTTCTTTGAGATGGGGCATCGCCGCCTTAAACATATGAAAGTAGCCAAAAATATTCGTCTCAAACGTTTCGTGAAACTGTTTGATCGTCAGATCTTCAAGATCTTTGTGCACCATCTGAAAAGCGGCATTATTCACCAAAATATTTAGCTTGCCAAACGCCTCAATAGTTTTATTCACCGCATCTTCGCACGCCTCCGGCTGACGCACATCCATTTTCACAGTGAGGCACTGACCGCCGCGATCTTCTACCAGCGACTTCGTCTTTTCCGCATCTTCGTCGTTCGCGTTATACAAAATAGACACACTGGCACCTTCCATCGCATAGGCGATCGCAACCGCCCGACCGATACCAGAATCTCCCCCCGTAATAATGGCCACCTTCCCTTCTAGCTTGCCAGCCGCCTTGTAGTTTGAAAGGTCACTATCGGGCGAAAGCGCCATATCTTCCTGACTGGCCGGATAGGGCAGCTGCTGCGCATCAATATCTTCTGGACCCGGACGACGTTCGTTTACTTGAGCGCTTTTGTTGGCAACTTTACTAGACATAAGAGGACTCCTACAGTGGTTAGGCTGAGCGCCAAAGAGCATACAAACACCCTTTTATTGGCACTTTTTCCACTCAAGAATAGAAAGACATCTCACTAAATAAATCCATCTGAAGTGACAATTCAGCTTTAACCGCCTGGTCCGTATGAATCAGCGCATTACTTTGAAAGATAATTATTTAGCATGGTGTCCATGGTCCGAGCGCTGCGCCTCAAACCAAGTGTGTAGCGCCGTGACAAGTTCTGCATCATCTGTAACGTAGCGAATTTGCCCGCCATTGGATAGCGCGGTGTACTGTATATCAATAGTGTCAGAACCAGCTTGTAAACTGGCTAAGCCAGGCATATTTTCACCGTGAATTTTAGCCGGGTCAGAAAAGTTTCCGTTTTGAAATTTAATGCTTTCCTCTTTTAAGTGAGATTGAATCAGTTCAATCTGTTGACTATCAGTGGGGTCATTAGCTGTCACCGTTTGCAGACCACCATTGGGCACTGCCTTAAATTCGTGCATGGTTGCCTCTAGGTCAAACGGCATTACCTGAGCGCCGATAAGGGCAACTTCGGCATGACGACGATGCATATTAACGGCTTGCCAGAAAAAGATTGCGCCGACGGCAGCCAGAAAAGACACAATCACAAAGCCAATAGTGAGTGGCTTTAGGTTACGGACGAAATTATTGACTTTCACGCATGGCCTCCACAGAACATTTAGAGCATCGATAACATCATCTCTTAGTTAGATCGCCCCCAGCGGTACGGTTTCAATAAGCGGGCAAATATCTCCCGGCTGCACTCTAGGCTGAGAAGTAGCCCAGCGATCGCGATAGTTCTCTAAATTGGCCTTAAGAGCTTCCATCTCTTGAATCTGCGCCGCCAATCGCTCAATCTTCTCTTGCAAAAGAGACTGAACTAGCTCACAAGGTACGTCACCTCGCTCATGTACAGTAAGCACATC
>JBCBFY010000171.1:0-8275 GCA_038527325.1 Cyanobacteria bacterium J06614_10
CCAAACGCTGCTGGGGAAGCAGTGTCTCAGTCTCTTTTAGCCACCACCGCAGCGTATTCATCTTACTGGGATACAGGCTATCCCAAATCGCAGACGTCAGCTGCTTATCCCACCGCAAATAGTCTTTAGGAGAATCGATCAGCTGGCGACCAAACAGCGTTGCGCAGCAGTATCCCGCCTGCTCTAGCCTACGCCGCACCCGAATGCGCAAAGACGACTTGCCCACTTGCTGCGGCCCCAAGACCGCGCACAGCTGTCCCTGTTGAACGGCCTGATACAGTGCATCGTCGCTAGCTCTCGAAACGTAGCTCGGATGATCCCACGCGAGACTCCCCCCCACCTGATAAGCCCATGGGTCGATAGCTTGGCCACCCATTTGATCCGTCATTATCGATTGCTCAGTCGACTTCTTGATCAATTTCTTGTAAGCATCCTCAGCGACCATTTCAATATCCATTTCTATAGCTATCAAGCCAGCACCAGGGTCGGCCATCCTCAGCCTATCCAGCATGACCCACCCCTTCTAAATCCGCGTCCCGCTACCGGAGAATCCACACCCCACCGACCGAGTAGTCTTCGCCTATCCAATCGGGTGAGGCGCTCCCAGCTAGTTCGGAAGGGTGATTGTAAATGTCGTCCCCTGCCCCACTTCACTGGCCACTCGAATGTCTCCTTTGAGCTTTTGGGTGACAAGGTTATATATCAGGTGTAGCCCCAGGCCACTCCCCCCTTTCTCTCGGGCAGTGGTGTAAAAAGGCTCAAAAATTCGACTTTGGTCCGCTTCTAAAATGCCGCAGCCATCGTCGTGGTAGCGAAGGGTTGTCGCAGCTGAGTCCTGGGCGATATCAATCGAAATTTGCCCCGATTCGTTGTCAGGGAAGGCGTGGGTAAGCGAATTGATAATGAGATTGGTGATAATTTGAGCGATCGCACCTGGATAGCTCGAAAGCGTAATATCGTCACTGCCCGAAAGCTGAACATGGTGGTCTCTGCTCCTGATTTGGGGCATAAGATTCGTAATCACCTCTTGCACGTAGGATTTCAGCCTGAACGTCCGCCTCTGCAAACTGCTCTGGTCTACCGCCACCTGCTTAAAGCTATGAATCAGCTCACCCGCCCGCTGAAGATTGTTCAATATTAGGTGACTGCACTCAGTTGCCACCTCCAAATAGTTTTCAAACGTCGAACGCTTCAGCTCCCCTTTTTCCAAATCGGTCGTAATCTCTCGGCTGACATTTTCTAACGTAGAGGCCGTCATAATCGCCGTCCCCACCGGCGTATTAATCTCGTGGGCCACCCCTGCCACCAAGTTTCCCAGAGCCGCCATCTTAGCCGAGCGAATCAGGTCCGCCTGGGCTGCTTTTAGGCTCTCCAACGCCTCTGAAAGCTCCACCGTACGACTTGCTAGCTGAGTCTCTACCCGCTTACGGTCAGTGATCTCCAAGCTGGTACCAATCAGGCGATACACCCGTCCCCGGTCATCCCGTAGCGGCGTGTGGGTAGAGAGCCACCACGTCTGATGGCCATGCAGCTCAACCGTATCCTCATGGGTAATGGGTTCACCCGTTTCTATGCAGGCCAAATGGTGGCTACGAACGATCTCCGCAGCCACAAATTGCCGCACATCGGCTCCCTCAAGCTGCTCGCGAGAAAGGCCCGTCATTCTCAAAAACGCCTCATTGACGTTGATAATTGTCAGCGGCTGCTCAGCCCAGCCATCACCGCTCGCAGCACTATTCTCTAAACCACCATCACCTAGCCCATCAGCAGCAGCGCCTGTTACATCTGGCACATCAATTACAGAAACAGCCGCTTCTACGCCGTTATAAATCGTGCGCAAAAACTGTTCTTGTGCGCTGAGCTGCTTCTGCAGCCGCTGAATCTTAACCTGATTTTCAATCCGGACGAGCAGTTCGTCAGTCCTCACCGGTTTTGTAATATAGTCGATGCCACCGAGTTCAAACCCCTTAACGATATCCACCACATCGTCCAGCACCGTTAAAAATATCACCGGCACGTGCTGGGTTCGCGGATCGGCCTTGAGCCGTCTGCACACCTCGTAGCCATCCATATCTGGCATTTTGATATCGAGCAGTACAAGGTCGGGCGGGTCGAGCTGCGCAGCCGTGATCGCCAACAGTCCTTGGGTAACTGGCCTCACCCGATAGCCCCGCTCACCGAGCACCGTCAGCAGCAATCGCAAGTTGTCGGGCGTATCGTCAACCACCAAAATATCAGCAGTGCTAGATATCTGTACCTGTGACGACCGGTCTGTAGATGGCTGGGTAGTAGATAACCGGGTGGTAAAGGGCATAAGTGAGTCCAGACACAGTAGCCAGCGTACTCGACACGACGGGCACATAGGAAGCGGTTCAGCTCGCTATCATCCTATACCCCATGCTCTGAGAAAAACAGACATTTTGAGAAGAACTTACATTCTCAAAGAAACGACGCTCAGACAGACGAGTCCCAGAAAACTCTACAAAAGCATGCGTGTCTAGATCCTCTACCCTTCTCACGGACCGAAAGGGCAAGATATTCAAACGCTTTATTTCTAATGGCCGGTCGATGCAAACTGACCCAGAGCGAACCTTGCTGCCCGTACCAAAGGCAGCAAAGCTGAGGTGGTGATAAGTCAAGTAGGTATCTCTCAGCTCAAAGCAGTGTTCAACCCACTGCAGGAGTGCGTCCACCACTCCCAAGGCTTCAATCTGCTTATCGAGTCCTTCAAAAATGATGACAATTGGGCCTTCGCACAAGTCGAGCAGCAACAGATCGCTGGCAAACTGCATCAAGCGCTGCCTGGGGGAGAGTACCTCAGTGGTAGATAGCCACTGCGTTAGAAAATCTGACTTAGCGGGGTGCAGCTGCTCCCAAATCGCCGTGATAATGCTGCTTTCCCACGTAGGTTCAGTGCCAGCGGACAATGGCGCTTCTGCCTGCACAGCCGGAACGAGCGATCGCAATGGCAACAATACAGCGCGATAGCCCCGGCGCACCATCTCCTGAAAAGTTTTCTCACTGAGCGAAAGCGTCTGGGAAGGGAGCGAAGGCGTCTGAGAAGGGAGCGCGTCTACTACATAGCAAAACTTTCCCTGCTGTAGGGAGTAACAGATATCATTGCTAGTCGGTGCGTCGTTCATTGCAGAAAGGGTTTCTCCAGGACCTGCTAAAAATAAATAGGCGTAGATGTGATGTTTGCTCACTATGCCCCATCAGCCTGCCCCGTCCCATACTGCAACTGGGTAGATTCTGTTAACCAACCGGATAGGATTTCTCTAGTCCGGCCACAGTTCCGGTCGCTAATCCATTACTGCCTCGCCTTTGCCGCTTGAATGCTCTCTAAAATTTGCCCGTACTGAAAATCGTGCACCACTTGGTACAAGCTATCGGCCAGAGGCTCGTCCTGCTCACGAATCACCTCTATTAGCTGTAGTATGTCGTCCCAATGTAGCCGCAAGGTGGCAGCCTCTAGGCGAGAGAGCAGATCGACAGGCAGCGTTGAAACGGCTGTGAGGCTCAGCGGTGTAGCAAGGGATGCTTGCGTAGAAGATGCCTGATCTGCTCCGCCCAAAATCGCCGATTCATCGTAGCGATAGCGAACGCCAAGCTGTTCTTCAAGCAATGCAAAAATCTCGCCATCGGTAAATGGCTTGCGGATAAAATCATCGCAGCCAGCAGCGATCGCCTCCTCCCGCTCTGTCGCTAGGCTATTTGCAGAGAGCGCAACAATCTTGGGCTCGGCGACTGTAGAGACTCCCGGCAGCTCGGCCTGTTTTATTCGCCTTGTAGCCTCCAAACCACCTAGCACAGGCATCCGCACGTCCATCAATATCAGCTGTGGCTGCCAGGCCTGATGCATCGCGATCGCAGCTTGTCCATCACTCGCCTCCTTCAGGCAAAAGCCCACAGGCTCAAGCAGCCGCCGAAGCAACTTGCGATTAGCTAATTTATCGTCCACAACGAGAACTTTGTACTCAGGCTGACCGGTCGCCAAGCCCAGCACCCTGCGCCCAATCTTCACTCCGACCACATCATCTGCCGACGCCAGCTCAGCCCGAATACTGAAGCTCACCGTCGTCCCGCTAGTCGGCAACGTGCGAATTGTGAAGGGAGCCAACCCCGGCTGAACATCATCATGCACGTCTTCTAAGTCAGATGCAATCGGGTCACCCGCCGTCTGACCTTCAGGGACAGGCGCAGTCTGACTACTGATAGAAATGTTGCCACCCATCAGGTCTACAAACTTTCGGCAAATGGACATCCCCAGTCCCGTCCCCTCCTTAGCCTCCCGGCCAGCCCGTGCCTGCCCAAACGGCTCAAATACGTTCTCAAACTCTTCTGGTGCAATACCCACCCCCGTATCGATAACCGAGAAAGAGAGAGACATGGACCTCGCCTCATTTGTCGATGCCGTAGACAACAATCCTCGTTCCAGCGCCGACTCCAACGTCACCCCCAAGGTAATACCGCCAGTATTAGTGAATTTAACCGCGTTGTTTAGGAGATTGATTAGCACCTGTCGCAGCTTGGCTTGGTCGGCGCGAATGTAATCTGGCAGATCTGGCCCCCGCTCAATCATTAGCTGCAGCTGCTTCTCTTCAGCCCGGAGCTTAAACATGCCGACGAGATCATCCAAAAGACTAGACAGATTAAACGCTGTCGGCACAAGCTCAACGCGCCCAGACTCAATCTTTGACATATCGAGTACATCGTTGATCTGACTGAGCAAGTATTCACCGCTGCGGCTGATGATTTGAACATCGTCGCGATGTTCTTCTGGCAACAGCCTGCTGCGATTCATCACAGTGGCAAACCCCAAAATAGCGTTCAGCGGCGATCGCAGCTCATGGCTCATATTCGCCAAAAAGTCACTTTTTGCCCGATTGGCAATCTCTGCATCTTCCTTAGCCTGTACCAGCGCTTGTTCTACCGCGTGCTTAGCCTGAGCCATCGCCACCATCTCCCCAATCAGCTTCACCACATTGACTTCCGAAGGGCTCCAAGTCCTGACCCTCTCAGTCGTATCGAGTGCAATAAAGCCAACCGGCTGATCGCAGTAAACCATAGGGACATCGAGCAGGGAGCGGATGTTGTGCTCAGCAAACACCGTCTGTGAGTCGGCGGCCTCCGGCGGCAGCTCAGCAATATCTGCGATCTGAAAAGGGTCGCCAGCCAACAGCTTGTGATAGAACCAGTCATAGGTGCCGGCATCAATACATCTGCGCTTGGCCAAGTAAGGAACAACTTCGCTTTGTCGCCACATGTGAGTGAGATAAAACTGGTCTTGACCAGAGCTGCGCTTCTGAAACTGAAAGATTCTGGCGCGATCGCTTCCTGTAAACTCGCCCAGCTTCTTCAGCGCAAATTCAATTGCCGTATCAATCTTTCTCTCTAAAAAAGCGCAAGAGATCTGACTGAGCAAATTATCAATATCCGACTGCTGCTGTAAAGCGGCCTCGGCTCGCTTGCGATCGCTAATATCAAGCATGCTAATCAAAACCCTATTCCAGTTTTGCTCATGCCCTGGCGCCACAAACTCCCTGAGCAAAATATGCCTTTTTTTTCCCGTTAGCGTGTAGTCAACTAGCTCTAACTCCAGCCTGTTTTGACCCTCACAGAGCATCACTAGCTCCTGCTTAAAGCTCTCTAGCGCCGTAGACCTATCGTCACTGTCTAGCCGGGCGAGCAAATCTTCTTTCTGTTCAGCTTCAAAAAGATCGAGAGCGGCCTGATTAACATCTAGTACCCGCACCCGCTGGATGCACTCACGTAACACATCCGGATGCGCATCAAAGTAAGCACTAAAGCCCTTCCCATTCGGCAAGACATTCATCTCAAAAAGGTAAGCTCTTACCAAAGAAAAGTCTTCTTCCCACAGTGCAATAGGCGAATCTTCAAACAGACTGTAGTACCGCTGCTCACTGAGCGCGCGATCGCTCATTTCTTTTTCAAGCGCCCGGGTACGCTGCTTAACCCTGTTCTCCAGGGAAAGAGAATAGTCTTCTAGCTGAGCATAAGACTGCTGCAAATCACCGCTCATACGGTTAAAAGCTGTAGCAACAGTATTGAGTTCTCGAATTCTAGACGTCGGAATTTGCTGCGAAAGATCGCCCTGCGCAATTCGCTGACTGGCCTGACTCAGAGATAGGATTGCCCGGCTAAGGCACCCAGCAATCCAACCCACCAACAGAACGGTACCCCCCAAAATAGCGATCGAGAGTAGCCACGTCATCCGAGAGTTTTCACGAATCGCCCCCGTAAAGTCTGATTCAGGAACTACAACCACAACCAGCCAATCTAGACCAAATTCATCAGAAAAAGGCCGAACCTGTAGCATTTGCCGTTCGCGGCTATCCTTATAATCGAGAGAGTAAGCCTGAGTGATATTTTCAAAGTCACCAAACCGCTCCAAGAGAAAGTCACCAGTTTTTTCAATAAGATGGTTGCGGGTTTCATCGACGTGCAGCGGCTGGTTTTGACTATTAAATGGAGACTCCAGAAACGAGCTGGCAATCAGCTGACCCTCCCGGTTGAGGATAAACGCCTCGCCCGACGGACTAATCTCTAAACTCTGTAGAAAGCTGTTGATATCTGTCAGGGTAAAATCGGCTCCTAGAACCCCCAACAGACTCCCCGTTTCATCGTAGTAGGGTCGTACAAAGCTAATTCCGAGCGCCTTAGTGCGAATCCCAAATCGCTGCACGCGGCCACCCAATAGAAAAAAGTCGTAGAGCTTTGTCCAGGTGGCCCTTTGAGCCCGCACAGCAGCCTCATACCAAGGCCGCTCCCTCGGATCGAACGGCAGGGTCAGCTGCTGAACTGTCAATGGACCTCTCGCCGCAGGCCCCGTCGCCAAGGGGCTCTCTAACTCAAGGGTTGTTTGGATAGCCTCTTCTGGCCGCTCACCGTCTCTAAAGACAATTCGGTCTGGTCGATTGGCTTGCTGATAAAGCTCTGTATAATCACCCGATTGATTCCCAAAGTAAAAGAAGGTTAGCGAGTCAAAATAGCTACCTTGATCGCTTAGATAGGCCTCCCAGCCACGCAAATCATCAACATCTAGGTCGCCTCGCCGGAGGGCATTAGCAGCTCTTTGGGTCGCCTTCCGCGGTGTACTCGTTAGTTGTTCTATACGCGCCTCAATGCGATCGCCCGCTTGTTGATGCAGCTGTGCAACCAGCTGCTCTATCGCCCGCTGTTCATTTTTCCAGCCCAGATACTCAATCAAGCCGATGCTAACGGTTAGCGGCAGCACAAAGCTAACGACTAGGACCTGGCCCAGCGACGCCCGCTGCGGGCGCAATTGACGGAACCGTTGCAAAAAAGACATATCGAAAGGGCGCATAGCTGACGCTTTAAGGAGAGCTCACTGGCCGCAATACTGAGATCTTGCCGTCATATTACGGTAGTTTAGCTACAAAATAGGTAAAATTTAGCGCTCAACCTTATCTGGGGTCGTAGCAGGCAGCTCAAACCAGAAAAGCGTCCCCTCTCCCAGCTCGCTGCGAACACCAATATGACCATCATGAGCCTCAACAATTTGCCGACAAATATACAGCCCTAGCCCCAGTCCTTGAGTCGGCCTCGCCGCTCCCCCACGATGATAGCGCTCGAAGATATGCTCTGCTTGCTCAGGGCTTATCCCCACCCCATTATCTGAAAGCTCACAGCGAACCCAGTCCGACGCCGACAGAACGCGAATCTGCAGGGTGCGCCCAGGCGGGTTGTACTTCAAAACATTGTCGATGAAATTTTCAACCACCCGCCAAAGCTGAGTGCGATCGCCCTCAACCAAAGGCACACTATCAGACAGGCGCAGGTTCACCGTCAAGCGCTTCTTAGCCACCCTCAGCTGCCACGCCTCAACCACATCCTCAATCAGCGCGCCCAGCGAAAGCGGCTGACGTTCCAACGCAACCCCCCAAATTTCAATCTCCTGGGTCTCGATCAGTGAATTAATCATTTTGAGCTGGCGATCACACCCTGCCCGCATTCGCGCCAGCACCGAAACCGGAATCTGCGCGGTAGCCACCTCTCCTTGGCTATCACGCTCCAAAAAACTCTCCAGCACGTTCGTCATTCCCACAACAGGATTGCGCAGATCATGGGTCAGCGCGTGAATGTATATCTTGAGCGATTCTTCAGCCTTCTCACGCTCTTCGATCTCGTAGGTGAGGGCTTGGGTGCGATCGCGAACCTGCTGCTCCAGCGTCTGGTTGAACCGTTGCAGCTCTGCGTTGAGAAGAGAAAGTTTAGCCTGACTTTCCTCCAA
>JBCBFY010000172.1:0-8269 GCA_038527325.1 Cyanobacteria bacterium J06614_10
GTCATGTGCTACTTCATGACATATAGGTGATGTTTTCTCTGGTTGTTTTTCGTATTATCACAACAGTCCTCGCGCTGAGGATAGCTTTCCTGATTGGTCACCTATCGCTACCATGTTCCTAAAATTGACTACTCTTAGTTCTGTTCTAGTAGTTCTATTAATGGCTTCCTCTTGCGCAGAACTCACATCTTTCGAGGAGTTGCAAGACACTACCTCAGAAGCGTCCTCATCAATTGATCTATCAGAGCCAATCTCGCAAGTGGCTAGCTCATTCGGGTCTGTCACTCAAGGCTGGGGTCAGACAACAACAGAAAATTTACTGGAGTGTTCTATGCGTGGAGCACGCATTAGTGCTGTGGGCGCTATCACAGCCGCCGATGGCACTGATTGGACTGTACCCGCAGAAAATAACTTTGAATCAGGTCCTAAAGCCGCTGACCTGTATAACGAGTGCAGTCAAACTACCTACAATACTATTCAGGAGGTTGATTTAGAATCGATTCCTGTCACGGAAATCGATTCTGAGGGTGCAATTATCACTGGCTATATTTTTGCAGATAATTATTTTGAGCTATATATTAACGGAGAGCTGGTTGCTGTTGATCCGGTGCCCTTTACACCCTTTAATTCTAGTATTGTTCGGTTTAAAGCAAAGAGACCTATCACCTATGCGGTCAAATTAGTCGACTGGGAAGAAAATCTGGGGCTGGGTACAGAAAGCAATCGAGGATCGGATTATCATCCGGGGGATGGTGGTTTTGTTGCTAGCTTTAGTGATGGTACTGTCACAGATGCCAGCTGGAAAGCACAGACCTTTTATATTGCGCCCCTTGAGGCTCCAGACAGCGCTAGAGAAAACGGAGCTATACGCGATTCTTCTGAGGCTAATGTAGATGGCCTGAGCTGTGATGCGTCTTGTTATGCGCTGCACTATCCAATTCCTGAAAACTGGTTCTCAGATAGTTTTGATGATGGTGATTGGCCTGATGCAGTGACCTATACCAATGCAACGGTCGGAGTTGATAACAAACCTAGCTATACTAATTTTTCAGAAATTTTTACAGGTGCTGATGCTCAATTTATCTGGTCTTCTAATCTGGTACTAGATAATTTAGTGCTTGTCAGGAAAACAGTTGAGTAATCTTTTTTCAGTGGCGAAACTGGATGGCGATCGCCGACAAAGCACAAGCTTACTCGCGCTGTTTAACCTTCTCTCTGAAGTGGCAGGGGAGTTAGGTGTTTCCGAAGCAGACTTGAGGGAGGTGCTGCCACCAAGGCCAACCCCATAGATGTGGTGACTACGATGACTGTCCTATTTCAACAAGTATTATGACACAACTTTCTAGCTTGATTGATGTCTCTCTACTCAACAGACTCAAGGCGGAGCCTCTTCTTCATCATCATGGCGACTGTACCCACACCCACGGGGTTATCGATCCAGAAATCGCGAGTTCTGACTTAGGGATTTGGGCTGTGAAATGGTCTTTGGTGGGCCTGCTGCTCACGGCCATGGTACAGGCGGCGGTATTTTGGCTGTCTGGTAGTGTTGCTCTCCTGGCCGATATGATTCACAACGTAGGGGATGCCATGACTGCCGTGCCTTTGGGGGTGGCGTTCTTAGTTTCTCGGCGAAAGCCAACACCCAGATTTTCCTATGGCTTTGCTCGATTGGAAGACTTGGCAGGGATTGTGATTGTGGCAATTATCTTGCTGAGCGCAGTCATTACTGCCTATGAGTCTGTAGAGCGGTTTTACCATCCCCGGTCCCTGCATCATTTGGGTGCCTTAGCCATTGCTGGTGTCGTCGGCTTTGTCGGTAACGAAATTGTGGCTGTTTTTCGCGTCCGGGTAGGGCGGAAAATCAACAGCGCTGCCCTGATAGCTGATGGTTACCACGCTATGGCAGATGGTTTGGCGAGTCTGGCGGTGTTGCTCAGTGCCTTGGGTGTTAGTTTGGGCTATGCCTGGGCTGATCCGGTGGTTGGGTTGGCGATCGCAGCCATGTTGCTCAAAATTGTTTGGGAGTCGGGGCAGGCAGTGCTTAGTCGCTTGCTCGATGGCGTTGAGCCAGAGGTCCTAGACTCGCTCCACCATGCGATCGCTCATGTGCCTGAAATGGAAACTGAAACGTTCGCGGAGCGTGGCATTGGCCGTATCTCAAATTTGCAGACTCGCTGGCTAGGGCATCAGCTCCATGCGGAGATGGATATGCTACTGCCTCCTAACCTTTCTCTCCAAGAAACTCAAGAGCTTACGAATACCGTAAAAAAGCAACTAAAAGTCCATGTGCCTTATCTAAGCTCAGCCGTGGTTAGAGCCGTACCTGACCCTGAAGGCAACTGATCTTAATGTGGCTCAGTACGTGCCCAGTATATTTAGCAAGGAAAGTGATCATGCCAGTGCAACACAACAAACAGATCCGTCGGGTTTTGCGTGCAGCCAAGCTGACGATAGCCATGATGCTTCTGATCTGGGGCTGCTCCAACGTGGGTCAAAGTTCGCCAACCGATGTGGCACAAAGTTTGCCAACCGATGTGGCACAAAGTTCGCCAGCTGAAACAGACTGCACAACCTATGAAGCGGCTTTTGAGCTACACCTCGATCCTGAGGCGGCTAATTGTACTGCTGATTTCCTTGAGGTAGCTGCGACAGGTCTTCCTGATCTGACGTCTGGAAGTGGCGAAGATCTCCCGATGGTCGGCATCACATCTTGGATACAAAGAGTTGCGGTTCCCTACGACTATCATTGGCGGATTCCGTTTTCTCCCACTTGGCTAGATGAACCTGTTGAAGCCAGTGCGCGTGGACCCATAGCGGTTGCGGTTGACGGCGTCCCTATTTTCCATTACGAGCGGCGACCCGATGTTTCAACGTCACCTGACAACTACGAGGAGCGTAACGATACCGTTGTTCAAGGTGAGTTGGATCAGTGCGGTGGCCATTCAGGGCAGGGTGAAGATTATCACTATCACTATGCACCCATTTGTTTAATGGACGAGCATAATCCTGATCTTCCTATTGCTTTTGGCCTAGATGGTGCCGCTATTTACTACGGCGAAGGTGGTGACGAATACTATGGGCGAGGCAGATATAGCGATCTTAGCTACCTACCTGATGAAGCGCTTGATGAATGCAACGCGCTGCCGTTACCAGAGGGGGGATTCGTCCATTACACGACCAAAACGCCACCCTATGTTGTAGGTTGCCATCACGGTTCTTTCGATTCTGAGTTGCAGATAGCGCCCCCCTCTTTTGATGAATTGGCTCAGCGTACGCCAAGCCCGCTGGGCGGTAGCTATGGTGAGCCTGTTTCAACGCTGATTACGGATTTTGAAGAACGTGAAAATGGAGAGTACCGTTTGGCTTTTGAATCTTTCACGACGCCTGGAGAAACGAGCGCGATTCTGTATCGGCAAACGTCAGAAGCTTGTTGGGAATTTGAGTATCAGCTGGTGGCAGGTGAAAGCGGGCAAACGTCAGAAGCCTGCAGACATTAGGGAAGCGCAAATTAATAATGTCCCTGCTCTCAGTATTGCTGCCGCCCACTCTGCGAGAAGAGCAAGCTCTACACCCTAAAGTCCTCTCCCTCAGGGGCTCCCGTGTACACATATCTCTGAAAGACCGGCTAGTCGCCTAAGTTGCCGACCCACCCCGCCCGCCGGGCATCCCCTCTGAATCGGTAGGACCCCGCGTCGGTTCCCGGCGCGAGGGAATGCGCACCAAGACAGGGAATGCGCACCAAGACAGGGGTGGCGCGCAGCGACGAGGTGGGTCTGTAACCTTTACAACTAGTCCGTTCTACGCCATCTTTTCTGCCGGAAAGCTACTCGGCCTTTTATGCAATGAAATAGCCCCGCTGCCATAGCGGGGCTAATGCCGAACCATTAATCTAAGTGGGCGCTAGTGCAACAGAGTATTTGTTCTATTAACCAGCCTGATTAACGGTTACTTTTACGACTTTGTTTTTCTCTTCTTCCGCTTTGGGGAGAGACAACGAGAGAATGCCGTCTTTGTAGTCGGCAGAAACGTTTTTGTTTTCTACTCGGCCCGGTAGCGGAATGACTCGCTGAAACTTGCCGTAGCGAAACTCAGTGCGCTTCGTGCCATTCTCTTCTGAGGTATTCTCGGTCTTTCTCTCTCCGCTGATAGAAACCGCTTCAGCTGTGACCTCGATGTTGAGATCGTCTGGGCTCATGCCAGGGACTTCTAGCTTGAGCTGATAGCTGTCGTCGGCTTCTTCTAGCTCCGCAGAGGGAAAGAAGCTTTGTCCGGTACCGTTACGGTGGGACGTGGGCGCGATCGCACTATCAAACAAACGATTCATTTCCCGCTGTAGCTCGTCTAGCTCGCGAAGCGGTTGAAAACGTACAAGAGCCATAATCTAACCTCCTTCTAGAACAAGTTGTGAATGAATTGTGAACAGGGTTTGTTGCTCCCTGTGGCCTTACTATATCAACTCGCTACGAAGTGATCAGGTATGGCTTTGCGAACTCTTTTTGGGCGTTTCCCGAACTGATGCTGGGTGCGGCACGCACGGGGTTAGAAGTTGTTAGGGCTTTCGTTGCTTGATGCCTTCAATGGCCACTAATCCCCAAACGATGCCAAATCTGATGCGCTGTGACCGGGATACGCGCAGTGAGGCGTCGCTGAAGAAGTGGCGTAGCTCTGCTTCTGTGTAGCATTGGCGGTAAGCGGGGTCTAGCATGGGGAGTACCCAGTCGCAGATGCGGCATAGCAAAAAGTCTTTGCACCAGTCTAAAATGACGACTTTGCCGCCTGGCTTTAGGACTCGGTGCATTTCAGCGATCGCTGCTGTAGGTGAAGGAAAATAGTGAAAAGCATTGGCTGAGACAACCAAATCGAAGGTGTTGTTTGGAAAGGGTAGCTTGGAAGCGGTGGCGTTTCTCAATGAAATGTTTGGGTAGTCTTTTAGCTTTGCTTGGGCTTGAGAGAGCATTCGCTCTGAGATATCGATGCCGACAATGGACTGGGTGGGTGTGGTCTGCAGTATGAGGCGCTCAAGTTCTCCGGTGCCGCAGGCAATATCTAGCACGCTGGCCGCTGGCGGAATGTTTGTCCAGTCTTTGAAGAATAGCAGTGTGCGGGAGAGGTAGCGCTGCCAGCGCTGGTCGTAGATGTCAGCTAGGGCATCGTACTGCTGCTGAATACTAGACTCGACTGTGGGCTTGGGAGGTGTTGCTTTGGGGAAATTCATAAGGGGCTGCGCTGACTGTTCGCAATGCTGCGCAAATTGGAAACAGAAATACGCTGATCTTCTCCATTGGCTGACCATCCAATTCAACGGATACATCAGCAGGAATTTCTACAATATCAGTGATTTGTCTATTCGTGAACGTAGATACTCTCTTACCACAAATATAGGCTGAGTAGAGCCTAGCTGATTTTGTTTAAGCAAGCGAAATAGTCTGTTTCGTATTGTTGCCTGCCTGCTAATTCGCTCGTGAATTAAGGATGCCTGAACCTCGTCCTCACGATTGTCTTTACAAATTATGATTCCACAATGTTCTACACCTGCACGGTGCAATGCGACAAAATCATTTCGATTAAATGTAACGACGCAGCGCTCATCTGCGGCTGCCGCTGCTAGTACCAAATCATCTGACTTCTTTTGATTGGCATTACCCGCTTCAAAAGAAGTCAGTACATCATGACCAAACGATCTCAACGCTATCACAAGCGTCATTGATAAATTTTCATTGGTGTAGAACCTAGACATCGACCCATCCGTCGCCATCTTCTTTGTTGTGCTCAGTAATCAACACATTAATTTCGTCTCGATGTGACTGATAGTAGAAGTGAGCCGTCAAAAGATCGAATCGAGTTAGGCCGGGAAAGTTACGTAGCAACTCCGTCTCATCTGCACCCTGATTCATCAACGAAACAAGTGTCCATACCGCGATTCTAGTGTTGCGAATACAGGCATAGCCCCCTGCAACACCCGGCGTTTTCTGAATCATCTTGGTGATAAGTGCTTCCTGAAACAAGGCATAGTCTTGTGAGGGCAGCGCCACAACTGCATCTGCTAAGGATTCTGCTAGGTTCGTATTCATGCTGACTTCACTCCCGGAGACGTTTTCCGCTTCCAAATATGCACCAAGCTGACCACTGTCGCACCTAACCCCGGCTATTTGTAGCGCTGCGTCGCGCTATAAATAACTCCTTCATTATTACAAATAAACCACAGTCCGGTGCTTCTGTATCGCGCTGTGCAATCTTATTTGTCGTAATGTTGGATGCCGAGGTGACAAATTACGGTCCCTTAGAGGTGAATTTAGAGGGCTTGTTCGGATTGGGCTGACTGGGCGAGGATGGTTTGTTGTAGCTGATAGTAGTCTTGAACGGTGGCTAGGTGGTTGCTAGATAGCTCACCGGGGGCGATGTCGCTGCCGAGGGCTTCGATGAGTGCGATCGCATCGTTGATTTGCGACAGTGCATCTGGAAAATTGCCCCGGGTCTGAGATATTGTTGCCATGCTTCCTAGTGTTCTTGCGGTGCTTACCCGGTCGCCTATCTCACGATTTAATGGCAGGGCTTGATTGAGGTATTCCATTGTTCTTTCTTCTTCTCCTAGCGCCGCATACACATCGCTAATGTTGTTTAGCGTGGTGGCGACGGCTACTTGGTTGCCCATCTCTTGGCTGAGGGGTAGAGATTGGCTGTAGTAGTCTATGGCGCTTTCTAGCTCTCCTAGCGAATTGTAGACAAGACCGATGTTATTTAGCGTGACGGCTTCTGCTGTGCGATCGCCTGCTTCTCGACTCAGGGGTAGGGCTCGGTTAAATGCCGCCAATGCTTTTTCTCTGTCGCCTAAAATAGTGTAGGCCCGGCCACTGGCCAGCAGCGTGGCGGCTTGTTCATTTACCGCGCCAGCGCTCTCGTAAATTGATGCGGCTCGCGTCCACAGTTCGATTGCTTGCCAAAAGGGAATGGCATTTCCGTCTCGGATGCCTTCACGGTAGAGCTGATTGCCCGCTTCAAACAGTCTATCTGCTCGTGCTATTTCGCCTTTTTGTGCCATGAGAACAGGACTATTTGCTTGAACTGGCAATACCTGCGCTGGGAGAACGCAACACAGAAGAGTGAGCCCTGAGCTGAGAAAAAATTTATTCATTAAGATAGCTCCAATTATTTACAACAATTTATGGGTGTTTGCTGAACAGTAGAGTTATCTATTTTTCCCAAATCGATTTACATCGCGTTGGTCACTTATCAATACGAATTAGTAGGCCCATCGCTGCGTGCCACCTCCGCAGTAATATGTAAGAAGCGCTCTCGTTCCGTGCCATAATTGTTCCGGCATCATCAGTTAAAACATGCAAGCTCAGTCTCTGTCTCTTCGCTTCTACAACCTGATGACAGCTTTTGAGGGTGACTGATGGACGCGCAGACTATGGGTCAACAGGCTATTGTTCAGCTAGAGGGGGTTGGGGTTACCTACCCCAATCGTGTCGTTGCGCTAAGAGCTGTGTCGCTGCAGCTCAATCGAGGGGAGTTTGCGGTTGTTTTGGGGTCGTCGGGGGCAGGTAAGTCTACGCTGCTGCGGGTGATAAATTATTTGAACCCGCCGTCTGAGGGGTCGCTGATGGTAACTGGGCTGGGGGCGCTGAATACGCCTTCTGTGTTGCGATCGCACCGCAAACAGACCGGGATGATCTTTCAGCATCATCAGCTGATTGAGCGTCAGTCGGCTTTGCAAAATGTGCTGATGGGTCGGCTGGCCTATCACTCTTTTTGGCGTAGCCTGATGCCGCTACCCAGAGGCGATCAGCAGCTGGCTTTAGACTGTTTGGACCGAGTGGGGCTCATAGATAAGGCGCTGACGCCGGTCAAAAATTTGAGCGGTGGGCAGCGGCAGCGGGTTGGCATCGCTAGAGCCTTGGTCCAGCAGCCTCAGCTACTGCTGGCGGATGAACCCATTGCCAGCCTCGATCCGGCTAGTGCCCACAGGGTCCTGTCTCTGCTGCGCGACATTTGTAAAACGGATGGGATTTCTGCGCTGCTGAGCCTGCACCAGGTGGCATTTGCCAAGCAATACGGTGACCGGATTATTGGGTTGGCCAACGGGCAAGTGGTGTTTGACGGGCCACCGGCCGCGCTGAGCGATCATGTGCTGAAAGAGATTTATACTGTGTCTTCAGACCTGTCAGAAAACTATCCTGATAGTACTGCGGTGACTAAAAAGACAACACCAGAAGTGATCCCCTCTGGAGGGGTGGCGCGTAGCGACGGGGTGGGTCGGTGAGTAGCG
>JBCBFY010000173.1:0-8222 GCA_038527325.1 Cyanobacteria bacterium J06614_10
GTACTCGTGAGCGCCCTGTACAGAGTAGAGCTTGAGTTTGGCTTGTTTATCTCGGCGGATATTATCAGCCCCAGACGACAGTACCTCCACCACAAGTTCTGGCATACCGACTAGATGGCCTGCGTCATCTTCTACAGCTGCCAACCTCTCCTTGGAAATCCAAACGACATCGGGGATGACATTATCTGCATCGGATAAGACGATACCAGGCGCAAAGATAGCTTCCCCCAGCCCTGATTGCTTCGACCAAGCATTCAAAGCGCTCCCAATTTCTAGGCTGACTTGCTGATGCTTGCGATGGGGAGATCTCGTCACAAAAAGTTCTCCGTCGATGATTTCATAGGTCGTCCATTCATTTTGAGGAAGCACCTCAAGATCTCGCATGCTCCATCGAACGCTTGTAGCGGGCTGACTGACCATCGCTTCGGCCTCTCAAACAGAAATTGAAGTGTAAAGGGCAGATTGCCAATAGCTTAATATAACGCACCGATTACCCCCGATTTCTTGTGGCACAATTGACGGGTTGCGCGCGCAAGTCTTCAGAAGTTTCCATGACCAAATTTGTCTTTGTCACGGGTGGTGTTGTTTCAAGTATTGGGAAAGGGATTGTAGCCGCAAGCTTGGGGCGACTGCTCAAGTCACGCGATTACTCAGTCTCTATCCTCAAGCTCGATCCTTATATCAATGTTGACCCCGGCACCATGAGCCCGTTTCAGCATGGTGAAGTATTCGTCACCGAAGACGGCGCCGAAACCGACCTAGACCTTGGCCACTACGAACGCTTTACCGATACCTCCATGTCACGGCTCAACAGCGTGACCACCGGCGCCATTTATCAAGCCGTCATCAATAAAGAGCGGCGCGGCGACTACGAAGGCCGTACTGTACAGGTGATTCCCCACGTCACCGATGAGATAAAATCGCGCATTCACCGCGTTGCACGCAATCGCAACCCAGATGTTGTGATCGTAGAAATTGGTGGCACGGTGGGTGATATTGAGTCGCTCCCTTTTATGGAAGCTATCCGCCAGTTTAAGCAAGATGTGGGCGAGCAAGATGTGCTGTACATGCACGTCACGCTTATTCCCTGGATTCCGGCGGCCCATGAGCTAAAGACCAAGCCCACCCAGCACTCTGTAAAAGAACTTCGCTCCATCGGCATTCAGCCCGACATCTTAGTCTGTCGCAGCGAGCGAACGCTGCCCGACGAAATGCGACAGAAAATATCGAGTTTCTGTAATGTGCCGATCCCCTGTGTCATTCAGGCACTAGATGCTCCCAGCATTTACGAAGTGCCGCTGTATATGGAGCGTGAGGGGCTAGCAGAACAGAGTCTGTCGCTGCTGAACTTGGAGCAGCGATCGCCCGACCTATCCCACTGGTCGAATCTCATTGAGCGCATGCACAGCCCCGTCCAAACGATAGAGATTGCCATCGTCGGCAAGTATGTGCAGCTGAACGATGCCTATCTTTCGGTAACCGAAGCACTACGCCATGCAGGCACCCACTTCGACACAGAAGTCAAAATTCGCTGGGTAGATTCAGAAATTTTGGAAGAAGAAGAGGTAAGCCAGCATTTAGAAGGCGTCGCAGGCATCGTGGTGCCAGGTGGATTTGGTCATCGCGGGGTAAAAGGCAAGATCAAAACCATTCAGTACGCGCGCGAGCAAAATATTCCCTTCCTCGGTCTTTGCTTAGGAATGCAGTGCCTAGTGTTGGAATGGGCAGAGCACATTGCCAAACTTCCCCAGGCCAACAGCTCTGAATTTGACCCTGAAACCAGTAATCCGGTGATTAGCCTCATGCCAGAGCAAGAGGACGTTGTCGACTTGGGTGGCACGATGCGTCTCGGGCTGTGGCCCTGCCGCATAGAACCCGATACGCTGGCCAGCAGGCTATACGACAAAGAAGTGATTTACGAGCGCCATCGCCATCGCTACGAATTTAATAACGCCTATCGCAACCTTTTTTTAGAGACTGGATTTATGATTAGCGGTACCTCTCCAGACGGCCGCCTAGTCGAAATTGTAGAGCTGCCTGGCCACCCCTACTTCATCGCCTGCCAGTTTCATCCAGAGTTTCAGTCGCGGCCCAATACCCCTCATCCTATGTTCTTAGGACTCATTGAAGCGGCGGCTGGGGAACATAAGGTAGCTAAAACTGATGCCGCTGATAACGCCCCCATGGCAAAAGACTTCTCAGAGAAAAAGGAAACCGCTGTTAGCGCATAGCGCCATCAAGCACGCTCAAGTCCAATCAATCGACAACCTGTGCACCATGGCTGCGGGGGTCCGCGCTGCTGGCACTCCCGGTCGAAACCGGATTCGTCGCCGTATCGACTTCCGAAATCGCCCCCGTTGCCTGTGCATGAGGTAGGGGCTTTTGGGCAATCAGCGCCTCTAAGTTGTCAGCCAAAATGGCGCGGGGCAATTCTCCAATGGCGGTCCCCTGCTCGATTCCCGCTGCCGACAAAAACTCAAACTGAGGAATGCCATCTACCCGGTAGTTCAGCATCTCCGGGAGCCACTTCGTATTATCTACATTCAGCATGACGAAGTTCACGCGGTTAGCGTAGCTGCTCTTGAGTGTGGCGATATCAGGAGCCATGGCTTGGCAGCTCGTACACCAATTGGCATAAAACTCAATCAGGGTCGGCTTGCCGTTGGCCATGGCGGTCTCCAGCGGCATAGCTTGCTCTGCCATTTCAGACAGGGAGGCCGCTGGCGATCGCGTCTGCAAACCCAAGACAATCGCAAGGCTAAGCACCGCTGCGATCGCAACAATCACAAAATTGCGAATCCGCTTAGCCATTTCTGAAGATTTCGCCGCCATTATGATTTTCCGTGTAATTATCTGTAACGTTCCTGTTACCTATCTTATCCTGACGGCTGATCATCCATCAGCAGATGTGCTTACTGCCTTGTCTCGCTGGCTCATCTGCTGACCCATTCAATAGAATAAAACCACCTGCATCCAAGGCCTGTGAAAAAAAGACTGACCCTTACGTTTCCAAAACGCACGATTAACATGCCGATCACCTATCGGCTCGCCAAAGACTTTAACGTCGCGGCGAATATTTTTCGGGCCCACGTCGCCCCAGACCAGGTGGGCAAGCTGCTGGTCGAGCTTTCGGGCGATATCGACCAGCTCGATGCGGCCATTGAGTGGATGCGGGCAAACTACATCGAAGTATCTTCAGTCAATCGGGAGATTGTAATCGCCCAGGAAAGCTGCGTTCACTGCGGTCTGTGCACAGGCGTTTGCCCCACAGAATCGCTCAAGATAGACCCGGCAACCCATCAGCTTGCCTTTGAGCGATCGCGCTGCATTATGTGCGAGCAGTGCCTGCCCAGCTGTCCGGTCCAAGCCATCTCCACAAACCTATGAAAGCCTCGTCGCTCTTTCCCTGGGTGTCTGCCGGACTGCTGCTACTTGCCAATATTGCCTTTGGCTCATTTCTACATAGTCAAGACACAGCATCTCAGTTTATCTGGATGCTTGCTGCGGTCTACGTGGTGTGTGAGTGCAGCGTGCTGAGCATTTGCTGGCAGCCGGTGCGCGACTTTATTCTCAAAGGCTTTAAGTCCGATGTGGGCTATGCCGTGATGGTGATTGCGATCGCCTCTTCTGCCGTGATCCTAGTTACCTGGGTACAAATTTTTGGCTACTTCCTCGTGATGCTAGCCGCTGCGCTCCTGCTGAGAATCGATCTGTTCACCCGCAGAATTGGCACAGCCCCTTCGTTTGTAGCAATGCTACTCATTTCATTTATGGGCATGGCTATCAGCTGGCTACCACTGCTCTTTCAGAACCGCCCAACATAGGCATTGTTACTCATGTCCCCCCGACCAAAAGCATCCCCTATGCAGATGAATGCATGCAAATGAGCCATTTGTGGCACTCCATAAAGCGTCACAACTTGCCTAGTGAGAGACTAGCAAGAACGCGAAAGTATTCACAGCACAAGCGTTTAACTGTTGCCCTACCCCATGTCAGGCCGTGTCATGGGGTATTTTTTTGCCTTTTTTTTGCCTTACTTCAAAAGCTTTTCTTAGAGATCCACTCGATCAAAATTGGGTTCACCAGCTCAGGCGCTTCATCCTGCGGGCAGTGACCTACCCCCTCTAGCTCAATAAAGTCTTCCACCGCTGGGTAGTCGGCATAGGCGCGCGCCATCTCCACAGGCTCCCACGGATCTGCCTTTCCCCACACGATCAGCGCCGGACAGGCAAGCTGCGGCAGTAAATCTTCTGGAATCGGCCCCTGAGAATAGCTGATAAAGGCCAAAAAGACATCCACCGCGCCGGGGTCAGCGGCAGGCTCTAGCAGCAGTGACACTAGCTCATCGGTCACTTCTTCCTTACGCCCGTAGGCCTGCCTCAAGATTCGCTTCACCGCTTTGGGCTTCGCCAGCTGATTAAAAAACAGCCGAATCAAAGGACGGTAGCTCAATACTTTTTGAATGTAGGGCGTCGGCGCACTGCGATACCAAGGCAGACTCTGGCGCTTCCTATCGTGCAATAGGCGCAGAGAACAATCGAGCAGCGCCACCCCCCGCACACAATCCGGCTCGCTCACCGCAGCCTGCATGGCTACCACACAGCCAATCGAATTACCCACCAAAAAGGCCGCCCGGCCAATCACCTGCTGACAAAACGCGACGACCTGCGCCCCCCACGTTTCAAATGTGTAGTCGATAGGCTGACCTGGCGTAGGCTTATCAGACTTGCCGTATCCCAGCAGGTCGATGGCATATACATCGAAGGTTTGCGCCAGCACCGGTAAGTTCTTGCGCCAGTGAATGCTTGAAGCGCCGAAGCCATGAATTAAGACAACCGCTGGACGAACGGTATCAGGTTCATTCTGCGGTGCATACTGATAGCTCACCGTAAATCCCTGCCACTGCCAGGTAAGCACCGAAGGCACAATCGAAGAAGAAGGCACGACAGACATCTATTTCAGAGGCTCCACTGCACTAGCAGGTCCCAACACCGATAGCGACTGCTCTACCAGCCAGCGATTGGCCGCAGCCTGCACGTCTTCAATGGTGACCGCGGCGATCGCCTCCTGAAAAGCTTGGTCGAACCCCGTCCCTAAGCCCAGTATCTCGTACCAGCCAAGGGTTTGTGCAATTTGGCCATTCGTCTGCTTACCGAGCGCATACTGACCTAAAATTTTGTTTTTTGAAACCTGCAGCTCTGAAGGCGTCAGCGGCGTTGTTCTCAGCCGGTCTAGCTCATGCTGCAGCCCAGCCAGCGCCACCGAAACATTGTCAGGCGCTGTGCCAATATAAGCGACAAATTGCGAAGTGCTCAGCCGCGTCGGATAAAAAGCAGATACATCGTAGGCCAGACCTTGCTTTTCGCGCAGCTCCACAAACAATCGGCTCGAAAGACCATTGCCCAAGTAAGTACTCATCAGCTTGAGCGCAGCATAGTCCGGGTCACTTACCCCGCCCGCCAAATGACCCAAAACGATAAATGCTTGATTAGTTTCTTGAACAGTGACAATTTTTTGGCTGGACCTAGAAACACTCGGAAAGCTAACCGCTGGCAGGAGCGCATCGGGCAATGTCCAAGCACCAAAGTATTGCTCCATTAAGGTCACAGCCCTATCTGGCGCAATCCGCCCCACCACCGTAACAACCATATTATCGGGCCGAAAATATCGGCGATGGGCCTGCTGCAGGTCTGCTTGGGTGAAGTGGGCAATGCACTTTTCTGTCTGTGCATTCGACAGGCCATAGGGGTGACCCGCGTACATGGCCTCTCGGAGATGGTTGTAAGCCACGCTAAAAGGCTGCTCTTTAATAGATTTTAGCCCTTGTAAGATGAGGCGGCGCTCAAGCTCGATCTCTTCTTCTGGGAACGTTGGCCGCTGCAACACTTCAGCAGCCAGCGCCAACACCGTTTCAAAATCAGAAGAGACAGTCTTCAAACTAACAATGCTGTAATCAGATGCGACATCTGCGCCAAAGCTCGCACCAATCGACTCGACAACTTCAGCAATATCAAGCGCGTTTTTATCGGCTGTTCCTTTGGTCAGCACCGCTGTCAGCAAGCTAAACAAGCCAGACGTCTCAGCGGTCTCATGGACATGCCCAGCCCGAACAAACAGCCGTGCGGAGATAATGTCAGCAGCTGGGTTTTCAATCGCAACAATTGTCAGCCCATTATTAAGCGTTTTACGTAGCGTAGCGGGCTGTTTTGTCAGAGTAGATGAAGTCACAGTGGCGATATTGGCAATAAAGAAAAAAAGCAGTGGAAACCAGCGGGAGCACTGACAGAAAGGTTGGCCAGAAAGGTTGGCTAAGTCACCCGAGGGAGAGCCATTCAGACAGCGGAGCGGGAAAAAGAACTGGCAGGCCCAACAACAAATAAGTGCAAAAGACGAAGTTTGTCAACAAAGCGCTTTTTGCATCGCCGTTTACTAGGTGTGATGCGATGTTTGAAAGGATTCTGTGAATGCAATATTCGAAAGCGGAGTTGGGATGGAGTATTTATACTTATCTTTTTTATTGTACCTGCCATTTTCCTTGTACAGATTTCATTCACGCAGTCGAAGACGCAGGCGCACCTTTAGATCAACCTCTAGCCTACGTTCTGTTCAGACTCATCCTGTTCAGGATTAAGAACTACTGCAGCATAGTTCTCAGCAGTCAAATACTCGCGGGCGATCGCCTGAAGCTTCTGAGCAGTCATCTCTCGAACCTGTTGAGGATAGGCAAGCACCAAATCAGGTGTGGCAATCGTTGCATAGTAGCCGTACAAACCCGCTATCTGACCAGGCGTTTCGGTAGAAAAGGCATAGTCGTTGAGCAGCAGTCGCTGGACGCGGGCTAGCTCAGTGTGGGCAATCGGTTCGGTAGCGAGCGCGCTGATGCGATCGCACACAATCTTTTCCACCTGATCTACCCGGTCAGCCGTCAGCCACATCGATACGCTCAGCACGCTACAGGCCTGCTGCAGCGTAAAGTGACTGCTCACCTCCTGCACCAGCTGCCGCTCCTCACGCAGCTCGCGCACGAGCCTAGCCGTTTGGGCGCCCCCCAGCAGCAAGCTCAGCAAATCTAACCCACACACCGTTTCCAAATCATCGAGCCCCGGTCCTAACCAGGCCATCGTCAGGCGGCTTTGCTCCAAATGTGGCAGCTGCATCACGCGGCGACGCAAAACCGGCTCGGGCAGGGGCAGTGCTTCAGCAGACGGACACCATAGCGGCGGAGCAAATCGATGAAACGAGCAAGCCACCAAGTCCAGTGCCCGCTCCTGAGAAATGCCACCCGCCACCACAACGATCATATTTTCAGGCTGATAGTGAGCCTGGTGAAATCGGCGCATTTCTTCAGGCGTTCTGTCATTGAGAATCTCAGGACGGCCCAGCACTGCGCGGCTGTAAGCATGGGATCCATACAGCAGCTCATTCATGGCCTGGTAGCCAATCCAGTCAGGATCGTCGTAGGCCTGCCGAATTTCTTCTAAAACGACCTGCCGCTCTCGGACAAATTCATCCGCTGGAATCGCTGCGCACAGCAGCAAATCGGCTAGGTAGGGCAGCGTCTGCGGCAGCGCTTCTGCCGCCACCGTGATGTAAAAGTGAGCATAGTCATGGCTGGTTGCCGCGTTCGTCAGGCCGCCCTGACTTTCTATCGCCCAGTCAAACTCACCTGGCTGCAGCCGATGGGTTCCCTTAAACACCATGTGCTCTAGGAAATGCGCCATCCCAGACCATTCGGCAGGCTCTCTGGCCGCACCAGCCCTCACCCACACATCAACAACGACGGCGGGCGTGGCCATCGCCTGATGGATCACCGTTAGTCCATTGTCCAAACGGAGGGTAGTGGCACCTACCAAGGCCTCTGTGTCAGACGATAGGGAGCCCGATGGTGAGGGGGCTGGCAGTGAAGACACGGTAGGGTTCAAAGACTCAATCCATCAAATCTTGCTGATTCTATAAGATGCTAGCGAAAACTCTGTCCATTTGTAGGTTTAAATACAAAAACCCACCCTTTAAAAGCAAAAAATCCTTACTCAGCGAGACAAAGTCTCTTTGAGAAGGATTCTTCAATAGTTCAACCGCAGCGCCGTCTTACCTCAGTTTTTGACCTGGGGTTACCAGGTGGGAATCTCGGTCATGGGCTTAATAGTTTCCAAGTGACAAGCTCCAAAGAACAAGCTTGGTATACTGCCGCCCCGACATCTCGATACCCGGGAAATGAAAAA
>JBCBFY010000174.1:0-8220 GCA_038527325.1 Cyanobacteria bacterium J06614_10
AGCGCAGTTCTTTTCGAGCTGCTTAAACTCTCTTAAAGATGTAGCTTACCTTGAAGAACTGTGCTGAAAAAGAGAGTCACCAACAAAATAGAGAGACAGCGCGATAAAGAGACAGCGCGTCATTTTCCCCGCGAGTCTTACCACATGTTAGACACTCAGATAGTTTAGTTGCATACAATTTTGCGGCTCCAAACGCGTTATTCGTAGGAGGTGTTCGGGTGTGACGCCTCTTGAATAAATTCGCGGTGTAGCCATGACTTTTCGAACCTATGATCCCGGTGACTTTTACGATGAGCTGTTTACGGCCAAAGGCGTGCCACGTTCAGCCGCAGCCCTGCTCATAGAGCGCATAGAGTCATTGTCGATAGACACCCTAGTTCGCCGTCAGCAAGCCGCTCAAAATACCCTCTTCAAGCTAGGCGTCACGTTCAATGTCTACAGCGATCAGCAGGGTACAGAGCGCGTTTTCCCTTTTGATGTGGTCCCCAGAATCGTTTCAGGAAAAGACTGGCAAACCCTCGAAAAAGGACTCAAACAAAGAACAACTGCGCTAAATCACTTTTTAGACGATATCTACAACGATCAAAAGATCATTGCCGATGGCGTCATTCCACGGGCAACTATCGAATCAGCCTGTGGCTTTTTGCCGCCCTGCATGGGGCTAAAGCCACCCAAGGGCATCTGGTGCCACATCACAGGAACAGATTTAGTGCGCGATCGCAAAGGTGCCTGGTACGTTCTCGAAGACAATTTGCGCTGTCCTTCCGGCGTCTCCTACGTGCTAGAAAACCGCACCGTCATGAAAAGCTCTTTCCCCAAGCTGTTTGATGAACTCGATATCAAAGCAGTCGACGACTACCCCGGCCAGCTCCTCGAAACCCTTCTAGAACTGGCCCCCGACCACGTTAGCGACCCGGTGGTGGTGCTGCTGACACCGGGCGCCTTCAACTCCGCCTATTTTGAGCATTCCTTTTTAGCGCAGCAAATGGGCATTACCCTCGTCGAAGGCCGCGACCTCATCGTCGACGATGGCTATGTAAAGATGCGCACCACCCGGGGGCTGTGCCAGGTAGACGTGATTTACCGCCGCATTGACGACGACTTTTTAGACCCCACAGAATTTCGCGCCGATTCTATGCTTGGGGTGCCTGGGCTCATGGAGGTGTTCCGGCAGGGGCGAGTTGCGATCGCAAACGCACCCGGCACCGGCGTCGCCGATGACAAACTCATCTACGCCTACGTCCCTAAAATGATTCGCTACTATCTCAACGAAGAACAAATCATTCCAAACGTACCAACCTACTTTTGTGAAGACGAAACACAACAAGATCACGTACTGGCAAACCTAGATTCTCTGGTGGTTAAGGCAACCGATGCATCAGGCGGCTACGGCATGCTGATTGGCACCCAGTCTACCCTCCGAGAACAAGAACAGTTCGCCGAAAAGATCAAAACCAATCCCCGTGGCTACATCGCCCAGCCCACCCTCTGCCTATCGCGCGTCCCCACCCTAATCGACGATTCTTTTCAGGGTCGCCATGTCGACCTCAGGCCGTTCATTCTCTTTGGCCAATCGCGATCGCCCTACGTCAATCCAGGCGGACTCACCCGCGTCGCCCTTCGAGAAGGCTCACTGGTGGTCAATTCTTCCCAGGGCGGAGGCAGCAAAGATACCTGGGTGGTCAACGGCTGCTGATAACAGTGGCAATAACAGAGCAGCCATCACCCGCTACCATCGAAAAAGTTGAGAGTTGAAAAGTTGAGAGTTGAAAAGTCGAGAGTCGAGTTATGCTCAGCCGAGTTGCAGATTCTATCTACTGGCTCAATCGCTACATCGAGCGGGCAGAGAATGTCGCACGCTTCGTAGAGGTAAATCTCAACCTGCTGATGGACAATCCGGTCGGGATAGCCCAGCAGTGGGAGCCACTGATTGCCGTCACAGGCGATCGCCAGCTTTTTCAAACCCTGTACGATGAGGCGACCGCAGAGCGTGTCCTGAGCTTTCTTACCTTCGATGAGCGATCGCCCAACTCCATTCTCTCCTGTGTCCGCTCCGCCCGAGAAAATGCGCGCTCGGTCCGCGAGACCATCTCTTCTGAAATGTGGGAGCAGGTCAACGCCTTCTACCTGCAGGTAGAAGACGCCGCCAAAACAAAAGACACCCAAGACTCCTACGCCTTTTATTCAGAAGTCAAAATGGCCAGCCACCGGTTTGCAGGCGTCATGGATGCCACGCTCTCCTGGAACGAAAGCTGGCACTTTGGTCAGCTGGGCCGCCTGCTAGAGCGCGCTGATAAAACGGCCCGCATCTTAGATGTCAAATACTTTCTGCTGCTGCCCTCTGTGCAGGAAGTAGGCACCCCGCTAGACAATCTTCAGTGGATTGCGCTGCTCAAGTCGGCCAGCGCCTACGAGATGTATCGCAAAGTCGAACACATCATTTCACCGGCAGGCGTCGCTAAGTTTTTAGTGCTCGATCCACACTTTCCACGGTCTATTAAGTTTTGCCTCAAGTGGGCAGAAGACTCTCTCAGCCAGATTGCCGGAGCCGCTATCGACACGCCACCACTCAGCAGTCAGCGCGCCCTCGGACGGCTCCGGGCCGAACTGTCATACGTCACATTAGATGAAATCTTTCAGCAGGGCCTACACGAATTTCTAGACAACTTTCAACTGCAGCTCAACCAAGTTGGCGACTGCATCTACAGCGATTTCATTGCCCTACCCGAGCCGTCTGCCCTGTCGAGTGGTAGCAGCCAATGACCCGCTACCGCATCACCCACCACACCCACTACCAGTACGATCAGCCAGCACAGCTAAGCACTCACACGCTGCGACTATGCCCCCGCAGCGACGGCTCCCAGTGGCTGCAGTCTTTTCAGCTCAGCTGCTCACCCACCCCGGAGCGGCAAATCCACTTCCTAGATGCCAATGGCAACACCTGTACGGCAATTTCGTTTACCCAGCCGCTGACCGCCCTTTCCCTACAGTCAGTCAGTGAAGTAAATACCGCCCGCACCAATCCCTTCGACTACCTGAGCGAACCTTGGGCAGTCGAGCTGCCTATCGACTACCCACTCTCAGTGGCTGCGCAGCTCAGCCCCTACCTCAGAGAACCGCTCGCCAGTAGCGCCACGGCTGCACCTACGGTGACTCACTTAGCACAGGCACTTTCTGCAGAGGTCTCCGGCAACGTGGGATATTTTCTGACGCGCCTAGCCCAATACATTCCCACCCTATGCGACTATCAGCCGCGTCTACACGGCGCAGCCTACCCACCCAGCGTCACCCTAGAGAAAAAATCCGGGACCTGCCGCGATTTTGCGGTGCTCTTCGTGGCGGTATGCCGAGCAGTTGGGCTAGCCGCTCGGTTTGTTAGCGGCTATCAGGAAGGCGACCTAGGCACCACCAAGCACGAGCTGCATGCCTGGGCCGAGGTATATGTCCCGGGCGGGGGCTGGCGAGGATTCGACCCGACCTTGGGGTTGGCTGTGGCAGATAAGCATGTTGCGATCGCAGCGGCCCCTTCCCCTCCGCAAGCAACCCCCATCTCAGGAACGCTGAGAAGCCCGCTAGATCAAAATACTCAAACGACGCCCAATACCGAACTCATGACCGACATTACGATTGAAGCGATCGCACCCTAGCACACATCAATCGTCCTCCAGCTCAATGCGGTCCCAGGCAATGTCCGGCAGGTTGCTGGTCGCTTCAGACAGTGCCTCTTCCCAATAGTCGCGAATCTTCAGCAGATAGGGGTCATTTTCCTGCAGCCGCACACGATTGCGAATCTCCAGCGCATCAGTTTCATAGAGCACCATGTCAATCGGCGGGCCAACTGATATGTTTGAGCGCATCGTGGAATCGAGTGAGAGCAGCGCAGTTTTAGCCGCGCGTTCTAGCGGAGACTGATAGTTCACTGTTCTATCTAAAATAGGCTTGCCGTATTTGGTTTCACCAATCTGTAAAAACGGGGTTTCTGGCGTCGCCTCGATAAAGTTTCCCTGGCTGTAAACGAGGTACATCCCAGGCAGCTCGCCTGCAATCTGCCCGCCCACCAAGAACGTACTCTGATAGTCAATTCCGTCTTTTTCTAGCCAAGGCCGCTCCCTATCCTGGATTTGCCGCATCTTGTCGCCTAGGTAGGAGGCTACCGCATGAAGGGAAGGCAAAGTGTGCAAGCTAACCTGCTCGCCCTGTTCGTCCTTACTCGCCAGCACAATATCTCTTCTCAGGCTATGCAATACGGACTGCGAGGTAGATAGGCTACCGGCAGTGCAGAGTACGACAACGCGATCGCCCGGCACCGAAAAATCAAACAGCTTCTGATACGAAGAAATATAGTCAACCCCTGCATTGGTCCGAGAATCTGCAGCAAACACCAATCCTTTCTCAACGCATATTCCCAGACAATAAGTCATCGCGGTTTACGCCAGTAAGTACATATGCTTTCAGAGTGTCCCACAAGAAAACAAAACTTGCGACCCTCACTAGGAATGTAAACCTTCACCGAAATGCATAGGCTTGATCTACAAAACGTCTGAGCAATATGGCATTGTTTATTTTGTGCGCAGACGCACTTTTCTAGCAGCCTCTTCCTAAAGGCACGATTATAGATCTGCAGCGAGTCGCACAGCATATCTGAAAGCAGTCACATTGCTTCGACGCGTCCGACACCTATGGTTGACCCCACACCCACCGTTAGAAATTTCAAAGGCTCGCTCAATCCTCACCAGAGCCTCTATCTCAGCAACCAAGGCAAACTCACGACCGTCACCGTCGTCAGCTCAAGTCTCGGAGAACAGCACAACCGCCTGCTTTTTTCCACCGGTCCCTGGACAGCCACACCGCTGCTCTATCCCATCTCAGAAACCCTAGTCGTCGTCATCGTCATCACCGGCGACGCCCACGCCTTTTTCCAAATCAGCGGCACGCAGGTGCAAATGAGCCACCAGCTCCAAGACGACGCGCTCATCGCCCAGCTCAAGACCATGACGCCCATCGCCATGACGCCGACTCCATCAGTTCCCCAGCCACCCGCACCACCCACACCGCCCGAACAAACACCAGCTAATCCAGACAGTCAAACAGACCAAACACTCCCTCAGTCCACAGCCGACAACCGCAGGCAGTTTTGCACGCAGTGTGGCTCAGCCGTCCGTCCCGAGGACAAATTCTGTGCCTACTGTGGTCACCAGCTGACCTAGGCAAGAGAGTCCCGCATCTTATGCATCCAAGCAGCTTCAATAAAAGCTTTATGATGAAAAACCGGTTGCCTATTAGCCAATCTTTTCATCCACCAGAACGCCTCACCCATGACTAACCTCAGCGTCAACCTCAATAAGGTCGCCCTCCTGCGCAACGCCCGTCCGCTCACCATTCCCAGCGTCGTCAAAATGGGAAAAATCAGCATTGATGCAGGCGCTCACGGACTCACCGTACACCCCCGTCCCGATGAGCGACACATCCGCCGTACCGACGTGTACGACTTGGCTGAATTGCTCAAGCAGCATCCCACCATTGAATACAACATTGAGGGCAACCCGCTAGAGTCACCATTCATGGACATCATCCGCGACGTCAAACCCGACCAGTGCACCCTCGTCCCCGACGACCCCACACAAAATACCTCTGACCACGGCTGGAACGTTACAAAAGATGGGGAGAAGCTGAAGCCCATTATCGATGAGCTGAATGCGCTTGGCTGCCGGGTGAGTTTGTTTATGGACCCAGATATTGAGCAGATTAAGCAGGTGCCTTCTTTAGGGTGCGATCGCATCGAGCTATATACAGAACCCTACGCCACCGCCTACCGAGCAGGCAAAGGCCAAGCAAGCTTCGAGCAGTACAAAGCCGCAGCTGAGTGCGCTCAGTCTTTAGGGCTCGGCGTCAATGGCGGCCACGACCTAAATCTCGATAACCTACCCCTGTTCAAACAAATTCCTAACCTGTTAGAGGTCTCCATTGGGCATGCACTCACCGCAGACGCCCTAGAGCTAGGCTTCGCCAGAGCCGTCAAAGCATACTTGCAAGCACTAGCTTAGGAAAAAAGATTAAATAACATCCACTTTTGCATGTCGGTTGGTTTTGGCTAACGCCTACGGCGACGCAAAGCGAACGACTACGCTCAGCCATCGGCAGTTGTCGAAACCGCGCCCTGAGCGTAGTCGAAGGGCAGCTGGAGTAGTTGAGCGATTTATTTAATCTTCGTTCCTTAGTGGCATTAGATTCAAGACATTAGATTCAAGACATTAGATTCAAGACATTTACGCAAAGACACTGCACGGTCCATCATCCAGTTCACCCCGCCGACTCTGGCCACTTGCACTCCACCGTCACCTTCAAGCTCCCAGCAGCGGAGGCCTCAGTAATGTAAGGAATGCCCGCCTTCCCAGCGACCGTCACCCCAAATTCCAACGTCACCTTCTCAACCCGCCCCTGCCCCAGCGGCGTCACTGGCCCACCTTCAAAGGCACTCATAATGTGCCGCGTGTAGCCCTTTATCGTGCTCTGCAGCTGTTCTACAGATGACTCAGGCACAATGCCACCCCGCCGAACTGGGCCCTTTGGCGTTCGCATCACGTCACTGGGGCCATCGGTCACTGGCATATCCATCGGTTCGGACTGCGACTGAATGTATATAGTGGTACCGTCATCCAAGGTGAGCGGAACGAGCTGAGACATAACTTTTCCTTGACGCTATCGACGTGTTCGACTGTACCGGCAAGTCAGACACATTGCACGCAGACTTTGCGTCCCAAAAACATCAGCGTCGCAACCCACAGAGGCATCCAAGCCGTTGCCATACCCTTCTTTGCACCTGTAATGACGCCACCACAGTTCAATCATGACCATTCAGCGACACTTCACCCATACGCCTTGGGAGCCCAAAGTAGGCTACTGCCGGGCACTCCGAGCCGGGTCGATCATTTATCTTTCTGGCACCACACCCGTCGATGACTGTGGTAAGACCTTCGCGCCAGGCGATGCCTATGCCCAAGCCTACCGCTGCTTCGAAATCATTCGTGACACGCTGCAAGCCTTAGAGTCAGATATGCATCAGGTGGTTCGCACACGCATGTACGTCACCGACATTCGCCAATGGGAAGCCTTTGGCAAAGCCCACCAGTCGTTTTTTGGCAACCACCCGCCCGTCACCACGATGGTAGAAGTCAAAAGCCTGATCAATCCAGACATGCTAATTGAAATAGAAGCAGAGGCATTTGTTGAAAGCTAACTCACCTGAGAGACAAACACATCAGGCACTGAGCTTTTTAAGGATGTTGTTGTAGCTTCGCTGCAGCTGGTAGCTACAAAAAACAATGAGAGGAATCCCCAGTGCCAAAATATACAGGGCCTGAAAGACACTCCGGTTACCCCATAGTTCCACCATCACTGTCCACACAGGGCGATGAAAGAGAAAGATGCAAAAAGACCCTGAAGAGCTTAATAGGAGTATTGATATTGTCGTGTGGTTTACCTTCAGGCGCGAGGCATTCTTAAAGGCATAGAAGTACAGCGGAATCGTCGTCAGCAGGATAGCAAAAGACTCAAACAACCGCAGACCGACCGTATCCATACTGTGGAAACGCTGACTATAAACACTCATAAGCAGCGTCAACACAACAGTAAAAGTCCCGGCATAGGCGACCGCAACGCTCTTTCTGCAGAAGAACCGAGTAATGGCCCGTTCATAGATCGCATATGCCATGCCCACCGCAAAGAAAGAGAGATACACTTCAAAAAACCGCATGAACACTGTGATATCTCTTTCAGCAAAGAACGTTCTAACCAAACAAATACCCAAATAGACAGATAGAGATATCACAGTGTAGGCAACAAGGTTCGTCACCAGCAGTCTACGCATTGCCAGAAAAAATACATAGCAAAAGAGAAGAACGCTCACAAACCAAATAGTCAAGTAGTTACGACCAAACAACTCAGGCACGACTGTCTGCATGAGAAATACATGCACAAAAAAAGTCTTTAACGTTGGTAAAGCATCGTGCTTTTGAACGTAAACCGTAAACGTGTAAATCAGTAGCGCCAGAAAATAAAGCGGATAGATTCTCAAAAAACGGTTCTTAAAAAAATTGAAGACAGGCGTCGAAAGCTTTGATTTAGTGAGCTTATAGCCCGACAAAAAGAGAAACCCGCCGACCGCCAGTTTCTGAAGATATCTGTTGATTGCTAGCGCTCTCAGCGGCTTAATAAAATCAT
>JBCBFY010000175.1:0-8094 GCA_038527325.1 Cyanobacteria bacterium J06614_10
GGCACTTCGACACCTTCGACCTGCCTCAGCAGGCCACGCTGCTAATGACCAATGATGTCTGTAAAAATCAAGCCTTCCGCATTGGTCAAACTGTTTACGGCTTCCAGTTTCACTTTGAAGTAACGCCCGAAATTGTCTTGAGCTGGCTACAGATGAAAAGCGCCTGGATTGAAGCGAACTATCCTCAATTAGAACAACAGCTCAAAGAACAAGTTGCTCTCTATTCAGAACAGTCTGCTGAGTTTGCTAGGCAAGTGGCCCAAGCGTGGCTCAACCTTTCAGCTCAGCCTAAAGAGCACAGCAAGACTCACCGTGATCTTATTGGAACGAGTTTGGAATAATTTTCAGATAGGTGACGACTACTGGGTGCCAAACATTCGATCACCCGCATCTCCTAGCCCAGGTAAAATGTAGCCCCGACTGTCTAACTTTTCATCAACTGCAGCGGTAAACACAGGGACGTCGGGATGTTCTTTGTGAAAGTTTTGAAGCCCTTCGGGGGCCGCTAAAAGACACACGAATTTTATTGACCTGGGGCTGGTTTCTTTTAGGCGGTGGACGGCTGCGATCGCAGAATTTCCGGTCGCGACCATCGGGTCTACCACCAGCATTTCTCTCTCCTGCACATCTTCAGGAACCTTAAAGTAATACTCTACGGGGACAAACGTACTGGGCTCTCGGTAGAGGCCGATGTGCCCAATTCTCGCCGACGGCATCAGTGCGAGCATGCCATCTAGCAGACCCTGCCCCGCACGCATAATGGAAATCAGCACTAGCTTTTTGCCAGCTAACATGGGCGCATCCATCGCCGCAAAGGGTGTTTCAATAGAGACTTTTTCCAATGGCAAATCTCGGGTCACCTCGTAGGCTAGCAGCATGCCAACTTCTTCCAATAGCTTGCGAAATTTAGCAGTGCTGGTCTCTTTTTGGCGCATCAGCGTCAGCTTGTGCTGAATCAAAGGATGCTCAATCAGCGTCGTGGATGTCATAGAAAAATATCACCTTGGCTTGGAAATATGAGTCAGCGTCGCTTCCAGTTGGCACGGCGGGAACTTACAGCTTTCTAAAAAACGGTGCCATCGCTTTTGATAGCAATCGGCGGTCCCCCTGACGGTCTCAGCTGCTTAGCAATTCGCCTACCCGCTGCCCATGTGCCCCCTTCCAGCACCTTCAAGAGCGGCAGCTCTTCGAGTGATTTGTTCAACTGGTTGCAGACGCGATCGCCAATCAAATCCAACATTGCCAGCGTCAGTGCCCGCCACTCTACAACAACCGGTGAACCTGGCAAATGAGGCACATCTGTCACCGCCGAGTGCTTTGGCACCAGTAGCCCCAAGTCCACACACAGCCCACCGTTTCGATACTCAGCGAGTCCGGTCAGCGCATTCAAATTCACCACTGTCATCCCAGCTGTGGCAAGCGGTTCGACCAGTGAATAGGTCAGCCACTGGGAAAGCTTGTGAAAGGGCACCAGGTTTTGAGGGGGCGAATCGCCCAGTGCTGGGTGGGGCCACACATCGCCTAGGTTTACGCCTGCAACCGTCACACGTCCTGGCCAGATGGGGCCCAGGCATTTCAACACTTCCGTTAAAAGAAGGCCTGCCTCTAGCTCTGTTCCGTAGCTATCTGTGAGATAGTCCAACAGTTTGCCTGGTCTGGCGGGTAGCGTGCCAAAATAGTCGGGCTGAGCTGCCAGCGTCGCCCCTAGCTGATGTAACAATGTGAGCCGACCCGAGAGCCCAACCAGCGGATTGCTTTCGCTGACTTGAAATAGCTGAGCAAGTTCGGCCTCACTGATCTGCTGAAGGCGCTGGGCATCGACCCGGTGAGGCTGGGCTGAGTCGGACGAAAAGAACCCCTGTTCAAAAGCGCGCAGACTGGCAACCGCCAAGCCTTCGGAGCGGCTGAGGACGACACCTGGTGATTCTGTGACCGTATCTCTGTAGTGCCACCGATTCCCTGCGCCCGCATCTAGCAGCACGCTCACAATCGCCAAATCCAGCAGCGATCGCGCCTTCTCCGATCTATCCAACGGCTGCAATGCCTCGTGTAGATTGGCTAATCGAGGCATTCCTCCCGTATCAAAATGTCGCCAGCGGCTGTGGAACGGAATATTAAAGTCGGGGTAGCTTTGTTGCGTTGTTTCTATCACGTAGTGAACAACGGTATCGAGCTGGGAGAGATTGCAGGTGAAATGGTCGAGCCGGTCGGCCTGGCATAGTTCAAAGATTTTTTGAGTGCGATCGCGAACAGCCTGCGACGTTTGTAAATAGGTAACAACGCTTTCCGCTGTTGTCTCTTTGGGCGTCTCTTTAGGGCTAGGGTTACATTTCCTCATACTGTCGGCCCACGGTTTGAGTGAGCGTTGCTTGGTCGGGCACTTCGCCGTCGGTGTAGTAGCCTGCGGCCTTCTTTGCATTCATTTCTACCTGGGCATCTGCTGGGATCAAGTCTTCAGGAATCGTAATTCGCTCTCCCACTTCAATGCCCGACTGCACTATCGCGTCGTACTTCAGATTGCTCATCGAGACAAAGCGATCAATGCGAGAGATGCCCAGCCAGTGCATCACATCTGGCATGAGCTCCTGAAAGCGCATGTCTTGAACGCCTGCCACACACTCTGTACGGGTGAAATACGTATCGGCGCGATCGCCTCCTTCCTGACGCTTGCGAGCGTTATATACTAAAAACTTAGTGACTTCTCCCAGTGCTCGCCCTTCCTTGCGAGCATAGATAATAATCCCGGCACCACCTGCTTGAGCCGTTTCTAGCGCTACCTCAATGCCATGCACCAGGTAGGGCCGACAGGTGCAAATATCTGAGCCAAACACATCCGAGCCGTTGCACTCATCGTGCATTCTGACTGCGACCGGACGGCTGGGATCTGCGATCGCTTCCACCTCTCCCAAAATGTAGACGGTATAGCCCCCGATCGGAGGTAAAAACACTTGCAGGTCGGGCCTTGTCACCAGCTCAGGAAACATCCCCCCTGTCTGTTCAAACAGGGTCCGACGCAGGTCACTCTCCTCTACCCCAAAGCGCTTCGCAATCCCCGGCAGGTACCAAACCGGCTCAATCGCCGCCTTGGTTGCGACCAGTTCTCCCTGGGTATTCAAGATTTTTCCATCGACTTTTACTCGGCCTTGCGCGACGGCTTCAGCCATCTCTGGAATGTTGATATGGGCTTTGGTAATTGCAATGGAGGGGCGAATGTCGTAACCCGTCGCTCTAAGCTCAGAAAACAAACCATTATCCAGCGTTCCAAACGGGTCGATAGAGACAATTTTGTCAGGGTCAGCCCAGCTGGCATAGGGGCCGATTGAGACGGTTGGCGCTGTATTAGTGAGATCGGCGCGATGGTCTCTTTCTAGGGTGCCGCTGGCTACTGCTAGCGCGCGATAGACCGCGTAGGCTCCAGAATGGGTTCCAATGGCGTTGCGATGGGCTGTGTTGCCGAGGGTGGCAATAATTGGACCGCGCTTGTTGGGGTTTGCCAGGCCCCAGCGTATGGGTAAAGGCTTCTGGCCAGACTGTCTGGGATGAGAGGTGAGAACGATGTGTTTGTGTCTGGGCCTTTGTTTGGGCTTGTGTTCGGTCTCTTGTTCAGACCCGTACTCATATTGCGCTGAAGTCATAAGGCGGAACCCTTTTGTCAACGAACCTTCAAATTAGTCCATCCATAGGCTAGCGAACTGTATAAAAAAGTACGAATAGAGATTGTCAGCGTCCTGCTCAGGCTCATCCTAATTCGAAGCTAGTAATGCCAAATATTCGCTTCAGTGACAGCGTCCATGACCCATGTCGATACATTCTGGCGGTTTCAAACACGACGGACATCTGATACTTTTCTGCGATCGCAACAGCCGCAGAATTTATCTCAGGCACATCAAGATAAAAACAACGATCAGGTTCCACGTGAGCAATGAGTGAGAGGAAAAGTGCTTCTGCACACTCAGGAGAATCTGCAAACAAGGGCCCTATCTTGTAGCCTTGCTGGCAGGGCCGCAGCACACCATAGCCAGCTAGCTTTTGCTGATGCAGCACACCAATAGCTCTGTGATTAGCTGTTTCTATCCAGGCCTTTAAAAACTCAGGCCGTTTTGATGAAAACAACGCTTGGTCATAGTCGAGAACAGATTGAAAAGGAACAGATGACAAAGGCACTAGATTAGCACCGGGGTGCGATCGCACTGCGAGCTGTGCAGCAACAGCAGGGTCGACAGTCTGTCTCAAACCATCGACATCACACGTTCCTTCGTATCTAATATTTCGATGGGCAAGCCCAAAGCCAGACTTAGCGTAGTTGCTCTGCTGCTGCAGCACACCGTCTAGCCCCACCGTGCAGCCTTGCAAGTAGCGGAGCCCAGCATTCCATATCTGCAGGCCATAGCCACGCCCCCGATAGGCTGGCTTCACGATATAAAAGCCAATAAAGCCAAACGTTTCATCGTACTTTACTGCTGAAATACTGGCGATGGGTTTGCCTGCTAGCGTGCCAACGAAAAAGCCATTGGGATCTGCAGCGTAAAAACACGCTGCATCCTGAAGTCCTGGATTCCACCCCTCAGCGGCGGCCCAAGTGACCACCTCATCTAACTCCTGACGGGTCGCGGTTTTGATGCGGTATGTGTTGTCCAAACTTTGTTCCGTGTTCTGAGACGACATCCTCCGCAAGGGCTCCTAAACGGCCTACAGTCCGATAATATGCTGTTTGTGAACAGTTGTTTGTGAACAGCATCCAATCTATCTACTCACCTGCCATGACTTCACACTATCCACGGGACCTGATTGGCTACGGACAAACGCCGCCAAACCCTCAGTGGCCAAACCAGGCACAGCTAGCGCTTCAGTTTGTTATTAACTACGAGGAGGGGGGTGAAAATTGTGTTTTGCACGGAGATGCGGCTTCAGAATCTTTTCTCTCTGAAATTATTGGGGCTGAGCCGCTGCTGGGCGTGCGACATCTAAATATGGAATCGATGTATGAGTACGGGAGCCGGGCGGGTTTTTGGCGGCTGTATCGTTTGTTTACTGAGCGGCAGATTCCGCTGACGGTGTATGCGGTGGCGATGGCGCTAGACCGCAACCCGGAGGCGGGCAAGGCAATGGTGGAAGCAGGCTGGGAGGTGGCGAGCCATGGCTATCGATGGATTGACTATCAGTATGTGGGAGAAGATGTGGAGCGATCGCACATCCAAAAAGCCATCGACATTCATACCCGGGTAATCGGTACTCGCCCACTGGGCATGTATCAGGGCCGCGTCAGCCCAAACACGCGCCGACTCATCGTAGAAACCGGCGGCTTTCTCTACGATGCCGACAGCTATGCCGACGATCTCCCCTACTGGAATCACGACTACGGCAAGCCTCACCTTGTCATTCCCTACACCCTAGACAACAACGACATGCGCTTCGCGACTGCCCAAGGGTTTAACTCGGGCGACCAGTTTTTCACCTACTTGCGAGACGCCTTCGACGTGCTCTACGCCGAAGGTGCGCAAGCGCCGAAAATGATGAGCGTTGGCCTGCACTGTCGGCTCTCTGGCAGGCCCGGCAGAGCTGCCGCACTGGCAAAGTTCTTAGACTATGTGAAAAGTCATGACAACGTTTGGATTTGTCGGCGCGTAGATATTGCCCGGCACTGGCATCAGCACCACCCAGCCGCCTAGGGCAGACAGTGCATGTAGTTTTCAGCATCCCAGTTGCTGGTGGTTGCCAAAAAGCGAATCCATTCATCGCGCTTGTATTCATCGAAGAGCCGATACATTTCTCCGGGCATCGCAGACTTAATCACGTCATCATCAGCAAGCCGATCTAGGGCTTCGCCCAAAGACATTGGCAGCTTCTTGGTCTGCTTTCCCGCTTCCATCGCTTCATAAATGTTGCGCTGTTCGGGTTCTCCCGGATCGAGGTTGTTGCTGATACCATCGTCAAACGCTTGGAGCATGGCCGCAGCCATCAAGTAAGGATTCACCATCGAGTCGACGGCGCGATATTCAAATCGGCCAGGGGCAGAGACTCTAAGGCCACAGGTGCGGTTTTGGTAGCCCCAGTCAGAATAGACGGGTGCCCAAAAGCCAGCATCCCAAAGGCGGCGGTAGGAGTTTACAGTGGAGCAGCCTATGGCGGTGAGCGCGCCTAGGTGAGCAATGACGCCGCCAATGCAGTTGAGGCCGATGGGGCCTGGCTTGCGAGGGGAGTCGTCGGGGAGGGGCATGAAGGTGTTTTCGCCGCCTTTGTGATAGGTGTAGTTGCCTTCCATGCCGGGCAGACTCTCCATGCCAAAGGTGTTCACCGAGGGTTCTCCGCCGCGCCACAAAGAGAGATTGTGATGACAGCCCGATGCCGACACGCCTAAGAAAGGCTTGGACATAAAGCAGGCGATCAGGTTGAATTCGCGGGCGACTTGGGCGCAAATTTGCCGGTAGGTGGTGAGGCGATCACACGTCCTCAAGGCATCGTCGTACATAAAGTTCAGCTCTAGCTGCCCAGGCGCATCTTCATGGTCACCCTGGATCATATCTAGGCCCATTGCCCGAGAGTATTCAATCACCCTCAAAAACACGGGTCGCAGCTCTTCAAACTGATCGATGTGATAGCAGTTTGGCTTTGTGACGCCGCCGTTTGGCTGACCGTCGGGGCCTTTCTTTAGCCACATCATTTCCGGCTCGCAGCCATGGCGAAGCTGAAGACCGTGCTTCTGTTGAAATGCTTCGTGCAGCCTGATTAAGTTGCCACGGCAGTCTGCTGTCAAAAACGCGCCGGGATTCTCTTCTTCTTCTCGGTTGCGGAAGCAAACGCAGTAAACGCGGGCCACTCGCTTGTCCCACGGCAGCTGGCAAAAAGTCTCTGGGTCTGGAATGGCGACCAGCTCCGCCGACTCAGGGCCATAGCCCAAATACTGTTGCTGACGGTTTATCGCCAGGTTTACCGTCGCTCCGTACACTAGCTGAATACCCCCCTGAGCAATGGTTTCCCAATGGTCTGCGGGCACACCTTTGCCAGTGATTTTCCCAGTAATAGAAATAAACTGGTAGTAGATGTATTGCACACCTAGCTCGTCGATTTTGGCACGGACGGCTTTGACCTGTTCATCTCTACCCTCTGCATGAACGTAGGCCGACAAATCTGTTGCACCTTTTGTAGAGGCATGAGACGATGCAGCGTTGTCTATTAACTGATCCGGCTGAATGAGAACTCCAGTCACGATTTATCTCCGGTGAATTGTTTGGTGAAGAGTTTCACCGCGTACATACAGTTAAAACCAACCTGTCATAACAAGTTTGTATCGGGTGTTACGAGAGGGGAAATGGTTTCCAAGGAATCCAGGTTGCCCAGAGACGGGCCATCGTACCATCGGCGAGAAGGTCAGCTAGGGTGTCATTTAGCTTTTGGAGGAGGGGCTGTCGCGCTTTGTGAACGCCGATAGCAAAGGGAACCTGTGTTGGCAAGCTAAAGGCTAGCCGGAGAGAGGGATCTTCTGCTGCTGCCACTAGGAGCACAAGCTCATCATCAATGAGCGCGTCGATTTCACCGGCACGCAGTGCGGCTAGCATCTCGGGGAGCACCTTGTCGCTGCCGGGATAGGGCACTGCTGTTGCGCCCGAGAAGCCTTCTACCAGGGCAATGTTCGTACTGTCTGCAAGTCCACCGACTCGCAGACCCGACAGAGCCTCCTGACTCGATGCATCACTGTCCGCGCGAACCAGTACCGCCTCGTCGAACAGACCATACGGACGGGAAAATGTCACCGAATGCTGTCTTTTTGGGGTGACTGCTTGGTTGAACCAAATGACATCGTAGTGGGCGCTATCTGCGCTTGCGGTCTCTAGCGAACTGTAAAAATCCGCCATTGGCACATTGTGCCAGACGGGGGTCAATCCCAGCCGGGAACAGACGATGCGAGCAAGCTCTGGTTCGTATCCAGTGCGGTAGCCTTCGGGGTTTAGATAGCTCATCGGACGCGCATCAAAGTCACTGGCCACAATGTTGAGAATGCCGGGTTGAAGCGTTAGGTTTTCGGTAGGTGACGCGGCATTTGACGGTGGAGCTGCGAGGTCTTTAGAAATCATGTGAATCCCGCCTACGGTTTCT
>JBCBFY010000176.1:0-8030 GCA_038527325.1 Cyanobacteria bacterium J06614_10
GCATCGCGTCTACTGCTGCTGTGGGTTCGTAACCACAATGCACCATGCAGTCGGCGCATTTGGGGTTGCCGCTCTTGGTGCCGTAGTCTTCCCAACGCGTGTTTTCTATGAGTTCGGCGAAGGTCTTGTAATGGCCTTCGTTGAGCAGGTAGCAGGGCTTTTGCCAGCCGAGTACGCTGTAGCTTGGGCTGCCCCAAGGCGTGCAGTCGTAATCTTTTTGACCGGTCAAAAAGTCTAAAAATAGCGGGTTATGGTTGAACTGCCACTTTTTGTTGCCAGCTCGAAAGGGGGCCAATATCTCTCGGAAGAGGGCCTTGGTTTGCTCTCTGTGAAGGAAGTGATCTTGGTCTGGGGCCCATTCGTAGCTGTACCCCGGCGACACCATCATGCCATCGACTTCTAGTTCGGTAAGATAGTCGAACAAGGCCTGAATGGCTTCGGGCTGAGTGCCCTCAAAGACGGTGGTGTTTGTTGTCACGCGAAATCCCTTTGCTTTGGCCGCTCGAATGGCGCTGATAGCAATGTCAAATACTCCCTTACGATCTACGCAGCTATCGTGCAGATCTTTCATACCATCTAAATGAACGCTGAAGCTAAGATAGGGAGAAGGTGTGAATTTATCTAAACTTTTCTCCAAAAGTAGACCGTTTGTACATAAGTAGACGAATTTTTTCCGAGCTACTAGCCCCTGCACGATCGTTTCTATTTGGGGGTGCAATAGAGGCTCTCCGCCAGGAATAGAAACAACAGGTGCACCGCACTCTTCAGCCGCCGCAAAGCATTCTTCAGGAGACAGGTTTTGCTTAAGAATTTCTTTGGGATGCTGAATTTTTCCGCAGCCCGAGCAGGCTAGATTGCAGCGAAACAGCGGCTCTAGCATGAGCACCAAAGGAAAATACTTTCGACCTTTTAGCCGTTGAGATACCAGATATTGTCCGACAGAAAGGGCCTGCTGAATGTGAATGCCCATGCGTTTTCTCTCCTCTACAATGTCGTCGACTTTGTGGCTGTTGATAGCCCAGTTGAATGCCTAGCTAACTGTTTACTAGCGACAGTACTTACGGACTGCCGTCTGTGCTTACGATTTAAATAGCCGGTGCCTCAACGTGTTAAAAAACGGACTGCAACTCCTGTAAAGCCTGTAAAAATTAGCAACTATGTCTAAATCTGTGTCCAAAATTCATCGGGTGAGTATAATTTACCTAATAAATTCAAGGTATAAATTAATCCTCCATTAATTTATACCTTAAAGAATTCCGGCAAGGTAATCGCTAAGCTCAATTATTGTGTGTGGGAGATCTTTCTGAATGCTGTCATCAACAAGTTCCGCGCTCGATCTGTTGAAAGAAACCAGTCGCACTTTTTTTATTCCAATTAGTCTTCTGCCACCCAAGCTGCAAGCGGCTGTTGCTTCTGCCTATCTCTCTATGAGAGCCATTGACCAAATCGAAGATCACGCTGAGTTAACTGCTGATATTAAGGCTAAGTTGTTGAGACAAATTAGCTTAAATTTGCAGTCAGGAACCAACTTGTCTGCGACGAGTGACTTTGCTGAAGGCTTAGCGCCGTTTCAATCTCAGCTAGAACCTGTGACGCTGCGGATTGGTGAATGGGCGCTGCTGGCGCCAGAAGCGATCGCACCCCGCATTTGGGACGCTACAGCCGCGATGGCTGACCGAATGGCGGCTTGGGCAGAGCGCAACTGGCGCATTGGCAATGAGTCGGACCTAAACTGCTACACCTTCAGCGTAGCGGGCGCAGTAGGTCTGATGCTGTCTGACATTTGGGCATGGTACGACGGTACTGAAACAAACCGGATGGATGCGATTGGATTTGGCAGGGGTCTGCAGGCTGTGAACATTTTGCGCAACCACGGTGAAGACCTTTCTCGGGGGGTGGATTTTTATCCCGATGGCTGGACAGACAAAGACATGCAGCGCTTTGCCCGTCGCAACCTGGAGCTGGCTGATGCCTACACCGCCAATCTCCCCGAGGGACCGGCGCTCATTTTCTGTCGGATTCCACTCGCGCTGGCCCACGCTACCCTAGACGCGCTGTCTGAAGGAAAAGAGAAGCTTACCCGCAGCGACGTGATTGAGATTGTGACGCCATTAAGTCAGATTGCGGGCTAGACGCAGATCTCTCTCTGTGTAGATAAGATGTCGTTATTGAACGAACGCTTGGAACGCGCGATTGTTTTAATCGCGCACTGATTCTGGGCGGTCACTTTTTGTGCGATCGCTTTTTTGCGGTCACGATGCAACCACTATGCGATCCCCCCTCCCTCAACGTCCTCGTTCTACGCTGGCTGCGGTTCGAGAGCGGCTGAATATCTCTAGGCTGGCGATTCGGCACGCGGGTGTGACACTGTGCTGTTGGATTGCGATCGCACTCTTTGGTTTATTCGCCTTTAGCACCCTAAAGTATGCACTCTTTCCAGATATCACTTTTCCGGTGGTGGTGGTGAGCGCTACGATGCCTGGCACTGCAGTCTCTTCGGATGGTCTCGCCGAAACGAATCCCACCGCGCTTGAGACCGAACGTCAGGTTACGATTCCCCTAGAGGCGCAGCTCCAGTCGGTAGAAGGCCTGAAAAAAGTGGTTTCTTCGACGTTTGCAGGGCGCAGTCGCTTCAACCTGAGATTCCGCGTGGGCACTTCGCTCCCAGAAGCAACAGCAGCGGTCGAAGATAACATCGAACAGTTAAAACTCTCTTCAGAGACTGATTTTTCAACCGTTGACTTTGAAGTGATTCCGCTAAATCTCAATGAGGCGACGGTCGTGAGCTACGCGCTTGCGAGTGAAGAGATGGCGCTTCCTGAGCTGGCAACACTCACTGAGACAGAGATTTTGCCTGAGTTAGAAGATCTCCCTGGCGTGCTGAGAGTCGATCTGTTGGGGACGGGTGCGATATCGACTGCAGAGGATGTCGAACCGTCTTTACTAGAGAGCCTGCAATCATCTCCTACGCTGGTCCGATTCAATGGCCAGTCGGCATTGGCCCTGCAGATTGTAAAAGAAGGCGATGTGAACACGCTGGATGTGGCGCGGACGGCGGCAGGTGCGATCGCGCAGCTACGGGCGGAGTTTCCCGACGTGAGCTTCACGCTCGCAACCACTCAGGCAGACTACATTACAGCGGCTACGCAGGCGACGATTGATTCTCTTTTAGGCGCTGTTGTTATTGCTGTGCTGGTGATATTTGGCTTTTTGCGTAGCTGGCGCGCCACCTTGATCACGGCACTGGCCATCCCGCTTTCACTGCTAGGCACCTGCATTGTGATGGCGATGTTTGGGTTCAACCTAGAAACCATCACGCTTTTGGCTTTGGCGCTGGTCATTGGCATCATTGTGGACGATGCCATTGTAGAAGTTGAGAATATTACCCGTCATATCGAGCTGGGGGCCAGTCCGCGACAGGCGGCGCTGAGGGCTACTCAAGAGATCGGTTTAACGGTGTCGGCCTCGACGCTCACGATTGTGGCGGTGTTTTTGCCGGTGGCGCTGATGGGGGGAACGGTTGGCCAGTTTTTCAAACCCTTTGGCCTGACAGTATCGGCGGCTGTTTTGATTTCGCTGCTGGTGGCGAGAACGCTTTCGCCGGTGCTGGCCGCCGCCTGGCTAAAGGCAAAGACTGCTCGGCAGTCTGCGATGGGTCAGCGACCTCAGACATTTTCGAACAATGGTAAAGCTGTTCACAATGGCAAAGCTGTTCACAATGGTCAGGCTTTGCACAGCGGCCAAGCTTCATTGCCTGCATCCCAATCAATTACCTGGGTAGAGCGGCGCTACAGTCGATTGTTGTCTTGGTCGTTGCGTCATCGGTGGATGGTGGTCGGTGTGGCGACGGCTACCTGCATCGCTGGGCTGGCGCTGATTCCCTTTATTCCCAAAGGCTTTATTCCGCAGCTAGATCGAGGCGAATTTTATCTAAATTATCGGGTGCCGATGCCGGGCGGGTTGATATCGCAAGCCCCACCCGCTGCGTCAGCTCCAACGGAACTGCCGGGCAGATTGTCAGCAGCGCCAACAGATGTACAGACAGCGCCGCCTCAGATGCCTCCTTTGCCACAAGATCCTAGAGTGTTGCTGCTGCAGCAGACGTTTGGCTACGGCGAATCGCTGGAAGAAGATGTTCTCCAGCTGCCGGAAGTCGATTCTGTGTTCACCACTGTTGGTAGGCAGGGCAGGCCGAATGAAGGGCGTTTGTACATTCAGCTCAAGGGTGAGCGCGATCGCGATACCGCCACGGTGCAGGCGCAGCTGCGAGAGATATTGTCTGACAACTCCGAGTCTGGCAATTCCGAATCTGATAATTCCGATGTGATTACCAGCGTTGAAAATGTTCCATTTGTTGAAACGGGGGGCGAAAAACCTCTGCAGGTTGCGCTGCTAGGAGAAGATGTCACGACACTTTCTGAGGCGGTTTCTGAGGTAAAAACAGCTGTCGAAGCCTTGCCTGGCTTCGCAGACGTGCAAATTTCTGGCGAAGAAAATACCCCAGAGCAGATTGTTGAAATCACCCGTGAAAGTGGTCAGCGGGTAGCCTACCTGAGTGCGAATCTTGCGCCGGAACTTGCGCTGGGAGATGCGACGGATCAGGTGGTTGCGATCGCACAATCCATCATTCCACCCGAAGTAAGTGTAGACCTGGGTAGTGATTCTGCGAGGATTGGAGAAGTGCTCGGCAGCTTTGGGAGAACGCTGGCGTTGGCGATTGTCTGCATGCTGGCAGTGTTGTTTATTCCCTTTGGACGGTTGTTAGAACCGGCTGTGGTGGGACTGTGTTTGCCCTTATCGGTGGTGGGTGCACTGCTGGCATTGTTGATTACCCAAAGCGACTTTGGCATGGTCTCTCTGTTGGGTCTGTTGTTTTTGCTAGGGCTCCTCGACAAAAACGCGCTGCTACTGATGGACTACGCAAATCAGCTGCGCCGAGCAGGGATGAATCGCACTGAGGCCATTCTAAAAACGGGATTGGTGCGCCTGCGACCCATATTGATGACGACGGCATCGACGGTGTTGGGGATGTTGCCGATTGCGCTGGGACTGGGGGCTGGGGCGGAGCTACGCCAGCCGATGGCAGTGGCGATTATCGGTGGGCTGCTGACCTCTACGCTGCTGAGCTTGGTAGTTGTGCCGGTGCTCTACAGTCTGCTAGAAGATGGCTGGATAAAGCTGGCTGGGAAGGCTTCTTGAGGGGGAAGGGCGGTGCTGTGGAGCTGGTGAGTTTTTTGTTTATGTCGGCGTGGCAGGGGCTTGCGATCGCCCTGTTTACCGGTTTTTTGAGCGGGGCTTGTAGCGCGGGGCTGATTGCATTGATCAGCCGGACGGTTAGCCAGGGCGCACTGCCGTCGGGCGGGACGACGGGTGCCTTTGTCGCGCTGGGTGTAGTCGCTTTGGCGGCGGCGATGGCCTCTCGAATTTTGCTCGTGCGCTTTTCGCAGTCTGCGGTGTTCGATTTGCAAATGCGCCTCAGCCGTCAAATTTTGGCGACGGAGTTAAAGCCTTTGGAGACGCTAGGACTGCCGCGTCTGCTGGTACTGCTGACAGAAGATGTTCAGGCGATCGCGGTGGCCGCTGGCGCGGTGCCTATCTTGGTGATCAATATTGCCAGTGCGGCGGGCTGTATGGTGTATATTTCCTGGCTGTCTTGGCAGGTGCTGGCTTTGGTGCTGCTGCTGACGCTGGTGGCCTCGGTGAGCTGCCGGTGGTTTTTGGTGGCTGGGCGATCTTGGCTGGCGATCGCCCGAGACCGGCAAGATAGACTCTTTCAACATTTTCGAACGCTGATCGAAGGGGTGAAGGAGCTAAAGCTTCACGTCTTAGGACAAAGAGACTTTTTGGCGGCAGATTTGGAACAGACGGCTCTGCAGCTGAGGCGCGCAAATGAGCGGGGCATGAGTCTTTTTGCCGTGCTAGATAGCTGGGGTAAGTTTATTTACTTTTTCGCGGTGGGGCTAGTCTTGTTTGCCCTGCCCCGCTGGATGAATATTGATCCCGAGACGCGCATTGGTTATGTGCTGACGTTTACCTACTTGCTAGGACCGATGGAAAGCCTAGTCAACAAGCTGCCGCTCTTGAGCAGGGCTGGGATCGCCCTGAATAAAATCAAGACGCTGGGGCTGAGCCTGAATGACCCGCTGCCTGCGCTGAGCAAAGCTGCACCGGTGTCCTCAGCCGAAGGGCATTCACTCAAGTTAGACGGTGTGACCCATACCTATACTAGCGATCAGGGTGAAGGAGACTTTACTTTAGGACCTGTTACCCTGTCGGTGAAGCCAGGAGAGCTGATATTTATTATTGGGGGAAATGGCAGCGGTAAGTCTACGCTGGCCAAGCTGATCGTAGGGCTGTATCAGCCTCAGTCAGGAAAAATTTGGCTGGATGGAGAACCTATCGGCCCCGCGAATCTGGTCTGGTATCGTCAACAGTTTTCTGTTGTTTTTTCAGATTTTTACCTGTTTGAACGGTTGCTTGGTACTGGGGGAAATGCAAGAGATGCCCAGGCGAGAACCTACCTCGAAAAGCTGCAGCTAGACCATAAGGTGAGCATTCAAAATGGTGTATTTTCTACTACGGCCCTTTCCCAAGGGCAGCGCAAACGGCTCACGCTCGTGAGTGCCTACTTAGAGAATCGACCTATCTATCTCTTTGATGAATGGGCGGCAGACCAAGACCCCACCTTCAAAAATATCTTCTACACCCAGTTTTTACCCGACTTACAAGCGCAGGGTAAAACCGTCTTTGTCATCAGCCACGACGACCGCTACTTTTCCCTGGCCGACCGGCTCATAAAGCTCGAATACGGACGCGTCGAATACGATCACCCTTCAGACACTTCGGAGTATGCACGATAAGCAGCTGACGATTCAACTGATTTTAGTGCCTGCTGGTGTGGAGTACTGGGTGGTGAAATGGGGGGTACGTCGGGCGAAAAAATCTGCTCGTGCGCTACCTAAGATCGTGGCGATTCCCGCAGGACCTGAGGGCGTTAGCGCGTTCTTAAAAACTGGAGTACTCAACTACCTTTCGGCGAAAGATAGCGTTTTGCTGGTAGGGCTCGGCGGTGGCCTTTCGCCCAGATATGCAGCGGGTGATGGGGTCGTACTTAGTCGACTTTGGCACGGACTGGAGGGAACTGTGTATGACTGTGATGCTGTGCTGACTCGACAGATCGCAGAGCGACTGGGGGCTACCGTGGGTACTGGGGTGACGTGCGATCGCGTAGTGACGACGGTGGAAGAGAAAAAGAGATTGTGCGATCGCTTCAAGGCAGACGTAGTAGACATGGAGAGCGCCGTCCTCGTGGGCTCTCTAGCTCAGGCTACGAATTGCAAGGTGGCTGTGTTACGGATGATTAGTGATGATGCTCAGAGTGCTTTACCTGGTATTTCATCGGCGATCGGTGAGAAAGGGGAGCTGCGGCTAGGTGCGATCGCCATGAGCTTTCTCAGTCAACCAGTCGCGGCAATGCGGCTCATTCGAAGTGCCCAAAAAGGATTAGGTGGTCTAAGTGCAGCGCTATCCAGGCTGTTTTGAGCCAGACAGCGCTGTAGTTTTTGGCAGTTTTATTCTTTGAACTCTTTAATCATCGAGGCTGTGTGCATGACGATATCTACAGTGGAAGCAGCATTATTGATGACGTGAAAATACGCCATTTTTTGATTGACAACTTCGAGTTGCTTCTTGATCTGAGCTGTTTCTGAATCGTCCGTCGCTTCGTCTAGCTTGCCGACTAAGCGACCGTGCTCCATCTCGTAGTAGGCCCGCATATCTCGGGAATAGCTATGCAGCGCAGTTGCAACATCGATAGGCGAGTGATCTGAAATACCGAACTTAGGTTTTGCGTTTTCCATAGTTGCTTAGGCGAGTTCTCTTGAGGGGGTGAACACTTCCAGAATCGGCAAGGAAGCGTTTCCATAAGTTAACCACAACTTCCGAAATTCCCGCCTTAGGAAAAAAGATTAAATAACATCCACTTTTGCATGTCGGTTGGTTTTGGCTTCGACTACGCTCAGCCATCGGCA
>JBCBFY010000177.1:0-7764 GCA_038527325.1 Cyanobacteria bacterium J06614_10
GATAAAAAGAATTCAGAACATCGGTACGAGTGCTGGTTCAATTTACACTGCTGTTCAGCAACGCCAGCGAGGGAATACTCAACCTAAGCCCTGGCTTAATTTAGCATCTGGTCGGGGAGCCTGATGCGATTTTTGCTGCTTGCGATCGCAGCATACTCTGCAGCTGCAAGTGTTACGAGACAGCAGGCTAATCGGATTGCATTGGTTGCTCGCAAACCATCGTTTGCTGTGCGAGTCTTCTCAAGACAGGGCTTTAATAAATATTCTCATAGACGAGAAGGAGCTGTTTGTGCAGTTAAAAACGTGTGTGTTGTTACTGTTTGCTGTATTGGGAGCAGGGTTGTCATCGCAGCCTGTACTCGCTCAGGTTACTAGTAATCAACCTACCACAGTCGTCAACAGCACCAATCCTGCGGGACACATCGTCCTTGGTGGTGCTCAGCAAGGACAAAATCTGTTTCATAGCTTCAGCGAGCTAGACACCCGCGATGGCCGCTTCATCAACTTCATTGCCAACCCCGCTGTCACCAACGTTATCAGCAGGACGACGAGTAACCCCACCCATATTGATGGGCTAATTACAATCACCTCAAATGGCATCGACCTTGCTCCAGGGGTAAATCTCTTTTTGCTCAGCCCTAACGGCATTACGCTTGGGCCCAACACCATCACGAATATAGATGGGGCATTTGTTGCTAGCACCGCTACCGGCCTTGCATTTGCCGATGGCGTTACCTTCCAAGCCGATACGGCTGCAGCGCCGCTACTGAGTGTCAGTACACCTATCGGCCTACAAATGGGCAATGCACCTGCTTCCATTCAAGTTCAAGGCCTCAATAGCAATTCACCCGGATTTGGGTTCAATTCTTTGGGCCGAGGCCAAAATGTTCTTCTACTCGGTGGCGATATCGATATCAGTGGCGGCAGCGTTAACTTAGTAGGTGGACGACTGCAGCTTGCTGGTCTTGGGGAATCTGGTTTGATTTCGCTAGATAGCAGAGTAGGTTTTCTAAACGCGACGCTCCCATCTGAGTCTCAGCGTGGGGATGTGATCATCCGTGGAGGGTCTACTGTGCTGACCAGCGGCCCAGTAGAAGCGACAAGCATTAGTGCTGAAAACTTACGTCTTATCGAAAGTACCAACCTCTTATCGGGCGCAATAGCAGGCGTGCCCCTTCCCTACAAAATCGGCGATATCAACATTGATGTGGCCGGAACCGTTGAACTCATTAGCGGCAATATATACAATGCGACTGACTTAGGGGCCGTAGGGAATACCGGAGACATCAACCTCCGCGCATCCTCACTCCTACTCTCTGATGGAAGCCAAATTGGCGCTATTGGTCGTGGGGTAGGAGATATCGGCAGCTTAAATGTCGTAGTTGATGAGCGGATTGTTTTAGATGGGAAAAACAGTCGTCCTGCGTTGCTGACCGGTCTATACAGCTTGGTCGAAACCTTAGCCGCCGGCCAAGGAAATGGTCAGGTGGGCAATTTGAATATTGAAACAGGTACTTTGGAACTGATCAACGGTGCACTGGTAACTACCAGTACGCTTGGGACGGGAAATGCAGGGAGTACAAACATCGACGCTGAGAGTATTTTAGTCGATGGGGTCAATGACTTTGCTGGGGTTGCTAGTAGCATCTCTAGCTCAGTAGAAAGTGCTGCTGAGGGAGAAGGCGGTAGCGTTGATATTGAAGCCGCTAATTTAACCGTCAGCAACGGCGCGGCTATCTTCGGGAGAACTCAAGGAGAGGGAAATGCAGGCAACATCACAATCAATGTAGATGAACTAGATGTGCTCAACGGTGGACAGATTGTCACGACGAGCTTTACGGATGGCGACGCTGGCGATATTTCTGTGGTGGCTCGCGATCGCATCAATCTAACCGGAATCGATCCCACCTACAGCAGTCGTGTGGCTATCTCATCGTTCAATGCACTAGGCGGTGAAGCTAGCGGTATCTATGCCAATACGGTCTCTACATCTTCTGGCTCGGGTGGCAACATCGCGGCCCAGGCACCTCAATTCTTTCTGAGCGATGCCGCGCAAATTAGTGTCAGCAGTCAGGGCACTGGGGGAGCCGGCAGCATGTCGCTATCTGCCACAGAGCAGCTCCAGCTTGATCGAGCCACTATTCAGGCGGAATCACGCGGAGGCAGTGAAGGCAATCTTGAGATTGCTGCGCCGCTTTTACTCCTGCTCAACAACAGCCGAATTACAACCAATGCCACTGGCATTGCAACCGGCGGCAATATCGATCTCAATACGCAATTTATCGTCGGCATAGATAATAGCGACATCGTCGCGAGAGCGACGCAAGGCGCAGGCGGCCAAATCAGCATTGACGCTATGGGGTTACTCGGCATTAGCGTTCGACCTGACCTCACCCCTAACAGTGATATCAACGCTAGTTCAGAACTCGGCGTTGATGGCACCGTTGCCATTACGAATCCAGACGTCAATCCAGACAGCGGACTGGTCGAACTCCCGGCTAATTTGGTCGACTCTTCTAATCAGCTGACCGCTGGCTGTGGCACGAGCCAAAACCAGTTCATTGCGACCGGTCGGGGCGGCTTGCCTATGAGCCCTAATCGGGATACTGACATTACCCGCCCCTGGCAAGATCTTCGAGAGATCACGGCGCTTTCTAGTGTACAAGCACTGCCTTCAGCAGCAGCTGAGATTGCCCCTCAGCAATCTGCAATCGTTCTTCAGCAAAGTGAAGAGGATGGATCGTTTGATGAAGCTGGCGCTTGGAGCGTTAACAATAACAACGAAGTTGTTTTATTGGCTAGCAGCAATATTCTCAATCTAGGTCATGCCACCTGTCTATCACGCTGAATATGGTTAGAAGACCCAAAAGCGTTGCTGGTCAGCATATCGTAGATGCTCTAAGCATCAACTTAGAAGACTGATTGTGATTAGCGTTATAGGCTCTAGCAGAATGTTTCCTTATCCGAAAGGCTTGCTGAGAAGACTGTGCTGGGCCCTACATTCAAATAGTGTTCTTTCCTCTTTGCTAATTCTTTCTTTGCAAACGCCTACAGTTTAAACAAAAACATTTACCTTTGTATCAAAAGCAACGAAAACTCTTAATTTTGAGACACAGCAGTAGCGACAAAGCCAAGGTATGCCCTCACTGTGAAATCAGAGACTGATATTAATGTCAATGTACCAAAGGGTTCGGTTTCGACACTATTGCTGAGGTCTGCTCACTTCCTCATCGTTCATATCGCCATCAAGTTGTACCTCATACACCAGTTCACCGTCAGGCGTTTTCAGCTTCAAAGAATCATTCGAAAGAACATAGCGATTCACTTGAGAAAGTAGTTGCCCATACAGAGAGTCTGACATTGTTCCAGCCATCGTGCATTTCATTAAGGTGCGGCCTAGAACTGAGACAACCATTTGTTCACCAGCTCGCTGTAGATATCTACCATAGTAATAGTTGCAACCATCAAACCCGTGGAGTTCGCCTCCTGTATCCAATTGGATAGTGAACTCGGTATCTGAGTCTACAGGTTGCTGATTGTAGTGAGTGAGTCGCCAACTTTGTCTCAGATTCTCGATTTTGCGACTGGTGGCATCGTTGGCGATCGCAACTGTATTACCCATCAGCGTTAGAACAAATGCAATAGTCCCGACCAAAACCACATCTAATCGCTGACCTAACTTCTGGTGCTGTGTCATTGCACCATCCCTCCAATCTTCTAGGAACAGTCCTAGCATGAGTGAGAAGTGACACCTCTGTCAGTACTCGCTGGTGTACTTATCTATGTAAGCCATCTATGTAAGCCAAAATGGTCATAGGATGCAATCAGGTGAACACATCAGACGGACTGGCGCAAACTGAGAGGGAGCGATCTTCTCTTAAAATGACTTTGCTATCAATCGGAAATGAGCCACGACCTTTCAAAACATAGAATCGCTTAGAATGAGCCTAAAAAAGCAAACATAGGCAAAACATTCAGGTCAACACAGCGGGCAGCACTATGGTACGAACGCCTACTAAACCATTGTCCTTAGATGAGTTTCTGGCCTTCCCCGAAACTGAACCGGCCAGTGATTATATATCAATGGCAAAATCATTCAGAAGCCAATGCCTCAAGGGAAGCATAGTATTATTCAACGAGAACTGTGTTTTACCTTGACTCAGGTCTTTCGGCCCACTGGGATTGCGCAAGCTTTTCCAGAACTCCGCTGCAATTTCGGGAACCGCTCAATCATTCCAGATATTGCTGTCTTTCGCGCAGAGCGAATTCCGCGCGATCGCGACGGCCAAGTAGCCAACTCGTTCAACATACCGCCGGATTGGACAATTGAGATTCTCTCTCCTAGTCGGAGTCAAACACGGGTAACTCGCAACGTTATCCATTGCCTCAAGCATGGGACAGAAATGGGGTGGGAGATAAACCCAGCAGAGTCCTTCATATTTACCTACGCTTCGAGCAAATCAGTCGGCGTATTCGAAGAGACTGCAGAGCACCTTCCTACCCCTGAATTTGCAGAAGCGGTAAAACTAACACCGAGCAAAGTATTTGCCTGGCTGAAAATTTAGTTCAGAAGTGGTTGTTGATTAGATTCTACAAAAACATCAAAACTCGACAGTCTAAAACTCCACAAGGTCTCAGACTTTAAACATTTTCAAGACAGCAACACAGTTTAGAGCAGAATTATGAAATTCTCGAACATAACGATGACTGCCATGCGTAATTTTACTTGAATTATAGCCTCTCAAGACTCTAAAAATATCTTCTCTCAGGCGCTTTCCGATCGATACAAGCATCAAAATTCCAGTAGAGAATATCTACATTGGTAAATTCACGCATTTTGACAAGAGCGTGTAAAACCTTCACGCACACGGAGGCCAGCGTGAAAATACAGATGACATAGTTTAGGAACATTCACGGAGTCAAAGTGGTTTTTGACCCTCAGCAACAGAGATTGCTTGAGTGTTTTACCACCAACTCAGGAACACAAAACTGGAGTCATTGCTATCAATGAATAAAACAACAAAACTTCTGTTTCTAGGTCTGGCAACCGGGACCCTCGGCCTTCTTGGTTCGGCATCATCTACATTAGCTGCAACATACACATATGGCGGTGTAGACTTCGGCAACACGCTTGATTATCTGTTTGTTTTCACAGATGGCAGCAAGGATGCTAACTGGCAAGGTGCATCGAAAGGCTTTGTTGGAGATATTGCCATCAATGGGAAAACGGCCGATGAGCGCACTTCAGGTAAGTTTGGATATTCGGGGACGATTTATACGAATGACTCGACCTTAGACAGTTGGCAAGATATCGTCGATCACAATTCAGTCGGGGGTGCATATGCTAGTAACAACGCATCAGCAGTCTTTGACCAAGAGTCATTGATCGATCAGCTAACAAGCGATGTAGACAATGTGTTTAGCCAGATAGATGGCCTCACGGCAACGTCAGGCTACGAGAGTTTCGATGCAGCAGACCTAGATGGTCTAGATTTTAAGAACGGCGTAGCTGACAACATCGTCATAAATATTACGGACGGTCTGAGCATTAGCGAACAGCTCCGCGTATCTGGAGATGCAGACGACTTCTTTTTCCTGCGTTGGGATGACGATGCAAATGCTAGCAACGGCTACGACGGTCAGGTGAAGTTTAAGAGTGGTGGTGGCATCGTACCCATTGGAGATTTGACAGCAGCCAATTTCTTTCACACTGCTGGCGATATCAAAGCCTCGGGTGGTGGCAGTACACCAACTGAGAATGGCTTCGCTCAAGGTGCGCGTTCGGATAGCGGTGCAGGCGACCTATGCGAAGGATGCGAGGATTTTGATGGCGGTGGATTTTTTACCGGCTACTGGTTTACGACAGGTGACGAAAAAGGTGAAACCTCTAGCATGAGTAATGCAATTTTCAACGGTGGCTGGTATAGCACTACCACTAAGTTCGACATGACTTCTGGAACCAGCGGTGTTCATATCGCACCGATGAGATTTGTGACCGATGAGCCCGAGACGCCAGTAGATATTCCTGAACCAACTGCTGTTTTTGGGCTAGCTGCCTTCGGCGCGATCGCGGCTCGCTTGAAACGCCAAAGAGGATAGACAGAGGCGTAGACTATACGAGTCAGCGCAGAAGCATAAATTCATCTTCAGAAACTTTGCGATACCGATGGGGACATGGGTATCGCATTTGTTTTTTTGCCTATCGACATTTCGACTTCATCTAATCCAAACTTTTGACCGGCAAGGTCTCAGCTTTGGCTGCGCAGGCCTGCTGGAGCTGGCGCGGCAGCCATCCTACATACTGCGGATACACCGGCAGGCGAGGCTTCAGCGACCAGCCATGCTGTTCTAGCAGGGCGGTGGTGGCTCGGTGGCTGCGGTGGGTGTAGTCTGGGTTGACTTCGTCTTTGGGAACGATGCCGCCGAGGTCGCGGACGCCTGCATCTAGGCAGGCGAGGAGGGCGGTTTCTGACTGGATGAGGTTGGGGGGGATTTGGAGGGTGATGTCTGAGGGGAGTCGCTGGCGGGCGAGGGTGACGGCTTGCAAGAGGGTGTTGCCATGGCAGGGCGATCGCACTTCTGCCTGCTGCTGGCCTGGCTGATGGGGCTGCAATATCACTTCCTGAATGTGGCCATACCGATGGTGACTACGAGCGATCGCATCCAAACTCTCTCGCCAGTCATCTAGGGTTTCTCCCAAGCCCAACAGCAAACCGGTTGTAAACGGAATCTTCAGCTGCCCGGCAAAGTCCAACTGCTGCAGCCGCACGCTGGGCTGCTTGCTAGGCGCATGGGCATGCACTGTGTCCAATAGCTTTGGGCTCACCTGCTCTAGCATGAGGCCCATCGAGACATTCACCGTCCGCAGCTGAGCCATTTCCTCAAAGCTCAGCGGACCCGCATTGGTATGGGGCAAAAAGCCCATATCAAGCGCGATCGCACACAAGTCATGAATTCGCTTCAGCCACTCCGAGCGCCGAGGGCTACGCGGATGCACTTCCCCGCTCAAAATCAAAATCTCAGTGACCGCTGTAGGGTCTAGGCTGCGCAGTTTCTCCCGAGCAGCCGCCAAGCTCATCCACACGTCTTCGCCCGGATCGGTGCGAAAGTTGCAATAGCTGCACCGGTTGAAACATTCATAGGTCGGCACCAGGGTGTAGGCCGGGCTGTAGGTAACGGTTCTCTCCATGGCTTCATTTTAAGGTGGCCTTAAGGTGACGCATTGGTAAGATGTCTCTGGCAATCATCTCGCAGCCATCTCTCATACCCCCATACAGCAACCACCTTAGAAGAGGGCCATTCCGTTGAAAACTACCGTCATCATTGTGCGTCACGGACAGAGCACCTCTAATGCCAAGCGCGTCATTCAAGGCCATCACGATGTCGCCACCCTCACCGAACTAGGTCAGCAACAGGCCCGCACCGTTGGCAACACCCTCGCTAGTCTTACTCTAGATGCCATCTACGCCAGCCCGCTCAAGCGCGCCCGCCACACCTGCGAGCTAATTGTAGAGACCATGCGCTCTGCCGAAAGTGCTCAGCAGCTGCCAGACATCACCATTACTGACCGCCTCAAAGAAATCAACTTACCCCTGTGGGAATCTCGCACCTTCGACGACGTCGAAGCGACCTATCCCGACATGTACACAGCATGGCGACACCAGCCCAACGAGTTCAAAATGCCGCTGCCCAATGACGACGGCACCACCACAGACTTTTACCCGGTGCGCGAAATTTGGGAACGCGCGGCAGGCTTTTGGCAAA
>JBCBFY010000178.1:0-7763 GCA_038527325.1 Cyanobacteria bacterium J06614_10
GCTTTGTCGCCGACTGCCTGCCAGACTGGCCGACCTTGTTCATCGCGGGTTATTCGCCGTCCGGGCCGAGCGGGCGGAAAGACCTCTAGGCCACAGCCAACCCCGCAGTAAGGGCAAAGCGTTTTTGCTGAGAAGGGCTGACCTGACGGCGGGCGGTTATGACGGGGCACCTGTGAACCTCGTGTTGAAGGAATTATCTAGCGTGACAGTGATCGGCTACAGCACGTAGAAAAAATAGATACAAAGTCTGAAAAAGATGTGTCCGAAAAGATGTTCGAGACTGCTGACGTTTTATCTAGCGAAAAGGGGGAACAGCCCTTAGATGACGTTCCCCCTTTCGCTATCTTTTTGCGGTGCGATCGCTGCTCTCAAGAGCAGCTCATCACCTCAGCTAGCTCATCATAGAGGGCGCAGAAGCAGCCATGGGAAGCTCCTCACCTTCATGGGCATCGGCAAAGGAATCCTTGGGCTCTTCAAGGAAGAACGCGCAGAGGAAGGCCACAATTAGACCCATCACACCCAGCACTTGGAAGAAGGCGGAGTTGGCCGCCGCCGTACCCGCTGCAACCAGGGCAGGATCAACGCCGTCCCCAGCAGGAATCAAAGACTCCTTCAGCAAGAGCAGGGTTGTTAGGTAGGCAACCGCGCCCACGTTACCGTAGGCACCCACATTACCGGCAACCTGACCCGTAATGCGACGCTTCACCAGCGGAACCAGCGCAAAGGTAGCACCTTCAGCCGCCTGCACAAAGAACGAGCAAGCCATGGTCAGAATGACCGCTGCGGGCAGCCACCAGCCTCCACCAACTTGACTCATGAGCAGATAGCCAATGCCCATACCGCCAAGTAGTACGGTCATGGTCCACTTACGGCTGCCTACGGAGTCGGAGATGATGCCGCCACCGGGGCGAGACATCAGGTTCATAAAGGCGTAGCTGGAGGCGATGATACCAGCCGTCGCCTTGTCCAGACCAAAGGTCCCTTCAAAGAAGGCGGGCAGCATGGTTACAACGGCCAGCTCTGAACCGAAGTTCACAATGTAGGTCAGCTCTAAAATAGCAACCTGCTTAAACTTGTAGCGGTCTTCAGCGGGGTAGCGCTTACGACCCGACAGCAGGTCTTTGTTGACAGCCCAGCAGTTGTACGACTGGAAGAGATAGAGCCCGATTAAACCAATCCAAACGATGTACATAACAGAAGGTGTCAGGAAGGCAACCTTCTGTAGGCGCCAAGCCAACACCATCATGATGATGGTGAGCGGTAGGTTCATCGCCAGCAAGAACCAGAAGTCGCGAACGGTGGTGACTTCCATGCCGCGCGTGCTCTTAGGACGCTGGTACACCTTGCCAGGTGGTGTGTCGGTCACGTTGAAGTAGTAGAACGCGCCGTAGAGAGCGGCGATGATACCGGAACCTGCGATCGCAGCTCGCCAGTTCAACACATCCGTCGAAAATGCAGGGAAGAACAGAATCTTAAAGCTCTCAGCTTCGCCAAAGTTAAAAGAACCTGGCAGGAAGCTCAGCGCCAAGGCAAAAATCACCATGGTGAAGGCGGAGAAGGCAGAACCAAAGTTGCCCCAACCACCGTAGATGCCTTCAGCTGTTCCGACCTCCTTGGGCGGGAACCACTCTGCCGTCATCCGAATGCCAATTACAAAACCAGCACCGACAATACCCATCAGCAAACGGCCCACAACCAGCTGGTTGAAAGAGGTTGCTGTCGCAAAAATCAAACAGGGAATTGCCGCATACATCAGCAGCAGCGAATAGGTTAACCGAGGGCCGTACTTATCGAGCAGCATGCCGATAATGATACGAGCGGGCACGGTCAACGCTACGTTACACAAGCCGATGGTACCGGCTTGGGCAGGTGTCAGGCCAAACTCTTGAACAATCGTGGTCTTGAGTGGCGCGTAGTTAAACCACACCACAAACGATAAAAAGAAAGCGAACCAGGTCAGGTGTAATACTCTATACCTGCCTTGAGTTGCTTTCGTAAACAACTCTCCTATCATCTTGCGTTATGCTCCTAGTAATAGAGATGTATTGCCCTGCGTCGATTGAACCAATCAAGCACTGGCAATACGGACAAATAGAAGCCTAGGGTTGCCGCCCGCAGGCTTCTTTTTTTGGGTGGCCTGACACGCTGGTAACAGATGTCAGGCCGGGAAACTGCGCTGTTGGCTACATCCACGAGATAAATCGCAGGGGGCTAACAAACTGAGTTAGCAGTCAGAAAGCCACTGGTTAGCTACGAATTTGGTAGCTACTTGGCCACAGCGCCAAACTTTTCCTTTAGCAAATCAGTGACGACTGAATCCAGCTCGTCGCACGGAACAGCCTTCATCACACGTTCGCCTAGCTGGGCGTGCTTGCCCACCTTACCGCCCATGTAAATATCCACTGCCTCCACCGTTTTGCCATCTTTGCGGGCCTTGGTACCCAGGAAGCCAATATCGGCTACCTGGGGTTGCCCGCAAGAGTTAGGACAGCCTGTCCAGTGCATGCGCACGGGCTGCTCCAGCGTCAGCGCAGCGTCTAGCCTTTCGGCCATGGCACTGGCCCGCTGCTTGGTTTCTACCAGCGCAAAGTTACAAAACCTCGACCCCGTGCAGGACACCAAAGCTCTAGAGAGCGGCGCTGGATCAATCGAGAACTTTTGCACCGGAGGCTCTTGCAAAAAGGCATCCAACCTAGAGTCAGGAATGTTCGGAATGATTACATTCTGCTCGACGGTCAGGCGGATTTCGCCATTGCCGTACACCTCTGCCAAGCGGGCGAATTCAAACATATCGTCCGCGTAGAAGTGGCCGACCGGCACATGCAGCCCAACATAGTTGAGCCCGGGCTGCTTTTGAGAATGCACTCCCAAATGGTCGCTTTTACCCTCTTCGGTGATGGCGTCTTCTGGCGCGGCAGGCAGCAGCGACTGGCCCATTTGCGCCTCAACAGCCGAGCGAAAGGCCTCTAGGCCCATCGCTTCAATCAGCCACATGAGCCGGGTTTGCTGACGGTTGCCCCGGGAGCCTCTGTCTCGGAAAACCGTCAGGATGGCGCGGCAGATTTCAACCACCGTATCGTCGGCGGGCACCCAAGCATTCAGTGGGATGGCCGCTTCACAGCGTTTGGCCGAAAAGAAACCACCCACCAAGACGTTAAACCCAAGCTCACTCTCCTCAGAGCCATCCTTAAAGGCGGGGATGAAGGCGATGTCATTAATTTCAGAGTGAATAGAATCTTCTCGACTGCCTTCGATGGCGATGTTGAACTTGCGGGGTAGGTTTGTAAAGTCGTAGTTGCCCTCGCCGTTATTGGTTATCATGTCTTGCACTTTGACCACCAAGCCCTGGGTATCGATTAGCTCGTTTGCTGCGATGCCTGCCACAGGAGAGCCGGTAATATTTCGAACATTGTCCATACCAGATTGCATGGAAGTAATTCCAGCCTGCTCAAAGCGCTTGAAGATATCTGGAATATCTTCTAGGCGAATGCCACGTAGCTGCAGGTTCTGACGGGTTGTAATGTCTGCGCAGCCATCGTCGCCGTAGCACTGAACAATCTCTGCGAGAACGCGCATTTTGTGGCTAGAGAGCACACCGTGGGGCATGCGCAACCGCAGCATGAACTTACCCGGCGTCACTTCGCGGTAAAAAATGCCTAGCCACTTTAGCCGACCGGTGAGGTCAGTTTTATCCACTGCCTCCCAGCCCATCTCGGCGAACTTATCTAGCTCATCCTTAACGGCTAGGCCATCTTTCTCAGCCTTATATTTCTCAAACTTATTCTTTTTTTCTTGTTTGACTACAACGCTTGGTGACGTAACCATGCCATATCTAAATTGTTAACGACTAGACCAACAAGCAACCGAGGTTGCCATTAGCCATCCCCTAAAAGATGCCAACAAAAATCAGCCAGTAAACTCAGCCAATACATGCACCAATAAATCCTTACTTTCCTGCTTTGAAGCAAAAATAACTTGGCGATTGATGCTTACACCTAATTAGTATCTAAGCATCAATGAACCCTCAAAGAAAAGTGGTAGGCACTCAAAACCAATAGCCTTGATGTATGAATGCCTACCCACCACGCTTATAAGGAACCGTTTTAGGGTTTTGTCTAACTCATTTGCTGTTGAGTTGACATCAAGATATGGAAGTTCCCAGTTAAGTTTTGTATTATTCACTACGGTTTTTCACTTAGAGGGTCCTTATTTTGCAGCTATCGCATGACAATAATGCGCTTTTGGCATGTGCCAAAATTCGTTGCCAGCTCTGCATCCTAGTATTGTTTGTAGATCATTGTTTGTAGAAAGGTGTGCTGAGAGGTATTGGCTGAGTAGCGGAGGTTGCGGACCCACCCCGTCGCTACGCGCCACCCCTCCAGAGGGGATTTACTTCCGTCAGGATGCAGGGATATCGGGTTCGACACCTATACGCCTCGTAGCCAGCACAGATCCCCTCTGGAGGGGTGGCCGGAGCGCAGCGGAGGTCGGGGTGGGTCCGCAACCTGTGCTACTAACCAGGTTCAAACTTCCTCATTCTTGTGCACCTACCAAAACTCGTGGAAGGTAAACGGCAAGGTAAAGACCATGATTTCAAAAAGTATCCATTTACGTTCAGTATTTCAGACAGCGTTATTAATTAAGTAAGCGTAAATTTAGAGTGTATATTCCCTATAAGAAATAAAATGTGTGACTTGAATGCATCGGTCAGATATCCGACCTTGACTGCATCAAGGCTCATTAAAAGCCTTCCTTAAAGAATTTTGAATGTCATTTTTGATGCCATATCTTCTAAAAAAAGTTAAATGAATTTCTAACAAGCAAGATTTTCTAAAAGCTTACTTTCAAACTATCCTAAAGCCTCGCAAAAAGTACGCTTCAACAACCTTCAAAGAAACCTCTTTAACAAAATATGCCTAAGGAGTTGCCAAAACGATGTCTGCAGAATCTACCGCCCTGTCGGAGTCCGAATCTGAGGGTGTCATTGCGGATCTCTGCGCGCCGATACCTAGCGATGACACAGCGAGTTTAATGTCCTCAGATCACTCTTACGCCGTGAGCGCACTACCTACAGGTGCGGCTCAACCGACAAGCCCCACCGCGCAAAGACCCGCTACCTCACCCCGAGCAGAGAGAAGAAAAGGCATTGCAGCCCCCCTCTCAGAGGAGATGTTAAAAAAAGCGGTAGACCAAGCCCTAGAAACCCTCAAAGAAGGTGACTTTCACAGTCGATGGGACAGTGCCAAGCAGTTTTCTCGGCAGTTTGCACACTTAGGCGATCGCACAGTCCCTCACCTCATAGGTCACCTACAAAATCAGAACGATCCAGACATCCAGTGGTTTCTCATTCGTATCTTGAGCCAGTTTGATCGGCCTGCAGTGGTTGAGGCGATCGCACACCTCCTCCTTTCCTCTCCCAATGAAGACATTCAAATAGAAGCTGGCAAAGCCCTCACCACCCTAGGACCAGGGGCGATTGCTACCCTCAGCCGTCTACTGGCCACAGGCATTCCTATCGAGCAGCGTCTGCTGGCCGCCCGCGCCCTATCCCATATTCGCCGTAGCGCCACCATTGAGCCGCTGCTGAGCATTGCGGCAGATCCGAATCCACGGCTGCGGGCGATCGCAACAGAGGCTCTAGGCAGCTTTCACTCACCCAGGGTCACCCCCGTCTTGCTAAACGCGCTGAACGACGAGCCCGCGATCTGTACAGAGGCGATCCGAGCCCTGGGCCGGCGGCGCGACCTGCTCGGCAGCACCGATCTTGTCTCCCCACTCAAAAAGTGTCTGTATGCTGCTGATGAAGCGATCGCCCGGGAAAGTGCGATCGCCCTGGGCAGGCTAGGAGACGACTCAGCCGCCAATGCCCTGGGCTACATCCTCACTCAGCCCATTGCGGCATCGGTGAAGATTGCCGCTGTCCGCGCCTTGGCCTGGCTGGGCACATCGGTCGCCATTGCGTTGCTCACTGGGGCTTTTGAAAACGACGACAGCCTGCGCATTGTCCCCGCCGTCAGGCAAGAGATTGCCAAAGCCCTCGGCCAAACCCGCAGCCTATCGCTGAAGCCACAAGCCGCTCGGCCCCTCATCACATGGATGCAGGCCCAGCCGCAAACAGCACCCAACCTCGCAATCGATAAGATGCCGACCAAAACGCCCGAGGCGGCAATGCTCAAGCAGGCGGTGGTGTCAGCGCTAGCGAGACTAGGCCAAGTAGACGCTGTCGATAGCCTCATCCCGGCCCTAGCAGACCCCGATCCCCGGATAAAAATGCACGTGCTGAGCGCCCTGAATCAAATCGACCCTAGAGCCGCTCAAACCAAAATTCAGGCCTACCTAAACAGCGATCAGGTCTCTCAAACGATCAAACGCCAGGTGAAAGAAAGTTTAGCGGCTCTGTAGTGCGCCCTCCTTGCAGTGCGCCCTCCTTGCTAAGAGTGACTCGTCTCTCGACGGCGCTGAGCGTTAGTTCGCCCACAAGAATGCAACAACCGCATATTATCTATCGAACTTTAGAATCAATCCATGCATTTCGTAGTGAAAGCTACGTTCTAAGGCTTGCCCCGATCATTACCATGCCAAAACCAATAGAAATGATTCGGTATAGTTAATGACCCTTGCAACGCCAAGCGTGGGCAGCGCTTCCAAGACAGATAAGGCGGCTTCTACGCCAAAAGAACTGACCTATTCTCGTACGCTTATTTATGCAGGTATCGTCGGCGCTGCTGGCGGTATCGTCGCGACTGTTTATTACTTTGTATTAGAAAATTTGCTTGAGCTAGTTTGGGAAACGGGCAAAGAATCCATTTTGCAGTGGTTTCCGGCCTGGCTACCTCACTGGCACTACACCTGGATGGTCCCTACGATTGGCGGGCTGGGCGTAGGGTTATGTCTTTATTTTTTGGGGTTGCCGGGAGAGATGGCAGTAGTCATTGACCGCGTTCACGACGCCGGACGGCTAGAACCTAGTCAAACCCCTGGCATGGTAGCGACCTCGCTGGTCTCCATCACGGCTGGTGGGAGCTTAGGCCCCGAGGCCCCGTTAGTGCAAATCAACGGCAGTGTGGGCAGCTGGATATCTGAAAAGCTAAAGCTGACGGTAGAAAGCACCCGCATCATGACCTTTTGTGGCATGGGCGCGGCGCTGGCAGCGTTTTTTGGCGATCCCATTGGAGGTCCCTTATTTGCCCTCGAAATTCCCCATCGGCGCGGCTTGGAGTACTACGAAGCCATTATCCCGGCCATGGTGGCTGGCATCTGTAGCTTTGCCGTCTTTCGGGCGGGTACAGGGCTAGAAATTGGCGGCATCTACAACTTTGGCCGCTTCGGCGACCTGCCCACACTCACTTGGGTCAGCCTGTTAGAAGGCGTTGGCCTAGGCTTGGCTGGCGCGCTGGCAGGCATTTTGTTCATTGGCATCTTTCGCGCGCTCAACTGGATGGTCCAAAAGATTGAGCATCGGCACATTGTGCTGGCCGTAATGGGCGGACTGGGCATCGGCCAGCTTTTTGCTTACCAGCAACATCGGCCTGCTCAAAACCCAAAGATCTCGCGCTACCGAAACTATCTCTGGTTTGACACCCGGAAATGGAACAGATAGCGAAGCAGAAGGAGTGGCAGCGGCGGCAGGCAGTTTAGGAAGGGCTTAACAGGTACTGTTAAGGCGGTCACTATTAATGCAGTGACTAAATGGACTTGGCCAGAAGTAAAATCCCCTCTGGAGGGGTGGCCGGAGCGCAGCGGAGGACGGGGTGGGTACAGCC
>JBCBFY010000179.1:0-7600 GCA_038527325.1 Cyanobacteria bacterium J06614_10
GAGTGGACGGACGGTTTACCGTCTCTGAGCACTCGGAAAAGAAGTCATAGTTCTGTGATTGCAAAAGACCAAGGCGCTGCTGCAAGTCATTCAGCGTAGTAATGGTGTCTCTAACGCCTGCGCTAGCAACCATAGCGTTTAGCCTTTTTTCAGGTAGGTATCACTCCTAGTTTAGAAGAGTATTCGGCATAGTTGCGTTATCAAAAGGAAAGCTTGAAACGCTCCGCGTCACTATAAGAAAACACTTGAAAAATCTGTGAGAATTGAACCTGAGAAATACTGAAATTCAGCTTTATGGCAGGTGTTCAAATGCAAGACACTTTCGTGCCGAGACAGTTTAGCCAACTACACAGCCTGATAGGTAAAGTTCAGCGTTACCCACTTAGTCACATCCAGCGTGTATGTGTCAGACTCATCGCCTTGGCTCATGTCCGAAAGCAATGCCCTCACCACTTCTAGCGGGTTGGGCAGGGGTTTCACCCGTTGTCCGCCGCTATTGGTTGGGCTAGAGAGCGCATCAAAAGTGTTGATGAGCGGTAGCGTACTGCAAATAATGTACGTCTCTACCGGGCCGCCGGGCGCATCGACCGCCCAGTCTAAATCGGCGCCGGGCACCGAGACCGCGCTTCCGGGAGGAATGCTGGCAGCAGAAATCGTCGGCAGGGTGCTCTCTTCTTCTCCGGTAGATTGCACTGCGGTTGGCACATCGGCCACTGGGCAAAAGGCCGACAGCCGCTCCTCCGGATCGACATTTATCAGGGTGTAATACAGCGGCGAACTGCTGTCATTAAATATCTTGTAGCGCACTCGGCTACCGATGGGCACTTCTGGCAAAAACCCTTCGGCGTCTTTTTTAATCGGCGTCTCTACCTTGAAGGTTTGCCGCGTGATCAGCAGCTTGTTTTCCTTGGGATCCACTTGCTCTAGGGTGACCCGCACTGGCAGCTGGGAGGCCGCTCTGTTCTCACTGAGCCGCAACATTTTTAGTGCTATCAGGGTTTGTAGCTTTGCCGTTAGTCGATTGATTGCTGGCTTTATCGCCTCATCCTGCAGCGCCAACGTTCCGGGGATGAGCGATCGCGTCAAAGAAAACAACCCATAGCCAACCCCCTGGCCCTCCGCCGGATCCTCCGCGCCCTGCTCTCGGCCCACATCCGCCGACTGAGCCAATTGTCTCGCGCTGATCTTTGCAGGATTGAGGCTGGCCGTCAGAGTGCCACTGCTAGCATCCACCGGCTTGCCCAAAAGGCAGTCTGCAGGCAAGTCAGTATCCGAAGTAGAGCTTACAAACGAAAGCGCCGATAGGGCACTGGTCGCATCCACCCGCTCAATTCGCTCTAGGCGACTGTCGAGCGCAACCACTAGGTCAACATTTTTTGGCAGCGCTCTCACCGATTCAAAAATGGGCTGGCCCACCTCCAGCGGCGCACCGTCATTGCCAGCCTCTTCGATCAGCTTGGCCCTAGCAGTCAATCCATCGTGCGATCGCACCTTCAGCCGCCGACCCTTACACACCACCACCGACGGCGAAGATAAATACTCCAACACCCTAGGCGGCAGTCCACCTAGCCACAGGGTAGCCGTCTTCTTGTCAGCGCTCAAAGACTGCACAATCCCCTCCCCTCGGGTCCGATCAATCAGGGGCGAATCGTAGATGGCCGCATTTTTCGATTGGTTGGTGCCACCGACTAGGGGCTGCTGAGTGCTGCCGCCCCACCGCGCGAGAATTTCTTGCGATCGCGCCAACGTCGTCTCCACCAGCACCGGCGCAGGCGCTGACCACAAATACTGCGTCAGCACATAGGTAAACACGCCCGCATTAAAATCGTTCCACTGCCGCTCCAAAACCACATCATCTAACGCCGCGCCCCTGAGCAACACCCCTGGAAACGGGTCGCTTTCTCTCATCGGACGCTGCTTTACCATTAGAGGAAACGGTGCAGGCAGCTGACCGGTCACCACTTCAGAACGGGCGCGCGATCGCAGCCCGCCCGACAGCGGCACCGCCACATCCACAAACCCAGTGTCCAAAATAGTGGTCACATTCTTGGTCTTCAGCAGCCTGAGCAGTCCCTTCAGCTCAACTTCAGAAATATCGTTGATTACAGGCCGACTCTCTGTCGGGAGCAGACCATCTATAGGCACCAGCGATCGCCGCACCCCCTTCATCCCGGGGCCCGGCATTCTCGCGGCTACCTCACCCGTTTCTGCATCAGCTGTTCCAGTATTATTAATCGCTGCAGCGCTCGCCTGGGCAACCGACAAATCTGCTATGCGCACCTGCGCGCCATAGCCGCTAAAGTGAAAAATCACCACGTCCCCGGCCTTCGCCTGTTCGTAGAGATGGGACACAAAGGCCTCGTAGATGCCCTGGCGGGTCGCCTGCTTATTAGTCAGGCAGACAATATCCTGTGGTAAAAAGCCAAACCGGTGAATCAGTAGCGCCTTCTGCAGCTCAACATCGGTCACACAGCCCTCTAGCTTGCCAGCACCCAGCTGACCAGAAGGGACGGCCTGCGACGGGTAGTCGTCGATGCCAATCAGCAACGCCAGCTTGCGGCCATTCGACTGTGCGATCGCCTGGGTGTAGTCAGCTGCCTGAGATTGAATGCCCGCAGCAGAAAGCCCCGTACGAGCAGCCAGATCCGTCAGCCCCAAAGCTGCGATCGCCGCGCCCGCCCTTTGAAAAAACGCTCGCCGACTTACCCCTTCGCCGCCGCTCGGCTTAAACCCCATAGCACCTCACCCCCTCTGCAATCGAAATATGGCAACCAAACCGCTGAAGCCAAAGTAAGTTGCCGACAGGTGCGCTTTCTAGCACCCATCGGCAGATGCTTACTATCTTAAGTGGTTTGCATTGCCTTGATCAGTTCAGCGGCAACTTCTGGGCGAGAGAATTCCGGCGGTGGCTGCTTGCCATCGCGCAGCATCGCACGCACCTTCGTACCCGATAGGTGAATCCGTTCTTCAGGGGTTGCAGGGCTCGTTTTAGTCGTTGCCATCGTCCCCGTCCGCGTGCAATAAAAGGCATGCTCAAACTTCATTGCCGTAATGCCCAGCTCACCCGGCTCAAACTCATCAAAAATAGCCTGAGCATCGTAGGTACCATAGTAGTCACCCACCCCAGCATGGTCGCGGCCTACGATAAAGTGCGTGCAGCCGTAGTTTTTACGAATCAGCGCGTGGAAAATTGCCTCTCTTGGCCCCGCATAGCGCATAGCAGACGGGTTAATCGCCAAAATTACTCGCTGCTGTGGGAAATAGTGCTCCATCATAATTTCGTAGCAGCGCATCCGCACGTCCGCAGGGATGTCATCGCTCTTGGTCGCGCCCACAAGCGGGTGCAAAAAGAGTCCATCCACCGTTTCAAGCGCGCACTTTTGGATGTATTCGTGGGCGCGGTGAATAGGGTTACGCGTTTGGAACCCGACGACTGTTTTCCAGCCCCGCTCGCGAAACTGCTTGCGTGACTCAGCCGGATCGATCTGATAGTCCGGGAAGAGCGGATGTGGGTCGCGCTCTAGCAGCCACACATCCCCCGCCAGGTTAATAGGCCCTTGGTCATAAACGACCTTCACACCCGGATGCGCATCTTCGTCGGTGCGATAGACGTTAATCGCCTCTTTCTTCTTGTCGTAGGTGTATTTTTCGCTTAGCTCTAGCACACCAATGAAACGGCCCGTTTCATCGTCTAAGCGAACCAGCTGACCAATCGTCAGGGGCTCTGCTACAGCCTCAGTAACCGAAAGCGTCACTGGGACAGACCAGGGCAGGCCGCTGGCCAAACGCATATCAGTCACCACCGGGTCGTAGTCGGCCTGAGTCATAAAGCCGGTCAGGGGGCTAAAGCCACCGATGGCGATCATCACTAGGTCAGAGGCCGCTCGCTTGTCTAGGGCCACGCGGGGCAGACTGTCTGCCTTGCTCAAAAATTCCTGCTTTTGCTCAGGGCCAGCCAGCCGGTTGACCAGCGTGCCGCCGTGGGGCGCAATGCCGTCTTTCACTTCACTCAAGGTTAGTTTTCCTCGTTTACTGCGTCTTTATATAAGTCTGGGTGGTCACAGGGGTTGTTCCTGTCGGCCCGGTCGAATCTTGGTTACGCGTCTACGGGCTCAATGATACCGCCCCCTAGCACCCGACCACTCTTTTCGTACCAGACAGCAGCCTGTCCGGGGGTTACTCCAAACTGGGGTTCATCAAAAATTATTTTGACACGGCCCATTCTGTCTGTGTTGCTCTGCACAATCTCACCAGCGTTGTCTGTTTCAGAGCTGGTTGTCCTAGAATTGGTCGCCTTAGAACTGGCCACCTTAGAACTGGCTGCCTCAAGGGTCGGCGCTATCGGCACGATAGTCGCTCCCACAGCTTGTGAGCGATATCGTATCTGTACCTCAGCCGAAATCGGTCCGGCAGGGGGCGCAATCGAAACCCAGTTGACGCGATGGACGGTGCAGCTAGGGGAGGTAACGCTGTCGCGCTCGCCGACAATCACCTGATTGCGACCCACATCTAGCTTCACCACGTAGAGCGGATTGGGCGCGGCGATGCCCAGCCCCCTACGCTGTCCGATGGTGTAGTGATGGATGCCATCGTGCTGGCCGAGCACTTCACCGCTGGTACTGACAATATCGCCGGGCTTAGGTGCCAAGAACTTATCGAGAAAGGTCTTCATTGAGCCGTGCTGCTCTACCAGGCAAAGATCCTGACTTTCGGGCTTGTCTGCAGTGTGTAGTCCGAGGCTAGCTGCGATCGCTCTCGTCTCAGGCTTGGTTTTCTCCCCTAGCGGAAACTTTGTCGCGGCCAAGTGCTCCTGGCTGAGGTCATAGAGAAAATAAGACTGGTCTTTATTGCGGTCGACAGCGCGGCGCAGCTCATAGCGGCCCGTCTCAGCGTTGCGGGTAATTTGGGCGTAGTGACCCGTAGCGATATAGTCTGCGCCCATCTCGTTGACAGCGTAGTTCAGCATCGGGCCAAACTTGACCGTGCTGTTGCACTGTGAGCAAGGCAGCGGCGTTACTCCTTGAGAGTAGCCTTCCACCAAGTAGTTGACGATGTACTTTTCAAAGACATCGCGAGAATCTACAACGCTGTAGTCAATGCCCAGCTCTTCGCACAGCTGCGCGGCGTCGGTCATCCCTTCGGAGCAGCACTGACCTTTACCCTTCATCAGCCAAAGGGTCATACCCAAGACTTCGTAGCCTTGGTTGTGAAGGATAGCTGCAGCGACGGAGCTATCGACCCCGCCAGACAAACCGACGACAATTTTACTCATAGGTAAGCACGTTTAGATGCTCGCGTAAACGTTCGCGTGAAATAACATCCATAGGCTAGCATTGCCAGCCGTCAGGTTGTGCGTTACCAAATATCTTTATCCACAACCGACAACTACGACCGACTGACCAATTTGCAAAATCGACTCTTTTCACCATCGCTGGTTTCTTCCTGATAGAGAAAAGCCAACTTACTCTCCTCAAATTTCTCAAAGAAATCATCCCAAGAAATTTTCTCTAAGTCATCGCTGTCGCCCTTCGGAAATTCAATGCGAATCAGACCCACATCCCCATCCGATGATGTACTCTCAACAGCAGCCGGATGCCCGTTACGTTCTTCTACCCAGCTTTTTATCTTGTCGTGGTCTGTGGTTTGCTTAGAGTCAGCCATGGGGTGTTGTTGTTGCTACGCCGTTTACACCCATAATCTAAAGCGTCTCCTCACCCGCGCGGTTACTTCAATAGGCTGAACTGGAGATACAACAAAGGAGAGAATTATCTGCAACAGTTACAGCAGACAAACAAAGGTAACTCTGCTAAAGCATTGCAACAGTCACACCTTTTCCACCATCGGCCTGGTCAGCGGCTTCAAAGCTCTTCACCTGAGGGTGCAGTTTGAGATATTCCTGCACGCCGCGCCGTAGCTTGCCAGTGCCATGCCCGTGAACAAACCACAGGGGACCAGTGGCCCGAGCGATCGCTTCTTCAATCACGCTCTCCGCTTCGCTCACCCGCATCCCTCGCAAGTCAACCGTATTCCGCTCCGTCTTTACCATCGGTGCTTCTGGCGTCGTCTTCGCAACAGGCTGCTTAGGCTTCTTTTCTATCGGCTCCGCCTTTTCACCCTTGAGCGACTCAATGTCCGACAGGTCAACGGTCATTTTCATGATGCCAAAGCGTACCGACACCTTGCCGTCTTCGTCGGCTTCTGCCATTACTTCTGCCACCTGACCGCCCAAGCTAGCAAGCCGCACGCGCTCGCCAGCCTTGGGCCGATAACCCATGCCGGTAGAGCTGACTTTGGCCGGATGTTTGCCGGTTGGCAATCGCTTTGCTTCGATTCGGTTGAGTGCTTCGGTCGCTTTTTGAGCGTCTTGGCCGGTTAGGGTTCCTTTCTGCAGGTCGCGAATGACTTTGGCAACTTCGGCGCGGGCATGGAGCAGGGCTGTTTCCACGTCTTTTTCTTGCTGGCGCTTGATCTTCTGTTCGCGATCGCGCAAACTCTGGGCCCGCGCTTCCACTTCTTTATAAAATCTCTCCGCCTTCGCAACCAGCTTTTCGGCTTCCGCAGCCCGCTGTTCCTGACGCCTGCGCTGAGCCTCTAGCCCCTCAATCACCTGGTTCACATCTTCATTGGCACCGCCCATGCGCTGTTTGGCCATCGCCAACACTTGCTCATTTAGCCCTAGGCGCTGGGCAATCGAGAGCGCATTCGACCGGCCCGGAATGCCCCACAGCAGCCGGTAGGTGGGCGCCAGCTTGACATCATCAAATTCGACTGAGGCGTTTTCAAATCGCTCGTCTTCGTATTTCAGCGCTTTGAGTTCGCCGTAGTGGGTAGTTGCGACGGTCAGGCGAGTATGGTCAGCTAGGTATTTGAGAAGTGCGATCGCCAGCGCACTCCCCTCAGACGGATCTGTCCCCGCGCCCACTTCATCCAGCAGCACCAGAGAATTTGCCACCGCTGCCGCATCTGCTTCACTTGGCGCTTCGCTAGATGGAGCAGCCGCCTCATGTAGTGCTTCCAAGATGCGCCCAATCCGCTTCACATGACCCGAAAATGTCGAAAGGCTCTGCTCAATCGATTGTTCATCGCCAATGTCTGCCAGCACAGAAGTAAACCAAGGCAGCTCCACCGGTTCTTTGGCCGGGATAAACAGACCCACTTTGGCCATGAGCGCAGTCAGGCCGAGGGTCTTGAGGGTGACGGTCTTCCCCCCCGTATTTGGGCCGGTGATCGCCACAACCCGCAAGTCTGGCCGCATCACCAAGTCAGTCGGCACCACCTGACCGTTTTGCTCTTTTTTCTGTTGCCACAGCAGCAGTGGATGCTTCAGCTGACGCAGCGTAATTTGTTCATCCGCCACAAATCGTGGCGCATTTCCCTCCATCCACAATCCGTAGCGAGCCCTCGCCGTGGCCAAGTCCAGCTTCACCATCGTCAGCATCAAATGCTCTAGCTCTGGCAAAACCTCTGCCACTTGGTAGGTCAGCATCTGGCGGATGGCTTCTTCTTCAATCTCTTCTTCTTTGCGCAGAGCGCGCCGTTTGTTGCCATTTTCCACCACGATGTTTCGGCTAGCGGGGCTACGCTGTATGTGGAGCCTCAC
>JBCBFY010000180.1:0-7549 GCA_038527325.1 Cyanobacteria bacterium J06614_10
CGCTCCTATCAGTTTACCGAAGTTGAGTCAGTGGCGTAGCGTTAAGGCCGTGTCAAAGATTGCATTCAATATCCTCATTCACTAACCAATCTGGTAACGAAGCAATTCCCATCCCCGCGATCGCCCACCTCTACCCCAAAAAAACAACAACTACATCCCAGTAGACTGCTTCGCCTCCCAGTGCCGCCGCTGATAGCTCTTACTAATCCGCGCGCCCGCCGCCGAGAAGAAAAAGGCGCTCATCGGCGCGGCCACCGGCACCCAGCCACCCCCCTGAAAGCTAGCCACCCCCACCAAAAACGTCAGCGCCAAACCGCTCACCCCAAACAAAATCAGCACAGGCCCCCGCTGAGTCAGCACCATTAGGCCACTGCCAATGCCCGTCAGCGCCACAATCCACGCAATTTCTAACCCATCTGGCCAAGCCCACGGCAGCGGCTCACCATCTATCACCGCAGAAAGAATCTGACTGGCCGCCTGAGCATGCACTTCTACCCCATGCATCAGTTGAAAATTGCCCGCTGTGTTGTACGGCGTCAAAAACACATCCCGGCTGTTCTCCGCCGTCGAACCGATCAGCACAATTTTGTCCTTCACTTGCTCAGGGTCAAAGTTGTTGTTCAGCACATCCGAAAAGCTCAAACGGGTCGCCACATCGTTTGGAGAGCGATACCGCATAAAAATTTGGTAGCCGCTGTCGTCTGCATGCTGATAGCCGCCAAAGGAACGCGTAATCGGCTCAAATCGCACCTCACCCAGCTGTAAAATATCTCCCTCTTCTGGCCCCAATCCCAAATATTGTTCGATATAGCCCAGCGCCACCTCAGTCCCCAATGAAAAAATCGGTCGCTCCTGCGGTTCAAAATCCGCCTCAGTGCCCACCTGCCGCTCCCCCAGCGCATCCACCAACAGCGACTCATCAAAAAAGTCCACCATCAGCGATCGCCTCACCCGAAAATCCGCATCCACCACCAAGTTGCTAAAGCTCAGCTGCTCCATCACCATCCCCGGCGGCGGCGGAATCATATTGTCACTGTCTGGGTCGCTCAGCTTCGTAATTCCCACCACATTCGGATCTTTCAAGCTCGCCTGCAGCGCCACCTGCCCCGCCCCCTCCGGCACATTGCGTAGCAAATCAACGGCAATTCTCGCTGGCTGATGCGCCTGCAAATTGTCAATCACCTGCGCTAAATCTGCATCAGACGGCGTAAAGTTCCCCGTCGCCCGCAAATCCGACTCAGCAATCTCCACCATCAACAGTCGCGGATCTGGCCCGGCATCTGCCTGCGCGCTCACCAACCGGTCCCACACTAACAGCTCCGCCGGGACAAACGCCCCCACCTGCCGCAACCCCAAGATAAACGCGCTCGTCAGCACAGTAGAAATCGCCACCGTCAGCTGTTTCGCCCGCCGTCTCATTTGCCAGCGGGTAATCACCGTCTGCGCCTCACTGCCTGAAAACCCTTGCGGCATAGACGTTTCTACCGTCGTCGGCACCTGAGCAGCCTCCGCTGGCAGCTCCTCTAGCCGCGACAAATCGTGCAGCACCTCCTCCACTCGCTGATAGCGCTGATGAATGTAGTGGCGCGTCATTTTCCCCAGCAAAATCGCCAGCCCAGGGCTTACTTCCGCATAGCTCTGCCACTGGGGCTCCAGGCTGCCCATCGCCTCCGGCAAGTCGGCGGGCAGGCGACCCGTCAGCGCATGGATCACCGTCATCCCTAGGGCGTAGAGGTCACTGCTGTAACGCGGCTTGCCCGAGAGCTGCTCACTCGGCGTGTAGCCCTGAGTGCCAATGCCGATGGTCAGCCCCGTCCGCTCACCGGTCACCAAGTGGGTCCGCAGCTCCTTCACCGCCCCAAAATCGATCAGTACAATCTCGTCACTGCCTTGGCGGCGAATCAAATTGTCGGGCTTCAGGTCGCGGTGAATAACGTGATTGTCGTGAATGAATTCTAAGATGGGCAAGACGGCTTCTAGCAGCGCGATCGCCTGCGCCTCAGAAAACTGACCAGCCTGCTTAATCTCCTCTTCTAAAGACCGCCCCTCTATATATTCCTGAACTAGATAAAACTCATTGCCCTCTTCAAAGAAATCGATTGAATTGGGAATCTGCGGGTGATGGCCCAGCTCCTTCAGGGTTTTGGATTCGGTGTCGAAGAGGCGCCGGGCCACCTGCAGAAAATTTTTGTCTTGGCTCGCTGGCTTTAGCTGCTTCACAACGCAAAGCTTTTCACCAGAGCTGGGAGCCACAGGCAGCTGCAGATCGGTCCCGCACTCCTCTGCCTGTGGCTTAGTCGCCAAAACATCAGCTGGCAAAGGGTCTGCCGCCAAAAGGTCAACCGCCAGATAAGTCTGGCCAAATCCACCCGCACCCAGAATCCGCGTCAGCCTGTAGCGTCCATTCAGCGTGCGACCCAGCATAAAATTCTTACCGTTGCTGGTAATCATTTTACCCAGAGTGCACTCCGGGGAGCTAGTAGCGAATATCCAACGTCACCCGTGCGTTGATCTCCTGCGACTGCCCCACAATCGGCGTACTCGCAAACTGCGCATCCTCTGCAACGGCCCGCGCAGCAACCGGTGACGGCGGCGGCGCACTAACAGACCCAATCGTGATATTGACAACTTCCTGGCGCGAAAGTCCCAAAGCACTCAACACCGTATCTGACTGTAGCTGAGCATCTTCAACCGCAGCCGTCAGCGCTCGCTGGCGGGCAGCTTCTATCGCCGCCTCATCAGCAACGAAGCTAATGCCATTAATCCGAGTAGCGCCTTCCCTCACAGCCCCATCGATAATTTCTCCAGCGCGCGCCGTCTCCGCCCGAAAGCGAACCGTATTGCTCGCCTCGTAGCCCCTTAGCTCCTGCCGGTCGTTGCGATAGTCGTAGCGAGGATTTAAGGAAATGCCCGTCGTTTCTAGGTCTTCTACCGATTGCGATCGCAGCCATTCCACCACTGCCGTCTGCCGCTGCGCCGCCTGCTGCTGCGCCTCCTCAGCCGTCGCAGCTTCTACCACCACGCCCAAATTCACTTGGGTCAGCGTCGTCGGAATCGACTCAATGCCAACGCCCGTCACAGTCAGCACCCGCTCGCGCTGCTGATACACCGGCGCTGGAGACTGCGCACCCACCGACCGGGGCCAAAAGGCACAGGCCGTCAGCGGCGTAAGCACCACAGCTGCCAGCAAAAGAGCACGATAAAAAGACTGCTTAGCCATATCATTTCCTACCCCACACGGGCCTAAGAACAACTCTGATAGCCTAACCAGACACATGCTCAAATTCGGCCAGCGTTCAGTTTTGGTAACGGCCTATCGCTGCTTCGCTGCTCGCACGCGGCGAGCCAGCACCAAACCGACGTAATAGCCCAAAACGCCAAGCACCGCGCCAACCACTAAAGACCCCAGCATCAGCGCAGAAGTCACCGTCATCCCCAAGCTCATCCACTCATTGAGCCCTGCCGGAGAAGCGGGAATCACCGTAGTATTCGGCAGGCCCATTAGCAGGCGCCCCACCTGAAAATTCAGCGCAAAAATGGGTAGATAAGTAAAGGGATTGCTAATCCAGGTGCTGACTGCGGCCATTACCTTATTGCCTCTTACGGTCGCTGCGATCGCAACGCCAATAATGGTTTGAAACCCCAACAGCGGAAAAGAGCCCGCAAATACCCCAGCGGCCACCCCCCGTGCGATCGCCTCAGGGCTGCCCTGCATCCTCAAAAATCGCAGGTAAAAGTAACGCAGCAGCCGCTGCCAATAACGGGAGTCCAAAAGTTTTACCATCCCGCTTTTAAATCGCTTTCGTTGACCACTGCGCTGATCATTTCTTTGACCGCTGCCTTGGTCACAGTCCACCCCAGGTAGCGTCGTCGGTCGCTCCATTAAGGCATAGGATGCCGACTGCTTACCGTCTGCGTTGGCAGGTACGGGGCCGTTCCCAGACGAAGGCCGACCGCCCACGACAGATTCATTCACTGGCTTAGAGTTTGAACTGGGGGTCAACATAGCGCTGATGCTCGCATAGTGAGTCCTTCTTTAGTCATTACGACCATCAAAACAAGCTTTCCTGATCAAGTGTTACACTCCGTACTGCCCTTTGGCAGGCAGCCAACCGGATATCTGTCCATCCAGGTCCATCAAGTATGTTTTATTGATCACATTCTATAGCACCTTCTCTAGGCATAGAGCCCCCTTCCGGTAGGGTTTGCGACAATATCCCATAGTTATTAAAGAGTTATTGAAGAAGTTTCATCGAAGCGTTATTAAAGCAGATACATCGCTAGGTAAACCGTTGACCCAGGCCATTCACCAGTCAGAGACCATCGCTGCAATCGCCACTGCCATCGTCCCTCAGCAGGGCAGTGTAGGCATCGTGCGCCTGTCTGGTATTCGGGCGATCGCCATTGCTCAGCAGCTATTTCGAGCCCCCGGCCATCAGGCTTGGGAAAGCCACCGCATCCTCTACGGCTACGTGCAAGCCCCCGAGAGCGCAACCCCGGTCGACGAAGCGCTGCTTTTGCTGATGAAATCTCCCCGCTCTTACACCCGCGAAGACGTGGTCGAATTTCATTGCCACGGGGGCATTATGGCCGTTCAGCAAGTGCTGCAGCTATGCATTCGGCAAGGGGCTCGGCTCGCTCAGCCCGGCGAATTTACCCTGCGGGCCTTTCTCAATGGTAGGCTCGACCTCACCCAGGCTGAAGGCATTGCTGACCTCGTGGGTGCCCAGTCACCCCAAGCTGCCCAAAATGCGCTCATGGGCATCCGAGGCAAGCTCGCCGCCACCATCCGCCAGCTACGCAGCCAGTGCCTAGACGTACTCGCAGAAATCGAAGCCCGCGTTGACTTTGCCGACGACCTTCCCCCTCTAAATGAGGCGCACATCACCGCCCAGCTACAAACCCTGCTCACCCAAATCGGCCAGATTCTCGCCACGGCCCACCAAGGCGAACTCCTCCGCGCCGGAATAAAAATCGCCATCATCGGCCAGCCCAACGTCGGCAAATCTAGCCTGCTAAATGCATGGAGCCAGAGCGATCGCGCCATTGTCACCAACCTGCCCGGCACCACCCGAGATGTCGTCGAGTCCCAGCTGATCGTCGGCGGCATCCCCATTCAGGTCCTCGACACTGCAGGCATCCGCGACTCCACAGACGAAGTCGAAAAAATCGGCATTGAGCGATCGCGCTCCGCCGCCCAATCCGCCGACCTCATCCTCCTCACCCTTGACGCCACCCAAGGCTGGACCCCCATCGAAGACACCCTTTACCAACAGATCAAACATCAGCCCCACATCGTCGTCGTCAATAAAGTCGACCTAGTCGACCATCCGCCGGACTTGCCCGTAGCCTCTCCCCTGGTCCACACCGTCGCCGCCAAAAAACAAGGCATAGACGATCTAGAAGCCGCCATTCTTGCGACGGCACAAGCCGGAGACCTCACCGCCGCCAACACCGACATCGCCATCAACCAGCGCCAAGCCGCCGCGCTTCTCCGCGCCGAAACCGCCCTCACCGAAGTCCAAACAACAATCTCCAACCAGCTCCCCCTCGACTTTTGGACCATCGATCTACGCGCCGCCATTCATGCCCTTGGCGAAGTCACCGGTGAAGAAATGACAGAATCCATGCTCGACGAAATTTTTAGCCGCTTCTGTATTGGAAAATAGTTTTCGAACCAGTCTTCAAACTAATCTTCAAACTAATCTTCAACCCGGCCGCCACGGCAAATCTGTTAGCATCCATCCATCAGCGCCCAACCATCGCCATGCTACGTCTCAAAGAACTCAAGCTGCCGCTAGACCACACCGAAGCAGATCTTAAGGCAGCCATTCTCAAAAAGCTGAAAATCTCCGCTGCTGATCTAACCAGCTACTCCGTCTTCAAGCGCAGCTACGATGCCCGTAAAAAAAACGCCATCTCCTTGGTTTACGCGCTAGATATCGAAACACCAAAACAAAAGCAGCTGCTCAAGCAGTTCAAAAAAGGCGGTCGCGTTTCACCGACGCCAAATATGGACTATCGCTATGTTGCCAAAGCGCCCGCAACGCTAAGCACACGTCCTATTGTGATTGGTGTGGGGCCGTGCGGGATGTTCGCGGCGCTATTGCTGGCCCAGATGGGGTTTCGGCCTATTGTGCTGGAGCGAGGCAAGGCTGTTCATGAGCGATCGCAAGATACGTTTGGCTTCTGGAGCAAGCGAAAATTCAAGCCCGAATCCAATGCACAGTTCGGAGAAGGCGGCGCCGGAACCTTTTCAGATGGCAAGCTCTACAGCCGCATCAAAGATAACGATCACCACGGTCGCAAAGTATTGCATGAGCTAGTAGCCGCTGGCGCAGTTCCCGAAATTCTCTACATTAGCAAGCCCCACATTGGCACCTACCGCCTGGTCAAAATTGTTGAAAATATTCGCAACAAAATCATCACCCTCGGCGGAGAAATTCGTTTTCAAAGCCGGGTAGACCGCATCGCTATCGAGATAAAAGGAGAGACCCGGCAGGTCAAAGGCATCACCCTAGAAACAGGAGAATTTATCGCCAGTGACCATATCGTATTAGCCGTCGGCCATAGCGCCCGCGACACCTTCGAAATGCTCCACCAGCAGGGCGTTTACATAGAGCCCAAACCCTTCTCAGTGGGCTTTCGCATCGAGCATCCCCAACCCCTAATCGACCAGTGCCGCTACGGTGACAGTGCCGGACATCCTATCCTAGGCGCCGCCGACTACAAGCTTGTGCATCACTGTGCCAATGGTCGCACGGTGTACAGCTTCTGTATGTGCCCAGGCGGCCAAGTCGTTGCGGCCACCTCAGAGTCAGGACGCGTCGTCACCAATGGCATGAGCCAATACGAACGCAGCGGCAAAAATGCCAACAGCGGCATCGTTGTTGGCATCACTCCAGAGGCAGACTATCCCGGCGAGCCCCTCGCGGGCATTGCCTTTCAGCGCCAGCTAGAGAGTAATGCCTTTAGGCTCGGTGGCAGCACCTACGAAGCCCCCGGACAGCTCGTCGGAGACTTCTTATCCGGTACGCCTTCAACAGAATTTGGCCGGGTAAAGCCGACCTATCGGCCCGGTGTTCATTTGTGTGATTTATCAGAAAGTTTGCCTGAGTATGCGATCGCAGCCATCCGCGAAGCCATTCCCGCCTTCGACAAAAAGATAAAAGGATTCGCCATGGCCGACGCCGTACTCACCGGCGTAGAAACTCGCACCTCCTCCCCCATCCGCATCAAGCGAAATGAACAGTTTCAGAGCCTGAACACCCTAGGGCTCTATCCCGCCGGGGAAGGTGCAGGCTACGCAGGCGGCATCCTCTCAGCCGCCGTAGATGGCATCAAAGTCGCAGAAGCCCTCGCCCTCAGCTTAGTATCAGCACAATAACCGCAAAAAACGCATGCAAACGCTCTACCACTGAGCTATACCCGCAAAGCTGACATCAAAACTATCTGATGTCGCAGGGCTACATTATGCTCGCTCTTTTATCGATTGTCTATGAGGGCTGCTATAAAACTTAATGCCGACTACTCAGCCGATTCTTCGTCC
>JBCBFY010000181.1:0-7529 GCA_038527325.1 Cyanobacteria bacterium J06614_10
GGAGGAGGCGCTGAGTAAAATTGCCACCCAAATTCAGCATTCTATCGACGAGCGAGGCCCCGACTCGATCTGCATGTACGGCTCAGGCCAGTTTCAGACCGAAGACTACTACCTGGCCCAAAAGCTGATCAAAGGCTGCATTGGCACCAACAACTTCGATGCCAATTCGCGCCTGTGCATGTCTTCTGCGGTGGCTGGCTACATCCAGAGCTTCGGCTCCGATGGTCCGCCCTGCTGCTACGACGACCTAGAAAAAACCGACTGTGCCTTTTTGATCGGCACGAACACAGCAGACTGTCATCCGATTGTGTTCAACCGGCTGAAGAAGCACCACAAAAAGAACAAAAACGTCAAGCTGATCGTGGTGGATCCGCGTCGCACCGCGACCGCCAAAGAGGCCGATCTGCATTTGGCGATTAAGCCGGGGACCGATATTGCCCTGCTCAATGGCATCGCTTACTTACTCATTCGCTGGCGAAAGCACGACCCGGTGTTTATTGACTACTGCACCGATGGCTTCGCAGACTACGCGCAGGTCGTAGAGCACTATCCGCCAGACCGGGTGGCCGAGATTTGCGGCATCTCTGTGGCAGAGGTGGAGCAGGCTGCGAGGTTGTGGGGAGAGTCTCAAAATGTACTGTCGCTCTGGTCGATGGGGATCAACCAGTCGAGCGAAGGCACCGCCAAGTGCCGCACGATTATTAACCTTCATCTAATGACGGGTAATATTGGCCGACCGGGGGCGGGGCCTTTTTCATTGACGGGTCAGCCGAATGCGATGGGTGGCCGGGAAGCGGGCGGGCTAGCCCATATTTTGCCGGGCTACCGTCTGGTAAAAAATCCAGATCACCGCCAAGTCGTCGAGCGGATTTGGCAGCTACCGGCAGGCAGCATTTCACCGGTGCCTGGGCTTGCCGCCTGGGACATGATGCTAGCCCTAGAGCGCGATGAAGTCGGCGTGATGTGGATTGCCGCGACTAATCCGGCAGTGAGCATGCCCGATATTAAGCGCACTCAGGCCGCGCTGCTCAAGTCTCCCTTTACCATCTGCCAAGATGCCTACTACCCGACGGAGACGGCGGCCTATGCCCACGTGGTGCTACCGGCGGCACAGTGGGGAGAAGCCTCCGGCGTGATGACCAATTCTGAACGGATGGTGACCTTTTGCCCGGCCTTTCGCGATCCGGTGGGTCAGTCGAAGGCAGACTGGGAGATTTTTGCGGAGGTGGGTCGTCGCTTGGGCTTCGAGAAACAGTTTGACTTTGCCGATGCGGCCGCCGTTTACGATGAATTTGTCACGCTGACGGCGGGGCGGCTATGCGATATGAGTGGTCTGAGCCACGAGCGACTGGCCAAGGCTGGCCCCATTCAGTGGCCTGCGCCCGTGCGCGAAACGGCTGATACATCGGCAGATAAGTTCGATAAGCGCCTCTACACGGACTATCAGTTTCTAACGCCCAATGGCCGGGCACAGTTTGCGGCGTTTCACCTAAAGGGATTGGCAGAGCCGCCGGACGCGCAGTTCCCGATGGTGCTCACTACGGGGCGACTGCTGGGGCACTGGCATACGCAAACCCGCACGGGGCGAATTGAGAAAATCGTAAAGAAGTACCCTCAGCCGCTGCTAGAGATAAATCCACGGGATGCTCAGCGACTAGAAGTGCAGGCGGGAGATTGGGTAGAGGTGCGATCGCGCCGAGGCTTTGCCCAGCTGCCGATTTTGGTCACACAAAATATCAGTCGGGGCACGGTGTTTATGCCCATGCACTGGGGCTTTCTCTGGGCCGACAACGCAGAAGTCAACGCCCTCACCCATCCGGCCGTCTGCCCGATTTCCTTGGAGCCAGAGCTAAAGGCCTGCGCGGTGCAGCTCGTGCCTATCCCGACGCCACTGCTCACGGCCAAACCCTCTAGCGCAAAGCAAATTATGGCTATGGTTCAGTCTTCGCCAAAGCCCACTAGACAAACCGTTAGTGTTGGACAGCCTCGTTAGAAGGCAGGTAGCCCTGTAATATAGGCAGGTATGCTCAGTAGCTGCCTCGGTTTTAGTTTGATTTGGTGTGAAAAAGTTTATGCGCAACCAATTCAGCGATGAAGGCTTTTTACGCAACTTAGGACGGTTTGAAGGCTTCATCTCCAAGGTGCTGTCGATCGCCATGGTGCTGGTCGTCATGGTGGTGATTGTCGATTTGGGCATCTATCTCACCGAGGCACTGCTCGACCCAGATCCTTACAACTTTTTGGGTAAGACACTGCTGGATATTTTTGGGCTGTTTCTAAGCGTGCTGATCGCGCTAGAAATTTTGGAGAATATCACCGCTTACCTAAAGAAGCACGTGGTTCAAGTCGAGCTGGTGATTGTGACGTCGCTAACAGCCGTCGCCCGGAAAATCATTATTCTCGACTTAGAAAAAGTGTCTGGCGTGAGCCTGATTGGGTTGGCGATCGCAATTCTTGCCCTGTCGATCAGCTACTTCATCGTCAAGAGCGTTCACTCATAGAGCGCAGCAAGCTCGCTAAGTGCTGATCGCCTGGTCTATCAGCTGCTGAGCCTGCTGCAGCTGTTGCTGTTGTTGAGGGGTGAGCTGAGGATGGCGTTGGGCGATCGCAATTTTTTCAATCGCGATTCCCAGCAGTGTTTCAACAGACTCTTCAGCAATGACTGGCGGCTGCGTTTCTGCCTGTAGCTGCTGAACGGTCGACTGCAGGCTGTCGATAATGCCGCACATCTCAATCGGGTCAAATACACGCAGCAAGCTCGTCTGGGTGACGATGCCCAGCCCCTTGCCCCAATTCCAAGACACTACGAGCCGCCGCACTCGCCGGGCCTGCATCGCTTCATGGGCCGACCAGAGAGAATCTTGAGGGCTGAGTAAAAACAGCGGCGTGCTCATTACTTCCTCAGCGGTCACGCTCTGCAAATTTAGCTCTAGGGTCTGAAACTGCACGATATCGCGCTCAGTCACAATACCGACGGGGTAGTCGATTTGTCCGTCGGTCTCGTCCGATTCTTTGGGCGCTACGATCACCACGCAGCTCACGCGGTGATCAGCCATTTTCTTGGCAAGCTCAATGATGCGAGCTGTCGTTGGCGCTTGGATGACACCTTCGCTCATCACATCTGCTACCCGTCTCATCTTTAGCAAGTTGGCAGGGCGCAGCACCGTTCGAATGCTGGCAGGCGTGACTAGGCCAGTGATCTTCTGCTGAGCGTTGACAATGGGCAGGTGGCGAATGCGATAGCGCCGAAATAAAAACAAGACGGCGAAAATGTCTTGAAAAGAGGTCTCTTCCAGAGTTTTGACCGGACAGGTCATAATCCGGCTGACGGGAATTTCAGAGAGCGATCGCAATAGCGGCAGCTTAGTGGCCGTCAGCCGGACAATGTCTCGTTCTGTGCAAATGCCCACAACCGTTTCATCGTTTACAACGACCGCGCAGCTAGCGCGCCTGCGCATCTCTGCTCCGGGCTTCGAAAGGCTACATTCCTCTCCTTCAGCTGCACTCATCTGCTGGATAACAGCAGCCACCGATGTCTCAGGAGAGACCGTGAGTACGTTTCGGTCAATTGCGCTGGCGATTGAAGGCATCACTTCCAGCGAGGAAGAAGAAGTCATAAAGTGTGGTGAGAAAAGAAATCCTAACGTTATTCCTGGATGGGGAATGGCTACTCTGGCGTCTCTGCCTCAGAAGCAGGCGATTCGGGGCGGTGTGCCATGTCAGCCAGCTTTGGATTTTGCCCGTAGAGCCGATCTAGCACGCGCTTTACGGAGATCCGCTTCCACTGGCTACCGCGTTTTGTGGTGTAGTGATGGCTATTGAGCCAGTTGGCGATTTGCTGTAGAGATTCGCCGCGCTGGTGATGGTCATGAATCAGCTGAATAATTTGTTGCTCGCGTTCATCTTCTACGAGCTGCCCATTCACGGTGCGTTCTCCAAATGCAGGCGACCCGTATCCTGCGTAGCCACCCTTTGCAGCCTTTGCGCGTCTGCCTGCTTCTAGTCTCTGCCAGGTAGGATTGGGTTCAGCGCTCATAGCCCTTAGAACTTATTTTTGTCGACATCACATTAGCAAATATCAACTTTTTCTGCTGTATTTTGAGTCCGTTCGATATACAGTTCAGCATACAGATCTACAGGCACTGGGTGGCTGTTGGCAGTTTCGCACCCTTGAGGCCGCGCAGAATTCGCTCTGCTCGGTTGCTCTGCTCAAGGAAAAAACTGGTTTCTACGGCGCTTTCCGGAGTGCTGCTTGCGATACTCTCTGCAGACTTTCCGATTTCCTGCTCGTCTTCTGGGTGCGCCGTGAACACCACAAAGAGCGGATGAGGCTCTTCTGTGCCCTCAGCGAGCAAATGTCTGTGCTTTCGGGGCATCAGCCATTCGACGCCTTGACCTAGCTCGATCTGGGTCTGCCGCCACCGCTGCAGCAAGTCAGAAAGCTCCTCCCCAGGCCGCTGAATAAACAGCACAATCTCAATCCCGGTTTTGATTTTCCACTCCGGGTCGCACACCATGAGCGCCAGGTCACAGGGCAATGAGCGAATGTGGTACGACGTATCTATCTGTCCGCCCACTTCTGAGACTTCTCGGCTGCGAACGTTGGGCAGGGGGATGATCACCATGCTCTCCTGCAGCCGCCGAATGCTAGGCAAAGACTCAAAATAGGGCCGGTGCTGATTGAGCACTGAGAGAATGCCATCGTAGTGGCAGCAATCGGCCAGCAGCGTTTCGTAGGCTAGGCGTTGCCGTTGCCATTGCCATTTTTGAATCTGTGCGCTGCTGATCATCGGTGCTGTCTGTCTCGGAGCGTAGCTTTGGCAGAGTCGGCTTCTGGATGTAGGTTGCCCAGCTCTGCTGCTTAGCTGCCTAGGGTTGCGTCTCCATCCGCCGGTGCATCGCCAAAAAGCTCACCGGTTTCTAGCCGACTGCCGTTGGCAAAGTCCCAGCCGGAGAGGGCTTTTTTCCCGGCGGGTTTGACTGTTTTGAGTAGCAGATGGCCGTCGCCAGTTTGGATGACGGGGCCGTGACCCTTGAGCAGGGCGACGAGGGTACCGGGCGCTGCCGACTGGGAAGGACTAGCTGCGCTGTAGAGGGGAGCGATCGCACCCAAATCATCCGGTAGCTGGTCCCAATAGGCCTCCCCTAGCGGCACGCTTTCAATAATTTTGAGGTCGCTATTGCGAAACTGAGTCACCCCGCTTGGATAGAAGCCGCGCACCTTGTTGTGAAGGGCGATGGCGCTGGTGTGCCAGTCTAGCCGGTAGTCTGCCTTTTGAATGAGGGGGGCGTAGGTCGCCCGGTCATCGTCTTGAGGCACCGGGCGAATCATTTGCTGCTGCAGCTTTTGGAGGGTGGTTGGCAAGAGGTCGGCGCTAAGGGTGGCGAGCTTTTCGCCTAGCGTCCAGGCATTTTCCATTAGGCCAATGGGGAGGGTCTCTGTCATCAGCATAGGTCCTGTATCCATGCCCGCATCCATCAGCATCGTCGTCACGCCTGTTTTGCGCGCGCCGTCGTGCAGACACCACTGAATAGGCGCTGCGCCGCGATACTCTGGCAAAATCGAGCCGTGGGCATTAACGCAGCCCAGCCGAGGCATGTCCAAAATTTCTTGAGAGAGAATCTGACCGTAGGCAATCACGACAAAGGCGTCTGCGCTGAGCGCTGCGAGCTTGGCGAGGGTGTCTGGGTCTTTTTTGATGCGGGCGGGCTGCCAGATTGGGCAGCCGATGTCTTGGGCGATCGCCTTTACCGGTGATGGCGTGACTTTACCACCGCGTCCACGGCGCTTGTCTGGCTGGGTGACCACGGCCAATACCCTAAAGTCTGAGTGGGTCAAGAGCCTTTGAAGACTGGGAACCGCAAACTGGGGCGTACCAAAAAAGACGATGTTCATGCCTGGCTGAGTGCCTATCTCCTTGTGTCTACCAAGATTTCGATACGACGATTTTGCTGCCGGTTCAGCGCGTTTGTATTGTCTGCGATGGGCTGCGACTGACCGCCACCTAGGGTGACCCAGCGATGGTTTGTCGGTAGCGATCGCTGCAGGTAGCTAGCCAGGGTATTGGCCTGCGCTAGGGTGTATTGGCGGCTAGCGATCGCCTTCGCCTGATCGTCACTATAGCTACGCACCAAAATGGTCGAATCTGGATAGTTGACCAGCTGGTCGAGCAGGCGGGGGAGCAGCTCTGTGTCTCGAAGCTGGCTCCGCCCGGGTGTAAAGAGCGCATCACTTGGTAACACAATTTTTAACTTAGCTACCTCCAGCAGTTTGTCGTCGGGATGAATGGCGACGGGTTGGTAGCGTGGCTCTAGGGCTTCACGCACGGGCGGATCAATTGCTGTGCGAAGCGCGTTGAGGCGGTGATCGACGTCGGCGCCTTTGTATGGCGGTCGCCCGAGTCGCTTTTCTAGCGCCTGCAGTCTTCTATCGAGGGTTAGCACCTCTGTTTCAATGGCGTTTAGCTCATCAATCAGCGGCTGTCGCTCAATGGGCGACAGTTCGATATCAGTGAGTACCGGTCCGCTTTCTGGGATGGGAATGGCTTCGATACGGGTCTCAGCCATGGGGCTGTGCCACAGCTGGGGCAAATGCCACAGACGACCGGCTAGGCGGCTGGTTTTTCGCAGGGCGCTTTCCTGCAAGGGAGGATTTTCGAACTGGCCGGGTAAGATCTGGGCCGCTAGGATGCCGAAGAACCAGGCGAAGGTGAGGGTGCCGCTGAGCGCAAGTATGTGAGCGATCGCGGCGTAAGGCTGCTTCTCCCAAAAGCTCGGTTTCGCAGGAACCGGGCTGTAAACAACGCCGTTTTCGTCCTGTAGGGTGCCGGGCGGCCAGGGCGGCGTGGCAGATGGCAGATTGTCTCGGTTGTGGGTTCCGGCTTCTCCGGGGTAGTTGGGATGAGCGCCAGGTGTAAAAAAAGTTCTGGTGACGGGCGGTGTAGTTGGTTGAGGGGCCGTTGCTGTTGAGGGCGGTGTTGGGGGTGCTGGCGGAGGGGTTGGCGGCGCAGCAGGTCTGGCAGCTTTCCAAGAGGGTGGCCACCACCACCGGGTCTGCCGGGGTTTTGCTACGGTCTCTAGAGGCGGCTCAGGGATGACGTCAGTGCGCGGCGGTTGATTTGTGCGGCTGTTGCGGTGAGTGTAGTGCTCAGCGGCATATTGCCTGGCGGCGTCAAACTCGTAAGGGTCAGACCCATAAGTCCTAAAACCTCGGTTGGTGTCCCGTCGGGGCGCAAAAAAGTCAGAGCCATCTGTAGCGGACTCGTCGGCGCTGGGGTCCTCAAAGTCTGGCTTGTTTGCCACCAAAGCGTTTCCTCATATCGGTTTAGCGATTTAGGACTCCATTCTAGTGCAAATCTAGTACATAGATATTTGAGCCGAGGTTTAATCGCGCTGACTCAGCCTTGCTTGACGGTTCTGATCTATTCGGCTGGTCTATTCGTAGTAGCTCCAGCCCCACCAAGGACTGACTTCGACAACGCCGCGCTCTGTAAAGACCACTCGATAGTCTACCGAGTCATCGCTTTCGG
>JBCBFY010000182.1:0-7427 GCA_038527325.1 Cyanobacteria bacterium J06614_10
GTCACTCAGCCCCTGTTGGTACTCTGGGGCGAAGAAGATCCTTGGACGCCGATCAAGGCCGCTGATATCTATCAGGATTTGGCCGCTGACCCGGATAAATCAGTCACCTTTCACGCCATTCCCAAAACGGGTCACTGCCCGCACGATGAACGGCCCGAGATTGTGAACCGATTGATAACAGATTGGCTGGCGGAGAATGGGTAAGCGCGGGATAGATGAATGCGGTATGGGTGGAGGCCCTGCGGATGAGGGCTACATCAAGTACCGCTGCGACTGGGTTCGAGTGGGGGCGATCGCACCGACGGAAACTACCGACCTCACCTACTATCGCAACGCCCTCCACCAGCTCAACTTCATTGGCGAATACCCTAACGGCATTGGCTTCGGCAACATCTCCCAGCGCAAGCACTCGTCACCCGACTCCACCCAGCCCAATCAGTTCATCATTTCCGGCACCCAAACCGGCAAATTACCCACCCTCACACCAGCCGACTATTCGCTAGTCACCACCTTCGACCCCGCCCAAAATACCCTCACTTGCCAGGGCCTACGCCAAGCCTCATCCGAATCGCTCACCCACGGCGTCATTTACGCCAGCCATCCGGCAATCGGCGCTATCATCCACATTCACCATGCTCAGCTGTGGCAGCGCCTGCTTCACCAAGTGCCCACCACCCGCGCCGAAGTGCCCTACGGCACACCCGAAATGGCCGCTGAAACCCAGCGATTGTTTCGAGAAAGCCCGCTCTTGCAGCAGCGAGTGTTTGCCATGGCAGGTCACGAAGACGGCGTTGTCACCTTCGGAGAAACCTTGCAAACGGCCTACCGCGTACTGATTAACTGGGCACTGATGACAGGCGTTTTCTCCGATCAGAAGTCGGCAGACGCACTGCAGTTACCTCATCGACAGAGGTCTACGGTGCAATACTGACAGCCGCAACAGTTGCAAAAAGCATACTACTACAGCCTTGCAGCGAGAATCTAGAGATGCTGAGGGAAGGAGCCCAAAAATATTATGCTGCACAATAAAGCAACCAAAGCTCACTATGACCGTGATCGTAAAGCATTAGTCGTAGAGTTCGCTGATGGTTCTGCCGGTATCTGGCCGGTGCGTTTGCTTGAGATGGTTAGTTACGATGGCAATGCTTGGGTGCCGGTCGAAGCAACCGAAGAGCAGCTCGAAGCGGTAGAGATAGGCGGAGACCATGTCTACTGGGATGAGCTAGGCCAAGATTTCCGAATCTCTGATCTCAAAGCGGGTATCTATGGACGCGAGCCTTGGATGGCCAAGCTTCAGCAACAGATGGCGATCGCCTCTTAACTAGCCCTATTGGTAGTAGCACCTAGCAAAAGAACAGCATGGCCTTCAAGATTATGATCTATAAGAAAAAGCATTCGGATAGACAGACCGCGTTCTGTACGTACAATTTTGGGCTGCTCACTCGTCGACTTTTGCATAGCACCGCCCTCCAAATTTAATGCCAATGACAGCTCCATCTTATGGGATTCCAACAGCCGTGTGTCTTTTTGTGCATACGCTCTATCAATCCGTGTCGTTCGTCCTACTATTTAGCTGTAGTTTGTCACCGCAAAGCTGAACCCTTGCGGGACGCGGCAGTATGGAAGCACCCTCCCCCGATCCCAATGGCGCTGAAAAGAATAGAACCGACTCCAATAAAAATCTGACCGAACAGATCAAGTCGCAAATCACCAGCCTAGAAGCCGAGGCCAAACAGGTTGATAACAGTGAGGTTCACGCTCGGGTTCTAAACCTGATTGCCCTGATCAAAAAAAGCTTGCGATCGCGCACCCTACCCGCCAAAACCCAAAGAGAACTCGCTCGCCTACTCAGCCTCACCCCCAAGCTAGATAATCGCCATATCCAGCAGCTCAATCTTCTCGACTTGGCAATTTCTACCCTGCTGGAAGCGCCACAGGTTTCGTCAGCCGCTGGCCCCTTAGCAGACGGTACCCACGACACCACTCGCGACAGCAGCCCGTCACGTACAGCCGAAGCCAAAAATCTGGTCTTTGTTCAAGAAACTCGACGACAAATCGCCCAGCAGTCCAGCACCTATCCCAACGTTCTACGCTCTATTTTGATCACCGGGGAAGGCACGCCCTACATTCGTCTGATTGCTGGACTGAGCTGGTTTTTTCTGATCTTTGTGGTGCTGCCGGTGATTACGATGGGCACCGCGTTCTACATCAGAGAGCTGGTCAGCGTCATCACCGCTGCCAACACAGTCGATTATTTGGTCGAGCAAAAGCAACAACTTGAAACCAAAATTGTCGTTCAGCAGCGTGAGATAGAACAGCTAGACTTGCGCCGACAAGAACTGGTCGATCAGCTGGCAATTGTCGGTGATCAGGTAGGTGCGATCGCCAAAATCACCCCGACCGTCACCACACCGCTCCCCGCACCTAGCCCTACGCCCCCAAATCCTACAGCCACACCAACCCCCACCAATCCAGCACCTGCTAATCCAGCACCCACAGCAACTGGAGAAACCGGAGAAACTGTCGAAACCCTCAGCTTCATTACCGTCAATCCTCAAGAGCTGGTCAGAATAGAAGCCGCCATCGACAAAGTGCTTACACGGGATGAAACAGCCGCCACAGAGTCAGCCGCGATCTCTCCTGCCGACCCCGAAAGTACGGTAACTCCTCGGTCTAGAGCATCTTCTAGCGCACCTTCTGAACCGATATCAGGTGCCCAGTCTGAGGCAGCGATCGCTCAGGCAGTCGCCGATGCCGAGCAGCAGGCTGCAGACGCCGCGCGCAGTGAAGCCGTCGTCAAAGCAGCTGGTGATCGGGCCACCGACCGCAGAATCTTCAAAACCAGCATGACCCTCATTCTCCTAGCCGTCTCCATAGGTGCCCTAGGCAGTACGGTAAGCGTCGTTGTCAGAGCCAATACGTTTATCCGTCAGGCCCAAGAGAGTGAGAGCGATCTGTTCCTCACGGGCTTTTTTAGGCCGCTGGTCGGCATGTCTTTTGCAATTTTTTGTGTTGCCCTCGTCGAGGCAGGCATCTTTTCCGGCATTTTCGACATCGCAGACCGAGAAGAAGACCGTACCTATTTTTATGTTGCGATCGCCTTCGTAGCTGGCTTCAGCGAGCGCCTGGTTCGCGACGTCGTGATTAAAACAGAAGACTCCATCGCTGGCCCTATCACCCGCACCGATCGGCTCAGATGAGCACATTTGTGACAATCTCACCCGTCACGCGTATCCTTTGCGGTCTAACCCAGGTAACTGCAGAGACAACGCATCAGGCACTCTCAAGGTCGCCCGCCGCCCTGCAGGCAAGTAGCTCAGCGATAGCTCAATCGGGTCGGGTGGCAGATGTCGCAGCCGCTCAGACCATTCAATCGCCACAATACCCGGCTCGACTTCCACCCCCTCCCAATAGGTCTCCAAGTACAGCCCATCCGCCTCAGCTTCCGAAAGCCGGTACAAATCAATGTGGTAAAGCGGTAGCCGCCCTCGGGTGTACTCATTTATCAACGTAAATGTAGGGCTATCAATATCAGCCACGCCTAGCCCTAGCCCCAATCCCTGCACCAAAGTCGTTTTACCACTACCCAAGTCACCCCTGAGCAGTAGCACACTGCCCGCAGGCAGCTGCTCTCCCAAAGCCTTACCCAGCGCCTGCGTGGCTACCGCAGTTGGCAAGTCAATAGCTGGCAAGTCAATCAGCATTCATCCGCTAAAAAGCGATAACGCTTAAACCTACCATGAGCAAATCGACAAAAGCTATACACTTTATACAGCTCGTTACAGCGTTAGATAAGTTCCCCGTATGATCATCACCGTTGCCAGCTTTAAAGGCGGCGTCGGCAAGACGACGACTGCTATTCACCTTGCTGCCTTTTTACAGGGGCAGGGTGAAACGGTGCTGATCGACGCAGACCCCAACCGCTCGGCCATTGGCTGGGCAACCCGAGGCGACCTCCCCTTCCAGGTGATGGATGAATGGGACGCCGACCAAAGCGTAAAACCAAACAGCAACGTCGTAATCGACACCCAGGCCCGGCCCACCCCAGAAGACCTCTCGGCCCTCGCGCAAACCTGCGATTTGCTCGTACTGCCCACCACACCCGACGTGCTAGCACTCGACGCCCTAGTGCTCACCGTCGAATATCTCAAGGCAATTAGCACCAGCCACTATCGCATTTTGATTACCGCCATTCCACCCAAGCCAAGTAAGGCTGGCCAAGAAGTGAGAGACCTGCTAAAAGAAGCAAACCTACCCCTCTTCAGCCAGGGCATCCGCAGATTCTCCGCTTTTCAAAAAGCCGCCCTCAAAGGCATCCCCGTATATTCGGTAAGAGATCCTCGGGCCGAGGCAGGCTGGGAAGACTACGAAAAAGTAGGCAATGAAATTCTAGACATTATGGAAGCGAGAGCGCTGACCATCAAAGCGCAAGAAGTCTCTGAAATAAAAGACATCTTCTAGCACCCGTGGTACAGCGCCGATTGTTCTAGGCTGACAAGTGTGCTCAATGCACCAGTTCAGGAGACTTTCGGGCAGCTGCCTGACGTGCCTCAAGCGCAGCACTGAGACTGAGCCCCACCGTTGCGGGATTCTCCAACCCAACGTCGTGACAGTGCGGGTCGATGCCTAGCCCCTGTCTTGGGTAGGCCGCGCAAATCAGCTGGTACTCATCAATGGCAGCGTACAGGTCTTCCTGAGAGAGTGCATTTAGATAGGCGCATTGGCCAATTTTCCCTTTTGGCAAAGGAGCGACCAAATTTTGCCCTCGCTTTTGAAAGATTTTCTGTTGAGAAGACCAGAGCGTTTCTTTTTTGTGGAGAATGTCGTGCCACAGGCTCAGGCCAAAGCCACTAATCAGGTTCAAAATTCGCTTGAAGTCGGCCTCTGGCAGCCAACCCATCCGGTAGCTCAGATAGGCACCAAAGCCCATGCCAATCGCAACCGCATGACCGTGCAACAAGCCCGCCGCCATCTCAAATCCGGGAGACCAAGTATGGCCATACGCATGGGGACGACACTGATGGGTCTCATAAAGGTTGTCGTATTCAGCCGCCACGTAGCTCCGCAGCGCCCCGCCCAAAATCTTCTGAGAGAGCAGATCGATCTCGTCTCCGCGCGTGCAGTTTGTTGTCCCAAATCGGGTGGTAATGAGTCGGGAGCTATCTTCTGCCTGCGCTTTCTCTAAGTTTTCAAACAGTTCAGCATCTTTCACCACCGCCATTTTTACAATTTCAATAATGCCGTGGCGGAGCCAGCCTTCGTGCAGCGTCTTAAAGAAAAAGCGATCGGTAATTGAAAGTACGGGTGGGTGGTAAGCGCCAAAGAGATTTTTGTAGCCAAAGCCATCACAGCAAGTTCGCGGAGAAGGCCCGGCATCGATGCCAGCCACAATCGAAGTCGACAGCATCACGTAGGGCGTATTGCGATGATAGAGCGCGCAAGCCAAGCCGCCCGTATCTGCTAATACACCGCCACCTACTAACAAAACCGGTTCGTTGCGAGAGACCCCCAATTGCTTAAAGTCTCCTAGCATTTTTTCGACGGTGGCAATCCCTTTGTCGACCTCCATCGCCCGGTACACTCGCTTCTCTAGTGCGATACCGTGATAATCAAAGTAGTGCTCTAGCTGCTCGCCATAGTAGCGCTCCACATTTTGATCCATAAGGCATACGCATCGGCCAATGGGCAAATACAAGTCTCGCAGCACAGGCTGATCCACATCAATCGCGTGATCGACAATCTTAATCGCGGTGAAAGTACTGGTATGCATGACCGCTTCTATCGTGGTGTCGTCCTCAGTGCTCTCGGTGTAGCCTTTGCTTTCCCGGTAGCTAGAAGTTGGATAGATGGCGTGAGGATTTTCGGTTACAAGCCGTTCGCTTAGGTTCTTATAAAAAGTGCCCTCTTCTGTTGTTGTGAGATAGGTCAACAGCTTATGCTCGCTCAGCTCAGATGGATAGAGGCGGCTGGCAAAAGCTTTCCATCGCTCACCTGCTTCAACATCGAAAGCAGAAAGCAGCTCGGCAAGCAGTCCAAAAAATCGACCCAGAGAGAAGTTTAGTGCGCTGCGTAGGTTGCGGCAGGCAGACAGTCCGCTGACGGCATTGGCCTCTGCGAAGGTCTTTCCTAAGTCAGCTGAAAATGCGGGCGCTTCGACTAGGGCAGTCAACAATTGTTTAAAGCTGTCACTAGCGCATAGGGTCTCTAAAGATTGGTCTAGCCTCTGTTGAAGGAGTGATGATGTATCGAATGTGTCAATGAAGTGTGCGATCGCCGAGACGGTCTTCGTCATTGATATGGGTCCTGTCGGTGAAAGTAGCAAAGTACAAAAGAGTGTCTTAATGGAGACTTCTGAACCGCGCAGTTCGATCTAAGCCTGCCAGCTACTGTCGGCAAGCAATCGAACTGGAAAAGTGTTCTAGGAAATATCTAGGAGATAAGTGTAAAGACTTTTTTCAATTCTACAATACAGGCAACCTGAAAGCTGATCGGTATGCCTAAATACTTGCGAATATTTAGCTCCGATGCTGAGGCCCTGCGGTTATGTGCGTGATTATTTTATTTTAGTGTGGTCTTCTTTTACGTGGTTTTCTTTTGTTGAAATTTTCTACACTATATTTTCTACAGCATAATCCTTAGGTTAGCTGTCATCTATGGCAATTGGTGGCTCACCGGCCACTAACCCTCTATGTAGAACGCGATCGCCTACAACCTGTGAATGGTCAGCACGATGCAGCGTGCACCGGTTATCCCAGATCACAATGTCGCCGGGCCGCCAGCGATGACGATAGAGCCGACTTTCTCGAATAGAATGCCGGTAAAGCAGACGAATAATCCGCTGCCCTTGCTCAACATCAGAAAGAGCCTGACAGCGCGCTGTCGTTGAGAGATAAAGCGCAATTTTCTGGGAGATGGGATGACGCCTAAATAGGGGATGCCACGTTTGAAGCGCTTCGCTATTTTCTAAAACGAGGCCGGTCACAACGTGCAAGACCTTTGTTTTTCGCAGCTTGGCTTTAACCCATTGAGGCAGCGAATCGTAGGCACAGTATTGATTGCTGAACAGCGTCTCTCCGCCGGATTTTGGTGGGATGATGACGCGCAACGCCGTATAGGCCGGTGGGGCTTCGACGTAGCTAGTATCGGTATGAAATACGCTGACAGGTGGGCGATCGCGCCCCACATTACTCACCACATTGAGCCAAGGATGTCGCGGTACAGGCGTCTCTCCTTTTGTAAACGTCAACGGTCCGAGCCGCTTTAAAAAAGATACAAAAGCCTCATCGTCAATCTCTTGATTGCGAATAATTGCCACGCCCGACTCTGCCAAGCATCGCTTCAAAGCGGCAACTTGCTGTTTAGAGATTGTCTCCACAGAGACATCACTGACCTCTACGCCAAAGGGAGAGAGGCGCCGAAATAAATCA
>JBCBFY010000183.1:0-7333 GCA_038527325.1 Cyanobacteria bacterium J06614_10
CGAACCCACCCCGTCCGCTACGCGTCCACCCCTCCAGAGGGGATCACCTTTTGGTGTTGTTGTTTAGTCACTGCAGTCATACGTTAGAATGACCCGTCGCTATAGCCTTCCTAACTATCGGCGACAATCCCATCTAGGAAAAACAGTCTGTTAAAAGCAACAACCTAATATTCACGGTCATAATATTCACGGTCATAAAGAAGGTGACCGAGCACAGATAGGAATTCGAAAAGAAATATAAAACAACAGAGCAACAAAATCATCTGCGCAACAGCACAATCTCATTAGTCACTCGCGTAGGCGGGTGACTTTTTTTGACCGTTGTTGCCCCCGGTTCTCGTGTCAAACTTACGCTAACAATCTTAAGAGTCTGTTACAGCGAAGGAAGATGGCCAGTGCTATCGCGGGCTGAAGGCCAATGAACAGCATCGAGTTTTCTCAACTCGTAACAACCCTTACAAAACCAAAGGACCGCTGCGTTTTAGAGTGTACTGTGCGCTGTAGGCTACCCACCGGTTGGATCTGCTTAAAAGCTGCGCCGCTATATCCATCCACCTTTTAGGTACAACCTTTAAAGTAATCACATGCGCCTAGAGCAGTTACAGGCCTTTTTAGCAGTCGCCGAAACTGGCAGTTTTCAGGCTGCCGCCCGTCGATGTGGCGTCACTCAATCGACGGTGAGCCGCCAGGTTCGCGCGGTCGAAGAAGACTTGGGCGTGCCGCTTTTTCACCGGACGGGGCAGGCCAAGCTCACCCTGGCGGGCAACAGCCTGATGCCGAGGGCAACGCGCATCTGCAAAGAATGGACCCAGGCACAGCAGGATATTACCGACTTAGTCAATGGTAAGCAAACCGAGCTGTGTGTGGCAGGCATTCACTCGGTCTGTGCCTATCTGCTGCCGCCCATTGTGACCCGGTTCTGCCGGGCTCACCCAGATGTGCAGCTGCGGGTGACGGCGCTGGGGAGCGATCGCTCTCTCAAGGTGCTCCGCGATGGCCTCGTCGATGTCTCCATCGTCATGCACAATCCGCTGCTCACCAGCAATCAGGAAATGATTGTTACCCCGCTCTATGAAGAGCCTGTAGAAGTGCTCGTGGCCGCTGGTCATCCGCTGGCTGAGCACGATGTTGTACCCTGGTCGGAAATTGCCCGCTTCCCTCAAGTGGTCTTCAAAGACGGATACGGCATGCAGCGAATCGTCCAGAGCCAGTTTCGCGAGCACGGCAAAGAGCTAAAGGTCGCCCTCGAACTGAACACGCTAGATGCTTTTCGCGGCGTGGTGCGTCAGGGTAATCTGGTGGCCCTGCTCCCGAGATCTGCCCTTACCGATAGCCGCCGCGACCCCGATCTAGTAGTTCGGCCAACCAGCAAGCCAAACCTAATGCGCAAAGTCGTCATGGTGACCACCCATGACCGTCTGCTGGTTCCCCCAATTCAGCAATTTTGCACCCTGGTACGTCAGCAGGCAGGCGACACATTTGCCAAAATCAACAGTCAGATCGTCAACCAGGCGATGAGTCCGATGAGCCAGTCTCAGAGCCCTGCAGACACTGGCCCAAAAGTAAGCAAGAATATGGACACAGACATGAACATCGGTAGCGACATCATCGTCCCTGAGTGCGATCAACTGCTCTCAGAAGTCACTTCCTATGGCGCTTCTTAAGCTTCCTGGTAGGTTTCCATGAGCACTTCCGCGACCCGCGTACCCAATATTTCACCCGACGCTTCCGATGGCCCCGTCGACAAGCGACTCGTCAATCAGCAGCATATAAAATTTCGCGATTTGCTCAAGAAAGTTGGCAGCGGCACCCACACCTCCAAATCGCTCAGCCGCGAAGAATCTGCGATCGCAACTGAAATGATGCTCAAGGAAGCCGCCACCCCCGCCCAAATCGGCGCCTTCATGATTGCCCAGCGCATCAAGCGCCCCACCCCGACCGAGCTAGCGGGCATGCTCGACACCTACGATGCCCTCGGTCCGCGCCTCACCGAAATCGACAGCCCGTATCCGGTCACCGTATTTTCTAACCCGTACGATGGGCGATCGCGCACCGCGCCTATCAACCCGCTCACCGCATTGGTCATGGCCAGCGCCGACGCGCCCGTTGTGCTCCACGGCAGTGGCCGCATCCCTACCAAGCACGGCCTGCCCACCATCGAAATTTTTGAAGATTTGGGCTTGCCCTGGCGATCGCTCAAGACCCTCGGGCAGGTGCAAAACGTTTTTGCACAGACAGGACTGGGCTTTCTTTTTCAGCCGGTTCAGTTCCCTTTGGCAGAGGCCATGGTCGACTACCGAGAACAGATTGGCAAACGCCCGACGCTGGCCACCGTAGAAATTATGTGGGCGCCCTACACCGGCCCGAGCAACGTGGTCAGTGGCTATGTGCACCCGCCGACAGAGGTCAGAACGCAGACGGCTTTTACCGAGCGCGGTACCGAATTTTTTACCACCGTCAAAGGATTGGAGGGCAGCTGCGATATTGCTCGCGATCGCACCGCCATTATCAGCCTCAACCAAGTCAAGGCAGGGACCCTCACCACCGAGCGCTTGCTGCTCCACCCTCGCGACTACGGCTTCGATGGCACAGATCCAGCCATCGCCGCTCCAGAGGTACTTTGCCAAGACTATCAGGCAGCCATCGCCGGAGAAACCAACGAAATTGGCCGGTCGGCAGTGTGGAATAGCGGCTTCTATCTGTGGCGGGTTGGCCGGGCAGAGAGCCTAGAAGCTGGGTACGACATCGCGCGATCGCAGCTCGAAAACGGCGCCGCGAAAGATAAGCTCCACCAGATAAAACAGGCGATAAACGCCCAATTGTGACCTGCGTTGATTCAGCTAATCAGCCACCAGGCAAATCAGTAATCGAGCAAGATAATAAACCGAACGGGAATGTTGCCATCGGCGAGAACTTCCGCCATTGCGATCGCGCCCTTCATCTCCGTGAGCACCTGCGCGCTGCGGTCTTTGTAAGCCTTCTCTACGTGCTTTACGCCTGCCTTGAAGCTGGGCAGATCTAGGCAAGTAGTCACATAGTAAGCGACGCCCTTCAGCCGAGACTGCACTCTGCCGCTGCAATCGTCCGGTAGGGGCGGAAAGCCCTCCGCATTGCGCGGCGGCGGGCTCAGGTGAGGATTTTCCCACAGCAAATATTGATTCAGCCGGGCATCGTCGCAGGTTGGCAGCTGAGAGAGCGATCGCCATCGCGATCCGTCATGCGCCTCCAAAATCACTGTCCGATAGGCCGACATCGCTACCCCCCGACGTTTGCGAGTTCCTCCGTTAGCATCTCATCATAGATCTCAGGCAATAGCGCTGACATACTGTTGTCTTCAATGCCGTAGCCCAAGCTAGTCCACGTCCCCGACAGGGCCTCTAGCACCGTAGCAATCTCGCCATCGCGTAGCCGCGTCGGAATATCCATTCCCCAGACGGCGCTATCGGCCAGCCAGTCATGTACGACCTGGTCCTGATACAGCGGCTCAAAGCTTGGCCGCTCCCACAGCTCATACCAAGCAGGCCGATTCGGATGATAGAGCTGGGCCTGCTGCTGCCAAGTCGTCGTCAAAAACTGATACCGCCCTGCCGCCGTAGTGCAGTTACCCTTGTTTGGCCCGGCCACAATCGTCACGCACTCATCGGGGTGCATGGTCAAGTCCTGAACCCGCTTGCCACCATATAGCAGTCGGTAGGGGTCCGTCGTATTCGACTCCGCTGCCGAAATGGTCCGCATCAGCGCTCGCAAATAGGGGTCGCCTCCCTCCATGGCTAGTGGCAAGGGCGAAGCGACCCAGTCAGTCGGCGCCAGCAGCGTCTGCGACCTCGGCGACAGCGACCACCAGTGCAGTGTCCCGGCTACCCCCAGAAACATCAGCGCCGTCAAAACAATAGGCCCAAGCTCATCAAAGCCCAATCCCTTTTTTGATAGCGTCTGCTTAGAAGACGTTTGCCCACTGCCTGGCTCACGCGCTTGCCTAAATGCTGCACTAAAGTGAAAAAAATTCAAAGTCAACTACTCAAACGAAACTTACAACAGCCCTTCAAAAGCGCCTCGACAGCGACATAAGTAAAGCGCTGTAAAGCCACCAAAAAGTACACCTCAGGTATTCGCTAACATGCATCTTATAGCAAACTTCCAAACCCAGAGGGTTGTCCTGTGTGACCCAGTAAAACATAGGACAACAAATGCACAACCAGAACTACAGATTTCAAACGTCGATTTCCCAAGGTTTCACCCGCTAAGCGCAGCCAGCTGTTCCCTTATGCCTCATGCTTATGTCATCTATTGAGTCTAACGAACGCCTGATGATCATCCTCATCTGTGCGGTTCCCTTCGCAGCACTGCTCTACTGCGCTTTCGTCGTCGGCACGATGCTATCGCTACCGGTGGCCAAAGCCCATCCGCTGATTTCTGGCGGCATCTTTGCCCTCATTCCACTCGTTACCGGCGCCTCTATCTGGATCGGCCCCTTTCGCAAGTAGCGTATGCTCACCCCCCGTCAAATACTCTCTTCAAGCGCTCAATTCAGGGATATGTAGCAAAGCGTGGATGCATCCATGCTTTGCTCAAGGATACATAGCAAAGCGTGGATGCATCCATGCTTTGCTATGGCACTTTGCGTTGTAAGACAAGCAGCGTGGCCATACTAGGTGTCGTGAGCAAAGTGCGGAAGACCAATGTTCGCGCTAAGTCAAGGACGGTTGATAAAAACAGTATCCATCGTGAGACCTATACCCATCATTCAGGCGCAGGCCTCAATAGTTTCCCTCAGACTTATGCAACGACAACAAACAAAAAGTGCCGTGTTTCCCCCTAGGAAAAACAGACCAAGCGCAGTTGATTCTTTGGGGGGGGCGGGGCAATCTATATCAGTAAGACTTACCGCCACAGCAGGCTACCCCAAAGCGTTCTAGCGCCTTCATTACAAGCGCCAGAACGACACTCTGGGGCACCGCTCATCATCGCCTGCAGCAATTTTTTTTTGCTTTCTTTTGGCCTCAATCAAAGGCTTCTCCAAGAGAGCGATAAGGTTGCGCTGTCGATTTTTTCTGACCTGTCTACAAAACCATAAATCGTCTTGGGGTTACACCATCAATGTCCATCACAACACCCACTAAAACAAAGTTTTGGATCATCTGCCGCGAAGAGTCCAAACTGACCAAGCAGCTGGCCAAAACCATTGCCGACTGGAAGCTGCCCGGCGTTCGCGCCCGCGTCGGTCATCAGCTATCGCTTTCGGTAGCCGATGCGATCGCCCAAGCAGACTATGCCATCTTCGTCACCCTGTGCGACTATCCCTGCGCTCAGCTACAGGTCACCCCCGTCAGCACCGTGCAGACCAAACCCATGCAGAGCCCGGCCAACCTGCTCAATACGCTCCGTCGTCGCCACGGGCGCGCCCCTCAAGCCTGGTGGTTCCAACTACCCACGACAGAGATTCGCGCTCAGGGCATCAAGCACGTCTCAGCCGAGCAAACACTCTCCCAGACCGTCAGACAAATCGAAGTCTTCGTCCGCAACTATTACCTCCAGCCGCTCGCTCTGCAGGCGGCCAGTACGCAGAAGCCTGTTGCCGAGCCTAAGCGCAAAGCCCCAATTCACATAGCGGCGTAGTAGCGTAAAGGCTACTATCACTTCTTGGCAGTAAGCCGGTAAAGAAAAACAGACTCAGGATAGATCTGATTCTGAAAAACCTCGAACGTATCAACAAGCTCCAGCGCGAAGTGATTGGGCAGCACGTGGGGTGCTTCATGGTCAAAATCTGAGATGTTGCCAGCTTCTTCGATAGGTCCAACAAAGAGATAGTAGCCAGGATTTAAGTCGGTAAAGCGATACGATAGCGACCGAAATCCCATGTCGTCGTTAATCGCTTTGATAGGCGCTGCCAGTGCCACAGTGTCGGCAAACGACCCCATCACAACATTAGAAGCATTTGGAGAATCGGCCACATGAGCGCTCACTGCTTTAGCCATCGTGTTGAAGCTAAAGTCGGGTGCGCGCATATACAGCCCCATCCGAACTAGGCTCAGTGCGATCGCAACAGAAAAAGCACCCCCCAGCAGCCAAGCCTGCCATCCCCTTCTAGGGAGAGTGTGGACGCTCGATAATCTGAACTGACGACGGATAGCATAGCCGCTAGGGATCGGCCCACCGGCAGCACCTCCAAAAAGCGACTGCAGCGCCAGCGGAATCGCCAGCGCGATTGGCACTATCAGCACCACAAAATATCGAGGCGGCGCGTAGTTACTCACAGAAAATGCCGCCATCGATAGGCAACCCCAGAGCAGAGAAATCCAAAAAAGAGAACTTCTTCGATAGGCGGCCTGCTTGGCCAGTATCACCATCGAAATGAGCAAGCAGGGAAAGAGAACAGGAAACAGCTGAAGACTCCGCCTTACAGCCCGCGCAGGTCCCTCAAGGTAGGAGAGAATGGTTCTGTGAATGAGCTTGCCGCTGAGGTTGTAGCTCGAAAAATATTCATAGCTCTCAGTTTTAGCCTGCACAAAAAAGACGTGGTAAGCGTAATACAACAAACCAAAGCACAGCAGCCAGACTAAAACATGACGTACTTTTGTCTGCCATGATTTTGGCTGACAATATACAACAAACACCAACAGCGGCAGCGCAAAAAGAGCCGTTGTTTTTGTCAGGGCGGCCCCCACCAGCACAGCAGCTGACCCGATTGTTGTGAGGGTAGATGCTCGGCGGCCCAAGCTCGCCAACCACAGGCTGAGCAACATCAGCAACAACATCGGCATCTCTAACAGTGCCAATCGACTAAACGCAAAAATCGCGTAGTTGCTCACGACCAAAAAAGGAGCCAGCCAGGCCCATCTCGGAGAGATTTCGCGACGAGCGAAGGCATAGACTAGACCACTCACCCCCAAGGTCGCCGTCGCCGTCAGGGCGCGGGCCGTCGTCAAACTAATGCCAAACAGCTTGAACCACACCGTCTGCAGGAGTGGTAGCACTGGCAAGTTCACAATCGGATTGTAGCCATCCTCTATATACCAGCGCCCTTCCCTCACCCAGGCAACCGCATTGCGAGACCACCAACCCTCATCGGTGTAGAGCATGCCCTTCACCCCAAACCCCAGCGGAAACCCAGTCGGAAAATCCGCACTCAGGTAGGCAAATCGCAGCAGCCCCAGCGCAACCAGCAACAACACAATCAGCCCTGAGAGCACTCGGCCAGGCACCTTTGGCAACGTCCTCTGGTTGGCTGTGTGTTGCATGATAGTATCGCTCGTCAGCGCTATGTTTTGGCACTTACGACTGCAATGACTCCATAAACAAAGCCTGGTGTAGATCCCCTCTGGAGGGGTGGCCG
>JBCBFY010000184.1:0-7278 GCA_038527325.1 Cyanobacteria bacterium J06614_10
CAAACAGCGAACTATCGAACCCATGCAGCAACAACAGCGGCACACCTCCAGCTTCCGCACTGCCGTCAGCCACATAGCTGGTCGCCACGATACTTTCCCCCAGCGACACCTCAGCCCACTGGACTTTTTGAGCGATCGCCATCGAAGTCGCTTCCGTCAGGCCGCTAGCCGCCTCAGGTAACTTCATCAAACCCATCAGCGATAATCCACTTTCGCATCAGCCATCCTCGTCCTATTCATCTCCGCACTGGCCATCTCCGCACTGGCCATCTCCGCACTGGCCATCTCCGCGCTGGCCATCTCCGCGCTAGGTAATGCCTTCTGCCGTCGCCGCGCATCCGCATAAAAGCTCGCCACAATCGCCAGCAGCATCCACCACAGCGTACTCAGCTGCGGCCGATACCAAACCGTATCAAACGTTCCCTGCATCAGTAGGCCTGCGATCGCACCCACCGCTGCAATCAGCCAATAGCCATCCGCATCCCTCGTTTGCCGTAGCCGAGACAGCTGCGCCCAGCCCTGCTGAAAACTCAGCACAATCATCCACACAAACCCCACCATCGTCACAATGCCCCCTTCCACCAGCGTTTCAAAGTAGATGGAATAGGCACTCAGCGCCGTGTATCGCGGATTCTGAAACAGGGGATAAATCTCATTAAACGCCTCATTACCCGGCCCAATTCCCGTAATCGGCCGCGCCCTAATCATACGAAACACCGCCTCGTACACATTTAGCCGGAAATTGTTGCTGCTGTCTCCCCGCATCGCAAAAATACTCATTACTCGTTCCTGCACAGGCGGCACCAGCGCCACTGCCGCCACCACGACGACCGCAGAGCCCCCCAGCAATAAAGGCAGTGACCATCGCCGCCAAAAAGGAGAAAACCGAGGCGACTCCCAAAATACCAGCAATACCATCATCACGAAGCCCATCGCCAAAAAGCCCAGCCACCCACCCCGGCTCAGCGTCAAAATCAGGCAGGCACTCGCAGTCAGCGTCATCACCCCAGCCAACAGCTTCGGCAGCCACTTCGGCCATACAAACGCCGCCATCGCCCCCAAGCCCGCCGCCGGAATCAAGTATCCCGACAGCAAATTGGGATTCCCCAAATAGCTGTATACCCGCGTCGCACCCGACAGCTCCGACTCCGGATCCACCCAAGTCGCCAGCGCCTCCGCCCCAAAAAACCACTGCCGCAAGCCATAGCCAGACACCACCACCGCCGTCAACAAATACACCAAAATCAGCCCACCGCGCAGCTCCTTAATTCGCAGAATTCTAGCCAACAGCATAAACAGCAGCACATTCAGCGTCAGCTTAATCAGCCCCGAAAGCGCCGCTCCCTTCACCGGCGAGAGCGCCGTCGCCAGCACCATCCCGCCCCAATAGGCCACGATGGCAATGTGCAGTGGTGTCAGCCAGCCCTCCGCGCGATCGCTCACCGTCAGCAACAGCCAAAATCCCGCCGAAGCCAGCAGCAACCAACCAATCAGCGTCGTTGAAACATACGGCGCCAGCGCAATCGTTGCCGCCACAAACACCCAGGCAATTCCATCTCCCCAGGCCAATAGCCAGCTACCCCGCCGCCAACTGCGCAACGGCGACAGCAGCCGATGCAACAAGCTCACCTCCCGCCAGTGCTGAAAGTCAAAATAATCTAACGCCAGCCCCGACGTAATCGGTTTTGTAACGCGCTGAAAAAGAGAACTAGACATAGAAATTTAGAGGAGATGTAGAGCGCTAAAGGTATGAACCTAAAGAAAAAATCAAGTTAACCCTTACTGAGCCGTGAATCCAAACACACTCGCCGTGATTATAAGACTGAAAGCTACGCTTTTTACAACCGTTAATTGAACCCTCCAAAAACTCTGCTAAGCGTCACGCGTGACGCTTCCACCCACCCGCCACCCCGCACCCCCACTAATCCCGGCCAACCCTCCCTTTTCGAGGGGTCTGGGGAAGCACGGGTCCCCAGGCAGCCCACTAAGCCCCCCAGCAGAGGAGGGGTGTGGGGAGGAAATCCCCGCTCTTGCCGCCTTGCCTCTTAATTCTTGCCTCTTACCTCTTGCCTCTTACCTCTTAAGAAAGATCCTCAACCATCTTCCCCTCATCAAACCCATACCCCTCACCCAAAAACCCTACCAACTCCCGACAGCTATCCGCCGCCGTCTTCAAACAAGTCGACGCCCCCGGCGACGGCGTAATAGTAAACAAAATATTCCGCCCCAAAATCTTCGCTTCCCCCATCTCCAACCGCCGCGTTTTCAAATTCACAATCTGCGGTCGAATCCCCCCATACCCCTTCGCAAAAGAGAGATCTCTCAGCCGCACAGAAGGAACAATCTTCCTCACCTTCCGAATAAACAACCACTTCCCAATCAGCGGAATATCGTAAATGAAATTCATGATGATATAGGTCAAGATCGTCCAATCACTCAAGATATTAAAAAACGACCTAAACGCATCCAAACTCAACCCCGCCGTCTTAAAGTACTCCCACATCGTGCCATACCGGTGCCGCTCAAGCAGCGGCATCACCTTCGCCGTCGGCCCAAACCGAGTTTGACTCGCATCATGCACCTCCGGATCCCCATGAATCGCCGCAAACGGCAGCTTAGCCAGCTGCACCGTATACACCTTCCCGTTCAACAACTGCGGCGCAAAATAAAAACTCCCCGCCACACTCAATAGCGCATAGTCCTGCCCGTACCCCATCTCCTTTGCAAACAGTAAGCTGTGAGCCCCGCTCGTCACCGCCACCGTCTTCGCCTCAAAAGTCTCCTTGTTCGTCGTTACCAAAAAGCGATCGCCCGCCTCATCCACTACCCGCTCAATAGACAGCACCTTCGTGTCCATCATCAGCTCAATAGTTTTATCACTATCTTTCACCGCATTTTTTACAAACGACTCCGAAAGCCGCTGATAGTCCACCGTATAGCCCTCCGGCGTAAACAGCGCCAGCGTCTCCTCATCGCCATCCCGCCCCTTCAACACATTCGGCTCTAGCTGCTCAATCTCCTCTTTCTCAATCAGCCGCAACTCCGGAAAAAGAGTCTTGAAAACGTCATAGCGATCGCGCAACTTCTCCACCTGCTGCGCCCCCACCGCCAGCACCATCTTGTGATACTTCGTATATATGTTTTGGCAAACGTCATACTTCAGCAAATAGGCCTTCACCAGGCTAGCCCCCGCATTCACCTTCTCCGCCTTCTCCCGCGTATAGTTCGTTTCAATATCGCCAAAATGTAGCGTCTGGCTATTGCTGGTGTATCGCGAATTCACCAGCGCCACCTCAGCATTCTTCTCAACCAGCGCCACCTTTTCAACATTCGTGTACCGGCTCAAGCTATACAGCAGCGCCGTCCCGCACACCCCACCGCCAACAATAACAACATCGTAAACAGCCCGCGCCCCCTTCTCCGCCTGCTTTTCTGCCACCTTCTTTTCCACGCTTTCAACCACCTTCAGTCCTCAAGCCCCATTACTTCCTGCAGTTTAGTGAACCCATCCATCTCTTGCAATCTATCTACCCACACCCCAACCGCATCTCCCACACCCGTGAAGAATAGATCGCTTATGGGAAAAATCTGGAAGCAGCCAGCCCTTTACAACCGCTTTCTGCAGCCGATTTTTCTACACCTTCCCCATGGCCGCCAGCCCACAAACCCATCCTCAAAACGCCTACACCCGCATTAGCAAAGCCCTGCCAATCCTAAAAGGATGGGCCATCCTGTGGATAGTCGCCTTTCACCTCATGGGCAACACAAGAGGCTACCTAAACCTCAGCGAATCGCTACAAACCCTCTCCCAAGGTAATCTCAAAAGCACCATCGACACCACGTTAGAGCTGATCATTGCAGCAGGCAATACCGGCGTTAATATTTTTCTCGTCATCAGCGGATTTGGCCTCACCGCCTCCTGGTGGAAAAAGTATGGCAGCCAGGGCACCAGCAGACTCCCCCTCAGAGACTTTTGGCAAAAGCGCGTCCTCAGAATCTTCCCGCTCTTCTGGATCTCCGTCGCCCTCGCCGCCCTGCTATACACCGCCAACCCCGCCTGGGCACCCTTCGGCCAAACGCTCTGGCAATCCGGCCCCCTCACCCTACTTAGCGTATTCCTCGCCACCATCACCACCCTACGCAACGTCATTCCGGAATACTACTACTTCCTCAATGGCGCTTGGTGGTACATCGGCCTGTCGCTGCAGCTGTACTTTATTTTCCCAGTCCTCATCCAGGCTGGCAGACACTGGGGCTGGTCCAAACTACTGCTAGGCACCCTGCTATTTTCATTCGCCTATCGCGCAGTCTTCGCCTTCGCCCCCATCGATAGCAGCTGGGCAACCGTCGCCTTTGCCTTCTTCCCCGCCAGATTGTTCGACTTCACCTTCGGCATCTATCTAGCCATCACCCTGCTCACCTCAGCCCCTTCCCACCGACTGCAAAATCTCCTCTTCAATCCCTTCTACTTGCCGGTTAGTTTGTCCTGCTTCTTAGTTGGCCTCACTCTCAAATGGATAAACCATCCCATTTTCAACATTTTTGAAGACGCCATCATCACCGTCAGCCTCTTCTGCACCCTCATTTGCCTCTCCCAGCTCGCCACCCATCCCACCCTAAAAGTCACCGCTAAAGTCACAGACCGACTCATTACGCCCATCGTAAGCGCCCTTTTTGGCAGATACTCCTACGGCATTTATCTAACCCACATGAATGTCTACCTAGTGCTCTGGCCCATTGCCACCAACTTCGTGCCCTCCTACTGGCCACGGTTTGCCATCGTAGCGCTGCTCTCTTGCCTCATCGGCGCACAATTCGAACGCGCCTACGGCCTCCTCGAAAGCCAGCTCCGGCGCCAAAAAGTTGCCTAGCCATTCAGCTACCACATCGGCAGTCAAGCAAGGCAATTATTCCATGGCCATTACTCACGCTCAGACTTCTCAGGCTTGAGTAGCGGAAACGCGATCGCATCCCGAATACTCGCCGCATCCGTCAGCACCATCACCAACCGATCAATCCCAATACCCATCCCCACCGTCGGCGGCATCCCATACTCTAGCGCCGTAATAAAATCCTCATCAAGGCTACAGGCTTCCAAGTCACCCGCCGCCTTCTTTGCCGCCTGCCGTTCCAATCGCGATCGCTGATCAATCGGATCCGTCAGCTCCGAAAAACCATTCGCCGTCTCCCGGCCCACAATAAACAGCTCAAAGCGCTCCACCAGCCCCGGCTTACTGCGATGGGGCTTAGATAGTGGAGAAATCTCCACCGGATAATCCGTCACAAACGTGGGTTGAATCAGCGACGACTCTACCATTTGCTCAAACGCTTCATTCAGCAAATGGCCAATACTCTCACAGCCCTCCACATCCTCAATCCCCGCCGCCTTCGCCGCCTGCCTCGCCGCAGCCAAATCGTCAAACGCCGCAAAATCAAGCCCCGTTTTCTCCTGTACCGCCGCGTGCATCGTAATCCGCTTCCAAGGCTTAGCAAAGCTAACGTCAGTACCCTGATAGGTCACCGTCGCGCTCCCCGTCACCGCTTCAGCAATTTGCTCAAGCATGGTTTCCGTCAGCGCCATCATGTCCTCATAGTCACCATACGCCTGATACAGTTCAATCGTGGTGAACTCAGGATTGTGCCGAGTAGACACCCCCTCATTACGAAAGACCCGCCCCAGCTCAAACACCTTTTCAAAGCCGCCTACCACCATCCGCTTCAGGTGTAGCTCCGTCGCAATACGCAAATACAACTCCATATCGAGCGTATTGTGATAAGTCACAAAAGGCCGCGCCTCGGCCCCCCCGGGCTCAGACTGCAATACAGGCGTCTCCACCTCCAAATATCCCAACTCATCCAGATGCCGCCGCATCGCCGCCGTCACCTGCGCCCGCTTCCGAAACGTGTCCCGCACCTCCGGATTCACAATCAGGTCCACATAGCGCTGACGATAGCGCTTAGCCACATCGGTCAGCCCATGGAACTTATCGGGCAGCGGCAGCAGTGACTTCGTGAGCATGGCATACTGCCGCACCTTCACCGACAGCTCACCCTTGTCAGTGCGCTTAATAGTGCCCCTAGCCCCCAAGATGTCCCCCGCATCCGTCAGCTGCTTCAGATGGTTAAACGCTTGCTCATCCGTCTCAGCCATCTCCGCCTGAATCGTCTTCTTCTCCAGATACAGCTGAATTGTGCCCGTCTCATCCTGCAGCGTAAAAAAGGCCAGCTTCCCAAACACCCGCCGAGCCATAATCCGCCCAGCCACAGACACCTCAAAATCTTCCTCCGCCCCCGCCGCCAAGTCCGCAAACTTAGCCTGCAGATCTGCGATGGGGTGCGTCACATCCCAGCTGTAGGCATAGGGCGTTTGACCCGCCCGCTTCAAATCCTCCACCTTTTGCAAGCGTGTCGCGCGAATGCCTTCGATGCCAGAATCGCTGCTCTCAGCGGCATTCGGCGAGGGGTTGGACTTATCAGCTGCCATCGTCAAAAAGAGAAAAGTGTTTGCAAGTCATCATTGTATCGGCATCCGCGCAGTTTCGTGACCACCCAGTCACAAGCCCACCAAGCCTACCAAGCCCACCAGGCCCAACAACCCACTACAACAACATGCCAGCGATGCAGGCCGTCGTAAAGCACGCCAAAGTACCCGCCACCATAGCGCGCACCCCAATTTTGGCAAGGTCACCTTGCCGGTTCGGCGCAATCCCCCCAATCCCTCCAATTTGAATACCAATAGAGCCAATATTGGCAAAGCCACAAAGCGCATAGGTCGCAATGATAATCGCCCGCTCAGAAATACTCTCCTGCTCAATCAGCGCCTGCAGATCCAAATATGCAATAAATTCATTCAGAATTGTTTTTTTGCCCAGCAGCGTCCCCACGGCGCTACAGTCAGCCCAGGGAACCCCCATCAGCCAAGCAATCGGCGCCAGCAGCACCGCCAAGATAACCTCCAGAGAAAGGCCCGGAAAGCCCACCAGCCCACCCACAAAGCCAATAAAAGCATTCAGCGCCGCCAGCACCCCCAAAAAAGCAATAATAATAGCCCCCACATTGAGCGCCAGCCGCAGGCCATCTAGGGCACCCGTTGCCATGGCATCAATCCCATTTGCATTGCACTTTTCTACAGGGATACTCACCTTGCCCTGGGTCGGTGAAGTCTCAGTTTCTGGAAACATAATTTTAGAGATAGCCAGCGCTGCCGGGGCAGACATCACCGACGCAGCGATCAGGTGCTCCGCAGGCACCCCAAACGAGACGTAGGCCGCCAAAACG
>JBCBFY010000185.1:0-7239 GCA_038527325.1 Cyanobacteria bacterium J06614_10
AGCTCCAAGAAGTTGCAGGTGGTAAGAATGTCCACCAGCGACGCATAGAGCACCTAGATAGCCAAACTAAGAGCGTCGACGACATCCAGAAGACGCGTCTTGAAGGCTTGGACGAGCGCGACTCTAGCAAATAGAAACGCGCACCGTCATGTTGCTAGTGGTCATATCGCTAGTAGCTGAGCAGAGCAAAAGCAAAAGGGAACTGGACTAGAGGTGCTCGATGCATCGATACCCCTCAAAGACAGTTCCCTTTTTGCTGAGCCTCTATCGCATATTTCCCTAGATCGCATATTTCACTAGAGAGTTCTCGCACTTCTCACACAATTCTCCAGACAGTTCTCCAGTAAGTGCACTGGGGCTGGCTTCGCTTGCCCACCACTTGACCACCGCTCAACCACCGCTCAACCACTCAAATAGCAAAACAAGCATTCCCCCTTTCAACACCTTAACAAAAAACTTCCAAAAAGTCGCTCGCAAAGCGCATTTTCTTGAAAAGATTCTTCCAAATATGGAAAGTCAGCCAAATCAAAACGGTCCGCGAGTGCATCACGATTTCAACAATCTCTCGGAACCGCTCACAAGCTCCCAAAACAATGAGTACGCAGACATCCGCGGTCTCGAGTCAACGGTTCCTAGTCGTTGACGACCACGAGGCTATCTTAGAAGGCACTGTTCCAGCGCTACAAAGAAGATATCCCCAGGCCCAAATCGAAACCGCTAAAACCAAACAATCCGCCGAAGAGAAAATTAATCAGCTAGCGCCAAACCTCTTTGACCTGGTAATTGTGGACCTTAGCCTGCCCGAGGCTGAAGGGGCACCCGCCAAAACAGAAGTCGGCATTCAGCTGCTAAATGCATTGATGACCAGCCCAGAAGCGCCTAATATTATGGTGCTGAGCACCAACATCAAGCCCCTCTTTCGGCTAAAGCCCAGAATCAATGCCTACGGTGGTGGATTTGTTGCCATGGACAAGGCCTACTCCATCGCAACCATGCTAGATTCTGTTGAAGTTTCGCTCAGAGGCTCTATCTATCTGCCGCCAGAGGTGCGATCGCGTCCTGAATTCGACCGTAGATGGCTACAGGTGCTTGAGCTGAAATATCACGAAGGCCTTTCTGATAAGGCGATCGCACGGGAAATGGGACTGAGCGATCGCACCATCCGCAACTACTGGAGCCGCATTCAAGACGCGCTCAATATCTACGACGATCCCAACAAAGACCTGCGTATTCAAATCCAAATTGCTGCCCGAAAAGCCGGACTCATTCACTGAGCTAGCCCGCGCTTACAGCAGCCACTAGGCAAAGACGATGGATCCCACCCGACTATGGCGCTTACTAAAAGAGAGAATCGCGGGCTGGCGTGAGGTCATCTTACCCGGCACGCTGATCATCTCGCTGGTCTGCATTGTCCGCTTGGGAGGCTTGTTGCAATCGCAGGAGTGGATGGCCCTTGATGTGTTCTCCCGCCACTGTCCCATGCAGGCAAGTCAGCAGCACATCGCAATGGTCACTATCGACACAGCCGACTATCAGAGCACCGGTAGCTTTCCCATTTCAGACGAGATTTTGGCCCAGGCGATCGCTCGCCTGCAGCAGTATCAGCCTAAGGTCATCGGGCTAGACATGCTGAGAGCGCAGCCCATCGGCGAAGGCCAAGCTGCGCTCCAACAAATCTTGCAGTCTAGCGACAACATCGTCGCAGTGGAGGCCGTCCTCAGCCCAGAGCCCACCATGAACGTAGGCCCTCCGGCAGGCATGTCCCCCGACCAAATTGGCTTTGCCGACATCGTTGTCGATGCCGACGGAAAGGTGCGCCGCATTGCCCTCATGACCGATACCGACACAGATAGCCTGCAAAAATACTCTCTATCACTCCAGCTAGCCAGACGCTATCTGCAAGATAAAGACATCGCCCTAACGACAGAAGAGACCGATAGCCGCGATCCCATTCGGCTAGGCGAGGTGGCCATTTCCCAGTTTCATCCCTACTCCGGCGGCTACGTTCGCGCAGATGCGAGCAACAGCCAGATGCTGATAAATTTTTGTCAGCTGCAAATGCCCTACGCGACCTTCTCTCTACGCGACTTGCTAGCTGGCAACGTCAATCCGCAGCAGCTACGCGATCGCATCGTCATCATCGGCGAACTCGCCACCAGCGCCAAAGAAAGCTTCATCACCTCCGCCGCCCAGTCCACCCTATACGCCCAGAGTCTCTCAAACCTGAGCTTACCCACCAAAATCATTTACAGCATGGAAATTCATGCTCACGCCACACAGCAAATTGTCCATTCTGTTCTAACCCGCCCAAGCTTTCTTGAAACTTGGCCAGAACCCGTTGAAATCCTATGGATCATCGGTTGGGGACTCTTTGGCATTGTCATCAGCGTTATTTTGCAGTCTCCGTGGAAGAGCATTCTTAGCCTGTTTCTCTCCGCTGCGCTGCTGGTCGCGCTGTGTCAGTGGAGTTTGGTCCTACACTGGTGGATTCCCCTCGTGCCTGCGGCGCTAGCCCTCTACGGCTCGGGGCTGGCGACCACATTTTTTGACCGAGACCTGCGTCTGGAGCTAGCCCAGCGACGGCTCACCATTGAGCGCGCCTACGAAGCGGTGCACAATGGGCCGTTGCAGCACCTAGCCGCCATTTTGCGCAGCCTCGGAGAGCAGACCCTCCCCCCCACCGAACTCCAACAACAGCTCCAGAGTCTCAACACTGAAATGCGCAGCATTTTCGAGTACCTGCGCCAAGACACCACCGCCCGCACAGACAGTTTCTATCTGGCAGATAGCACCGTTCTCGACCTGAGGCAGCCCCTCTCCGACTTGCTATACCAGGTGTATGAACACACCCTCAGCCAGCCTCTGCCCGGTTTTAATACCGTTCAAACCTACATTGCTCCAAATTTTGAAGTCTTTGATAGCAGCAGCTTTACCACTGAGCAAAAAAGAAGCCTCTGTCTTTTTTTACAAGAGTGTCTGCTAAATATTGGCAAACATGCCATTGGCGCGACCCGTATTGATGTGATTGCCACGAGCAGTGCAGTGCGCCATAGCTTACAGATAGTAGACAATGGCCACAGCGCACCTTCTAGCGCTAGGAGCATCGGACAAGGGACCCGGCAGGCAACGGCGATCGCCTACCGGCTAGGCGGACAGTTTCACCGACGTACCCATCACCCCCAGGGCACCCAGTGCGAACTCAGCTGGCCCAAGAAATAATATCGCGAGCATTCTAAAGCAATCATTAATTTTTCCAGCTCAAAATCACCGCCATATTTTCTTTTATCAATGATAAAGCCAGTGAAATATCTCAAAAAAGTAGAAAATTACTCGCTTTGAGCCGTGTCAACATCGTTTTACTAGCGTTTGAACCGATTTTTCACTGTCGTCATTCTTTCCAAAATCGGAAAGGTGCTTACCTGCAATTTGCGTGAATTTCCGCAATTGCTGAGGCAAGATAGACCATGTAATCCTTCTGCGTGTCTGACAACATGTGGGCTTGCAGATAGGGCACTTTGCGAGTGTAGTTGCTCTGCATTGCACGGGTTGTTGTTAGCTCTACCGAGCCCCGATGAGGTAGCGACTATGGTATCTAGCAGGTACGCATTATGTTGTTAAGCGATCGCAGTAGTTCACACTTATCTAGTTTGCACATATCTGGTTTGCACCCATCTCGTCAGTTACGCTCTATTCCCCGACCGGCCCAGCTCAAGCATATTGTCATCATCGCAGGGGAAACAGAACTCGCCGAAACCCTACAAATGGACCTAAACGCCAAGGGTTACCAAGTGAGCGTCGTTCACGATGGCATGCGAGGGCTGCTCGCAGTCAAAAGAATCACCACAGATTTGGTAGTTGTCAGCTGGTCACCACCCCGGCTCTCTGGGCTAGAGGTGTGCGATCGCCTCCGCTCTAGCAGAATCGAAGAGCCGATTATTCTTCTCACCGAAGACGACAGCGCCGCCAAGCGCATTGCAGGGCTAGAGGCAGGCGCCAGCGACTGTATTTCCCTTCCCTTTGTCAAAGAAGAGTTTTTTGCAAGGGTGCAGGCCAGCCTCAATCATCGGCAGGCCAGTAGTCGTAAGAATGCCGTGCTGCGCTGCGCAGGATTGCAGCTCAATCGCAAAACCCGAGAGGTCTTTCGAGGCGATCGCTTTATTCGGCTCACGGCCAAAGAATTTGACCTGCTCGCCTACATGATGAATCACTACTTTCAGGTATTGACCCGCTCACAAATTCTTGAAAACGTCTGGGGCTACGAGTACGCAGGCAGCTCCAACATTATTGAAGTGTACATTCGCTATCTGCGCAAAAAGCTTGAACTCAGTGATGAGAAGCGATTGATACACACCATTCGTAGTGTGGGCTACATCTTGAGAGATGATCTATAAATTTCAATAAACCCCTTTCAACAAGCCCTTTCAACAAAATGAACTCTTCTCAAGGGAGGCAGAAGCCAAAGCCACTGAGAAGAGCCCATAAATCATTCATCTATCTTTTTGGATGAAAGCTATTTAGAAAGCTTTCAAAACGATGTCTATTTAGTCTGAGAATCCAAGTGCTCTAGACGAGTTTCTTGAATATCGTCAACGCTCTTAGTTTGATTATCTAAGTGCTCTAGACGGCGCTGCTGAATGTTTTTGCCGCCAGCAACTTCCTTCAGTTGGTCTTCAGAAAGCTGAGCATCATTTGAAACATTCTTGTTTTGCTCTTCCATGGGAATCACCTTGTAGTAGAGAACAGTATCAACAGAAAAAGTAACAGAAAGTACCTTAAAAAAGTCAACCTCGGAAGATCTCAAAAAAAGCGGCAGGAGCTTTCATACAGGCACTGCAAACAGACATCTCAAACACACAGCCATCTGGGAAAGCGTGTCTAAGAAAATATGTTTGAGGAATTATGCTCGAAAGACTCTGCTTGAGAGCGCTTGGCTGAGAAAGCCTTGGCTATGGAGACTTCTTTGTGCATTTGCTGTGGGCATTTGCTTGAGAAGAAGGCTCGCTTGAGAAAAACCGGAGTATTCAACCTTTCTAAAGACCCGTTATTTGAAGACTAGCACAGACAACAGAATTACTTTCAGACGGGCGAGGAATATTTACTTTCTCGCCCACCTCGAAAAGAAACGTAATGCTATGAACACACTTATATACAAACCCAGGAGATTCTTTTAAGCTCTATAAAAAGAAAATGAGTGAATTATGAGAGAAGTCTGAGAAAGCTCAAAAAACATCTAAAAAAATCAAACAAATACATTCAAAGTTGCCACGATGCTCTAACTTTGAAGGAGAGAACATGCCGATAAGATTGTCCCCTTTGAAAGGATGCTCTTCTACAAGTCCTCCTTATAATTATCAATAGCTATGTCTGACATCCTACTTAGAGAACTCAGTAACGCTGATATCGACTGGATGGTCACAACGGGAGTACGCCAGCAGCTAAGTGTCGAGACGCCGTTAATTCTTCCAGGAGATACGCTAGACGTCTTGTACCTATTGCTAGAAGGTCAGCTAGCGATGAGCGCTCCCTGCAGCGGCAGAGAATTTGCACAGCTCAACAGGGGAGACATTTTAGGCGCTGGCTGGCTGTTTAGCACAGAGCCTGTCAGCGTGATTAGCGCCAAGTCTGAGGCCGTTGTTCTCTCCATACCCAAGGCCGCCCTCCTACAAAAGCTCAAGACAGACGTGAGTTTTGCCAGTCACTTTTACCGGGCGATCGCACTCATTATGTCCGAGCGTATTCGGCATCAGTTCGAAGCCGTCAGCGATCGCAGTGAGCTGCTGCGCTACCGGTCTGGGCAAATGGTCAAAGAGGCGCTGTTTGTGTTTGGTGAACTGCACGACAGCGATATGGACTGGATGCTGCGAACCGGAAAAGTGGAGCGGATTGCGGCGAATGACGTGTTGCTTCATATGGGTCGCCCCGTCGATGCGCTCTACACCGTGCTCGATGGCCAGCTGACCATCGCCACCACCGATACCCCCTACGACCCGTTCTCTGGCTGCACCCATGTGCTCTCTAGCCAAAGCCAGGCGTTTAGCCCACTGGCCTTCATTTCGAGAGGGGGCCTACCCGGCGTGATCTCTTTTTTAGACTTCAAACCCCTGCCAGTGAGAATCTATGCCAGCCGCGAGTCAAAGGTGCTGAGCATCCCCCGCCAGCAAATGGTGATCAAGCTACAGGAAGATCTGAGCTTTGCCGCCCGGTTCTACCGGGTGATTGCCACTCAGACAGCGCACTTGCTTGCCTCAGTCACCGCGACAGAGTGCCGGTCTGCTTCAGCGGCAGATAGCAACAACGACCCAACCTTCGACGATGAGCTAGATATGGAAGCGCTGCAGCGGGCCTCTCAAGGCGGCAAAAAGTTTGACTGGATGCTCAAGCGGCTGCGAGTAGAAGCGTAAAATTCACTATCAATCCTATGGATAACAACAGCATCTTTCGCAAAGAAGCGCTAGAGAGACTCTCTTCTCCCGAACAGCTCGACCAGCTGATGAAGATTGTCACGCCGCGTAGCTGGCTTCCGCTCGCAGCGCTAGGCGGCCTGCTCACCTGCAGCCTGATCTGGAGCATCGTCGGACGCATTCCCGTCACCACCACCGGCAAAGGTGCCCTCGTCTTTGCCGATACCGTCGCCGAAATGCTGCCCGAAAACTCGCTAGACATGTCCCCAACCCAGCTCGTTGGGGTGGCCTACTTTAGCGCCGGAGAAATCGCCCAAATTCAGCCGGGCATGGAAGTCCTACTCATTCCAGATGTAGAAGGGGCACAAGTAGCCGGAGGGCTCAGAGCGCAAGTAGCCTCCGTCTCAGAGCCCTCTATCACCACCATCGAAGCCGCCCGAGAAAGTCAGCTCAGCGAAACCTACGTAGAGGTCATCACCCTGCCCAGCCAGGATGACGCTGGCAACTATTTTTGGTCTACTGGCGCTAGCGACATGGCCCCGATTGCGGGTATGCCTGCGATCGCCCGCGTCACCCTCAAGGAAAAAGCCCCCATCGCATTTGTTTTTCCCTTTTTGGATCGGCCACTCAGTCAGTCAGAGATTTAGGTGGGTGGCTTTTGGAAAGACAACGCCAAAACGACTTCTCCTTTGGAGGTTTTTGTGTACATATAACGACATTGGCATTATGAGACATTGGCTAATTGCCTACGTTGCGGACCCACCCCGACCTCCGCTGCGCTCCGGCCACCCCTCCAGAGGAGAAGTCGTTTTGGCGTTGTCTTTCCAAAAGCCACCCA
>JBCBFY010000186.1:0-7036 GCA_038527325.1 Cyanobacteria bacterium J06614_10
GATGTGTCGAGTGAGGCACATCTACAGTAGCGATAGAGATAACATGAAAGATTGGCTTCTAGTTACGCGTTAGCCACTTTTGTCCGTTCAGTCGCTGAACCGTGTAGAGCACCATCAGGTCTAGCGTAATGCGGCGCTCGTCGCCCATGAACTGCTCGATGGTGCTCGGTTTGGCGCCATTTGTGGCCAGCGTAAAGACTTTCTGCCCTTTGATATCTTCGTCGATAAAGGCAATATTGAATTGGCGCTGGCCTTCACCGTCTTCTTTCCACTGACCTTGCACTTGCCAGTAGGGTTCGGCGTCGTTTTGGCCCATCACTTCTAGCTTGCGCTGAGCAAATTCGAGGCTTAGGTCGTCAATGCCTTCTTTGGCCATGGCTTCTTTCAGGCTAGGAAGATAGTGCTGTTCCATAAACTCATTGAACGGCTTATCTTCTACCTTGGGGGGTTTTTCCTTTTTCTTGGCAGCAGGCTTTTTGTCTGCAGCAGGCTTAGCCGCAGGTTTTTTCTTTTCGGCTGCTGCCTTGTCTTCAGACTTAGCTGCGGGCTTGCCGCCCGGCTTAGCATTTTTGTCGTCTACTTTGGCGGCAGGTTCACCGGCATCTTTGGTGTCTGCGTCTTTGATGCTTTTATCGGTATCTGGCTTTTTGCTCTCGGCAGCGGTGTCTTCTGGCTGCGCACCTGCTGTTTCGTTAGCGGGTTCTGCCGACTTGTTTTCCTCTGCCATGGCTTGCTGCTGCTTTGTTTGCGACTACTGCGAACATATTATATGGCTATTTCGCTAAATGCGTATGTGCCTCGCGAATGAACGCCTACGCAGGCTGCAAGACCGCGTTCTGCCGGTACCATTCAACGGTCGCTTCTAGCCCAGCTCTAAAGTCGGTTTGCGCTTCGAATCCGAATGCTTGCTTGGCTCGCTCAGTGTCTAGGCAGCGGCGAGGCTGGCCGTTGGGCTTGTCAGTTTGCCAGTCTAGCTCGCCTTCAAATTCCATGACCTCGCAGATCAGCTCTGCCAAATCGCGAATAGAAATTTCTGAGTTGGTGCCTAGGTTGACGGGGGCTGCGTCTGAGTAATGCTGGGTGGCGAGGACGATGCCTCTGGCTGCGTCTGTGGAGTATAGAAACTCGCGGGTGGGGCTACCATCGCCCCAAACGGGAAGGGTCTTGTCGCCGCGCATCTGGGCTTCATGAACTTTGTGAATGAGCGCTGGGATGACGTGGGAGCTGCGCGGATCGAAGTTGTCTTCGGGGCCGTAGAGGTTGACTGGGAGCAGGTAAATGCCGTCGAAGCCGTACTGCTGCCGGTATGCCTCTAGCTGAACGAGGAGGGCTTTTTTGGCGATGCCGTAGGGGGCGTTGGTTTCTTCGGGGTAGCCTTTCCAGAGGTCGTCTTCCTTAAAGGGGACGGGGGTGAACTTGGGATAGGCGCAGATGGTGCCGACGCAGACAAACTTTTCGGCCCCGGCTTGGTAGGCGGCATGAATGAGCTGCGTGCCCATCATCAGGTTGTCATAAAACAGCTCGGCGGGCTTTTCTCGGTTTAGCCCGATGCCGCCAACGTGGGCCGCTAGGTGCACAATCACGTCTTGCCCGGCGACTGCTCGCTGGCAGGCTTCCATCTGAGTGAGGTCGTAGTCGCGCGATCGCGGCACCAAAATATTGTCTGGAGTTGCGCCTGCAAGCTTGAGCTGCTCAACCACCTGCTTACCCAGAAAACCGGCTCCACCGGTTACCAGAATCTTCTTATTCGCCAGTTCCATAACCGTTACTCACTCGTCCCAACTACACGCTCAAATTGTCTCACTAAACTTTGCTTTGCCAACGTTTTCATAGAGCTGGCAGAAAGCTTGATTCGGTAGAGCACGCCCATTTTTCTGTCCGTGTTGCGAGCCAGTTGCCGTGTGGGGCGACTGGCTCGCAACAGACATCATGGCTAAGACATCGAATTAGCCATTTGGCCGCGGATAGTGGCAATGTCTGGGGTGCTGCCATTTTTGTGCTGGCTGATGGGGGGGAGGCCAATGGCTTCTAGGTCGGCATCTACCATGAGCTTGACCAGGCCTTCGAAGGTGACTTCTGGCTCCCAGCCGAGGGTTTTCTTTGCTTTTGTCGGGTCGCCGATTAGCAGGTCGACTTCTGCCGGTCTGAGGTATCGCTCATCGAAGGCGACGTAGTCGTTCCAGTTGAGACCGACATAGTTGAAGGCGACGTCCAAGAATTCTCGGATAGAGTGGGTCTCGCCGGTGGCAATGACAAAGTCGCCGGGCTCTTCTTGCTGCAGCATTAGCCACATGGCCTTGACGTAGTCTTTGGCGTAGCCCCAGTCGCGCTTGGCATCGAGGTTGCCGAGGTAGAGCTTTTCTTGCTGTTTGGCGACGATGCGTGCAACGGCACGGGTAATTTTGCGGGTGACGAAGGTTTCGCCGCGTCGGGGCGATTCGTGGTTAAACAAGATGCCGTTGGTGGCAAACATGCTGTACGACTCGCGGTAGTTAATGGTTTGCCAGTGGGCGTATACCTTGGCGCAAGAGTAGGGACTGCGCGGATAAAAAGGCGTTTCTTCTGATTGGGGTACATGCTGCACTTTGCCGAACATCTCTGACGAACCGGCTTGATAAAAGCGCACCTCTTCGCCAGTGCGCTGCTGATAGTCGCGAATGGCCTCTAGCAAGCGTAGTGCGCCCATGGCCACTGTGTCGACGGTGTATTCGGGGGAGTCGAAGCTAACCCGAACGTGAGACTGAGCGCCCAAGTTATAGACCTCGGCAGGCTGCACCTGCTCTAAAATGCGGCGAAGCATGGTGCCGTCGTTGAGATCGCCGTAGTGCAAGAAGAGTCTGGCATCTTCTTTGTGCGGGTCGACGTAGATGTGGTCGAGGCGGTCGGTATTGAACGTGGAGGTGCGGCGAATGACGCCGTGAACTTCGTAGCCCTTTTCAAGCAGTAGCTCGGCTAGATAAGAACCGTCCTGTCCGGTGATGCCCGTTATTAGCGCCCGCTTCGATTGCGTCGTCATTATAGAAGTTGTCCTTAGATTTAGTGATTATTACGATACAGAGTTGTAGAGGAGTTGCTTATAAAGTCTCTGGAAAAGGATGCCCGAGTCGGGCCATCAAATTAAAAAAAATTGATTGAAACTTTAAGCGGTTCCCATCAAATGCATTGCCAGGTTATTTCTGACTCGGTTCAGTTTATCAACTGGTTCTCTGAATAGAACGATGGGTTTGCAGTTTATTTGGCAGTTTTAAGCACAAGCTTGATGAAAGTAACTTTTGCTAGGGAAAAACACTTGTATAAGTTATGTATCCGCTATTTTCTGACTACAAAGGGCTGGCTGAAAAATCCGGTTGAATTGATAGATTCATGCCTGGATACACAGTGCTTATCTGTCGCGAACGGCTGAGAAGGACAATCAGACGGATAACTGGATGAGAGATTAGGCTCTGCGATCGCGCTCAATATCGTAAATGGCTTTTTCCCAGCACCACTGCTCTGTGCGGCCAGGATTGCGGCTGCTGACATCTTCTACCAGTCGCTGAGCCACCGCCGCGTTCCCGCCGACAAGGCCGAGGAGCTGCTTGCGGGTTTTGCGGGAGACGCCGCGAGCGCGGGGCAGGCTGGTGTGGCCGCCGCCCCCGACACGACGCCGAATGGGTAGCTGGTAGCCAGTCAGCCATGATACGACTGCCAAGATGATGGCAATGGCAAGTGCAATTGAAAGAATAGACATATAGACATCGGCCAATTCTAATGGCCTGATTGACAGGCGGAGTCGTCTGGCCTTGTGTGGCCTCGGACGCCCCGATTAAAATTGTTTCTAGCGTGCTCCGATACACAGCTCAGAAGTGCAGTCTAGAAGTTACAACTTAAAAGAACGGCACATTGTTTCAACACTGCCCTATTTTCAAGAAAAAACAGACAAATGTCTCTTCCTCCCCGTGCTGATGCCCTACTGCAGTTTTGGTTTGGCGATCGCACCCATCCAGACTACGGCACCTACCGCCGGGCCTGGTTCATCAAAAATGCGGATTTTGACAACCAGCTTCGCCAGCAGTTTTTGGATGATGTCGAGCGGGCAGCTGCCGGTGAGTACGACGACTGGACGCGACTGCCCGAATCTGCCGTTGCTTTGCTGCTATTGCTCGACCAGTTCCCACGCAATGTATACAGAGGACAGCCCAAAAGCTTTGCAACCGACGGTAAAGCGCTAGTGGTTGCTCAGCATTTAGTGGAGTCAGGGATACACCAGACCCTCATCCCTGCCCAGCGATTTTTTGTGTATTTACCCTTCGAGCATAGCGAAGCGATCGCCCACCAAAATCGCTGCGTTGCCCTGATGACCGCCCTAAATGAAGACTTTCCAAACCTGGATGAAGGGCTCAAAGGCGGCCTAGACTATGCGATTCGGCACCGGGATATCATTGAGCAGTTTGGACGGTTTCCCCACCGCAATGAAATTTTGGGCCGCCAGAGTACCCCCGAAGAGATTCGATTTTTGCAGCAGCCCGGGTCGAGGTTTTGACGCAACCAAGCGCTTAGCCCGCTCGCGGTCGGTCTAGCGGTCGACAATGTACTGCAGCCACAGTGAAACGCACAGCCCAATAAAAAGGGCGAAAATGGCATTCGTGGCAGAAAACATCGCCAAAATGTCGCCTGCTGTGATGATATTTGGCGCGGTGCCACCAGCACCCAACGCAAAAAAGCCCTGATCCAGTGCTTTTGACAAAAAGCGAGCAACGATGGATTCTGCCCCCATGATGCCTAAGGCCATGCCAATGAGGCTGATGAGCAAGCCAATGCGAACGATGCGGATGGCGGCCTTTGGTTTTGGCCTGAGGTCAGGATTGGCGGTGGCGAGCTTGCGGCCAAATAAAACGTAGCGAAAGCCCCAAAAGGCACTGATGAAGACGGTTCCAAGGGCAGGTGTCGTAAAGAGGGCAGCGGCTGCTTTGACTTCTGGTGGCTCTCCCCCCATTAAAAAAATAGTAAACATCAGGCTGGAGATGACACCGACTACCGCCTGTACCCAAAGCCCAATCCATCCTAGTAGCCGAAAGCTCCTGGCAATGCGTCGAATCGCCGGAGATAAGGAATAACCGAGTTCACCAGTCATGAAGATGCTTGGGCAAATGTCCAAAAAGAATTTACTTTGATGCCTTAATGTTAATACGAAAGGGCAAAGGCTATGGGTGTGTATAAAGAGCTACCAATGGACCGCTACAAAGATCGCGTTGATGACTTGCTGTCGAGGCATCGGCACCGGGTCGATTACATCGCGATTCGGCTGGAGCGATCGCAAGGCTGTCAGATTCGCCTACGCAACGATATTCCAGAAGCCATCAGTGAGGGCGTAGCCATTGGCGGGCAGGTGCGGGTGTGCCACAAGGGCGGCTGGGGCTTTGCGAGCTTTAACCGAATTGGTGATTTGGCGGCGCGATTGGAAGATGCGATCGCCGCTGCCCGGCTGATTGGTGACGACACTACATCCCTTGCCCCAATTGAAATCGTGCAGAAGGCTTGCCACCTGCCGCTGACGGGCACCGATCCTAGAGAGATCTCCCTGGCCGACAAGAAGGCGCTCTGCCACCACTACACAGACGTTTTGCGCAGTGGCAATTTGACGCTGGGTGCCCAAGCGCACAGCGCGGCGCAGAAAGCACCTGACATTCAGCTGGCCTCGACGTCTGTGCGCTACGGCGACAGCTATCAGCAGGTGCTGATCGCCACCTCAGAAGGGACGCTCATTGAGCAGGGCTGGGCCGATATGGAAATGCGATTTGCTGCGATCGCCCGCCAGGGAGAAAAGGTGCAAACCGGACGAGAAACCGTTGGCTCTCGGCGAGGGTATGAAGATTTGCTAGGGCTAGAGAAACAGGTGAAAGGGGCGAGCGATCGCGCCATCACCGCGCTGACCCTAGACCCGGTCAAAGGCAATACCTACACCGTCGTTATTGACCCTATCTTGAGCGGTCTTTTTGTCCACGAAGCCTTTGGTCACCTGTCTGAAGCCGACATGATCTACGAGAATCCAGACCTGCTAGAGACCATGACCCTCGGCAGACGGTTTGGCCCAGAAAACCTGCAAATTTTTGATGGTGCTGCGCCGCCCGGGCATCGCGGTAGCTACCTCTACGATGATGAAGGCACCCCCGCCACGACCACCCAGCTGATTACAGACGGCGTGCTAACAGGCCGACTGCACTCTCGGGCAACGGCTGGCGAGCTGGGTGAGCGCCCCACCGGCAACGCCCGCTGCCTGAACTATCACTACTCTCCCCTCGTTCGCATGACCAATACCTGGATCGAGCGGGGGAAAACACCCGTGGCCGATTTGTTCTCTGGCATCGACCACGGACTGTATGCCCGCAACTGGATTGGCGGAGAGACCAACGGTGAACTCTTTACCTTTACAGCGGGTGAAGCCTGGATGATTCGCAACGGACAGCTGGCTGAACCTGTCAGAGATGTCACCCTCTCTGGAAATGTGTTTAGTACGCTGGCCAATATTGAAGGCATAGGTGACGATTTTTACTGGGATGAGTCAGGTGGCTGTGGCAAGGGCGGGCAGAGCGGTCTTGCCGTTGGCTGCGGCGGGCCTAGTTTGAGGGTCAAAAATGTCGTTGTTGGCGGAGACGCTGCCTAGTCGGATGTAACAAACGAACTCTATGCGTAACGCTTGTGCTAAGGGCATTACAGAAACTTTATCGAATTCGTCCCCGGTTATTCAGGCTTTCCCCTACAATGCATATACCAAACACGTATTAAACATAATTGATTTGGGTTTCAAACCGGGTGCTAGCACTAACTCTCTTGTCAAAAAAAATGTTATTTAACTGGTCGCAGAAAAGTATTCAACAGAACTTTCACTGAGTGCTTCTGACAATTTGTTGCTTTTCAGAGATTGCAATTACTGACTTTTCTGAGGCGCTGTTGTTGCGGTGGTCAGAGACACTCTTGACCCAAATAAGCATTTTCTTTTTGGGTTGAATTTTGAGAAGGTCTGCGGGTTGTTTTGCTACATAAATTTTCTATCGCT
>JBCBFY010000187.1:0-6944 GCA_038527325.1 Cyanobacteria bacterium J06614_10
GTGGGTGAGCATGGCTTTGCCTCGCGTTTCAACGGCGGTGACCCGGCAGCCGGTCAGCTCAGATTCGAAGGGTTTGAGATGCTCGAAGGCAAAGAAAACTGCGGTGGTGGGGTGCGGGCGAATAGCGCGTTGAATCTTGTCGGCAGCGATGCGAATTTCGGGACCTTCGGGCATGTGTTTGGCGGGTTGGAGAGTGAAGATGTACGGACGACAGAAGGGCACAAAGAAAGGTTACGAAACAAAGGCCAGGGCAGGAGCGCCCATGGTCTGTTGAGGTATTGTGATCATAGGTTACATTACGGTTACATTGCTTTAAGGATTGCCTGCAAGTTTATGACTACTGCTCAGCCCTTGGCCCAACCCAACGCCCGGCCCCATGCCAAAGCGAGACCTCTGAAGCCCGGTGCCGCCAAGCCTGCCAAAGCCCGCTGCAGTGAGTGCGGCCTTTGCGACACTTCCTACATTCACTACGTCAAAGATGCCTGCGCCTTTTTGAATCAGCAGGTGAGCGAGCTAGAAAATGCTAACCATGGGCGCCCCCGCGATTTGGACAATGAGGACGAGCTGTATTTTGGCGTGCATCAAAAGATGGTGGCTGCGCGCAAGCTAGCCCCGATAGAGGGTGCGCAGTGGACTGGCATTGTCAGCACGCTGGCCATTGAGATGTTGAATCGGGGCTTAATCGAAGGGGTTGTCTGCGTGCAGAACACAGAAGATGACCGCTTTCAGCCAATGCCGGTGGTGGCCCGTACGCCAGAAGATATTTTGGCCGCGCGTGTGAATAAGCCCACCCTCTCGCCCAATCTCTCTGTGCTCGATCAGATTGAGCAGTCGGGCATGAAGCGGGTGCTGGTGATTGGCGTTGGCTGCCAGATTCAGGCGTTGCGGGCGGTGCAAGACCAGATCGGGCTAGAGAAGCTGTATGTGCTGGGCATGCCCTGTGTAGACAATGTGACCCGGGCGGGACTACAGAAATTTTTGGATACGACCAGTCGGTCGCCGGAGACGGTGGTGGCCTACGAATTTATGCAGGACTTTCGGGTGCATTTTAAGCATGAGGATGGCTCGGAAGAGAAGGTGCCGTTCTTTGGTCTGAAGACGAATCAGCTCAAGGATGTGTTTGCGCCTTCTTGCATGAGCTGCTTTGACTACACCAACTCGCTGGCCGACATCGTGGTGGGCTATATGGGGGCGCCTTTTGGCTGGCAGTGGATTGTGGTGCGCAATGACACGGGCGCTGAGATGTTTGACTTGCTAGAGGGCTTGATTGAGACGCAGCCGGTGATGAGTGAGGGCGATCGCACTCAAGCGGTACAAAACAGCATCCCTGCCTACGACAAAGGCGTCACCCTCCCGATGTGGGCCGCTAAGCTGATGGGCGTCGTGATCGAAAAGATCGGGCCAAAAGGGTTGGAATATGCGCGCTTTTCTATCGACTCTCACTTCACGCGCAACTATCTATATACGCGGCGCAACTATCCTGAAAAGCTCGCTGCCCACGTTCCCGAGTTTGCAAAGCGAATCGTCAGCCGCTACAAGCTGCCAGACAAGTAGGTAGGTTTTGGGCCGAATCTTGAGAAGGGCGCTAGCGAAGCAGCTGGGATACATGGGGTCTGATGGCAGCGATCGCACTTTCGACAGGCGGTTCTATCCCCTGCCTTGGCAATAGTTCTAAGACGCTCGCGCCGACGACCGTAAATTCATCGGCAAGTGCACTTAGCAACTGGTATAGCCCAGATAGCGTTATCCCGTTCGGGGTGGGACAGGTAACGTGGGGGAATATGGTTGGTTCTATTACGTCTAGGTCGAGATGGATGTAGAGATTGTTGTATTTGGCTGCTTTGATGGCTGAAATGAGTGGAAGGTAGTTTCCTGCGTTTATCTCTGACGCGGTGAACAGTGGCAGTGATTTCTGTTTGATAAAGTGTTCTTCTGGGGAGTCTAGCTCTCGTGAGCCAACCAAAAAGATTTGTTTGGCATCTACCCTTGAAAATTTATAGCGTTCAATCGTTGCATCGTTATTTTCTGTCAACATGCGAAGGGGCATGCCATGAAAGCGGCGACTGGGAGAGGAAAGCGGCGTATTGAGATCGCCGTGGGCATCTAGCCAAACGATAGCTAGATTGTTGTTATACCTTTGGTTGAGAAAAGAAACAGGGGCTATTTCGACACCGCAGTCTCCACCAATGGTGAAAATTCTATGGGGGTTGATGGTTTGAAGGCGTCTGTTTGCATCTGCGAGCTGAGCGACAATTTGCGCATGGCCCAGAATATTGTTCTCAACCTGTAGCTGGTAGCTGCTTGAAACAGATACTTCTACAAACGCTTGCTGAGGCGCTTTGTTAGCAAAGAGGATCTGGCGCAGTTTCTGGGCACCTAGAAGCAACCCCAGATTGCCTGCGCCTTGCCACTGTGGAAAAAATAGATTCAAGCGCCCATTATCCATTCGTTAAGCGGTTGCTCAGGTCATTCTATACGGCTCTAGTGCTTTGGGGGGCTTTACAGAGTAGCCTCAATGTTTTACGTAAAGAGGTCATAAATAAGGAACCTGGGCATTTTGGCACTAGTCAATGTCTAAATGTCAATGTACAAATGGGAAAGCTCATAGACGACGGCGACGGTCATCGTGTCTCACAGTCTGCAATGGTTAACTACCTATCTAAAAGCGCCATGTTCAAGCGAGGTCAGAACGCTAACGTTTTTTCAGAGTCGCGAATCGTGCCTTACACCATGATTGAGCGACCCGTCTTTTTAGTCGGATCTGAGCGCTCTGGCGCGACTCTACTACGACTCATGCTAGACCATCATCCCAAAATGGCGTTTTTGGGCGAGTTTGGATACGGCATCCAACACATGAAAGATGACGGTCGCCATCCGACGCTAGCAGACTATTATCAGCGTTTGCTGACAAATAGAAATTTCCTGATGGAGGGACTGACGATTGATCGCAGCCTAGGCTACTGCGAGCTGGTAAATAGCTTTCTTCGGCAGTTTCAAGCTATTGGCCAGAAGCCTATTGTCGGCGCTACTGTCCATCAGCACTTTGATCGTCTGCTGCAAATATGGCCAAATGCTCGCTTTATTCATATTGTGCGAGATGGGCGAGATGTGGCTCGCTCGTGCATGAAAATGGGCTGGGCTGGCGATGGCTGGCACGGTGCCCAACGCTGGATGCAGGCAGAGACGCTGTGGGAAAGCCTAAAAATAAAGCTGCCTGCAGACAGACAGCTCGAAGTGCGGTTTGAAGATTTGATTGTTGATACGGAAGGTACGCTCACGCAAGTTTGTAACTTTTTGGGTGAGTCGTACCATCCAGAGATGATGGGCTACGCCCAACACACGGGCTACGCTCTCCCCGATACGCGGCTGATAAACCAGTGGCACAGCCGCCTCTCTAAGCGTGAAATTCAGCTGATTGAGTCTCGGATTGCGCCGCTGCTAGCTGCGCGTGGCTACCCGCCGAGCGGTCTGCCCCACGTGAGAGTTTCCCGGGCCGGGCAGCTATGGCTCAGAGTTGAAAACAAGCTGAGGACGCTTGCCCATCGTGCGGAGAAGTATGGTTTACCGCTAATGTCGGCAGACTTTTTTGCAAGAAAGCTCGGTTTGACCGGGTTGAGCGATCGCCTCAGCAGAAAGATCAATCTCATCGATCTCAAAACTATGAAACAGTCTTGGTGATCGTTCGACTATCTGCCGCTCAACCTACTGCTTAACGGTAAAGGGTGCTTCTAGCGGCTGAGACGGACTAGGATCTTTCCCACGGCGACCTTTATCTAAGAAGAAACCAAAGTAAGCTCCCAGTAGTGCCGTCACCCCGTGAAGCCACACATCGCTGCCGTAAATCGGCATCAACCCAAAGACGGTATTCGCGATGGGAATGCAGCCCAAAATAGCCAAAAAGCCCAGCCAAACGGCGAGCGCCTCAGCATATAAGCGAGAAACCACCTCATTACCCGCAAAGGCCGCAATCCCCATCACCCCAATCACCAGGTAAACAAACCCTTCAAATACGTCGATAGGAAACAGCCCGAATAGATAGCCAAATCCCTGGGCAACACCAATTTCTTCGATAAAGGATGGAATAGACTGCGCCGGTTCAACAAATCCTGACACTAGGCCAAACAGACCCAGTACCGAATATAGAAGACCCGTCGCTAAAGCAAAAGAGCGAACTGACACGATAGCGCTTCCTCAAATAGTTAACACAATCTCTATTTGAGCGCGTTTTTTTGTTCGTGCCCTGCACCATCCGAGGGAGATTTATTGGCTTAGTCAAAAATTTTCTACAGCGTCTCAAATAGCTCAAGTAGCTGTACTTCATTGAGCTGCGGGACGTTGCACTTAATGGCTTTTTTCAGTTTGTTGCCAGGATTGTCTCCTACAACAATGTAGTCAGTTTTGGCACTGGGCATCTTGTTGATGCGTCCACCTGCTGAAGTTACCGTGTCGGCAATTTGTTCGTAAGTAATCTGGTGCAGCTTGCCAGTGATGACGAAGATCTTCCCGGCGAGTGGGCCTGCTTCAGCTGATGAGATCTCTGCCTCTTTGGGTTTGTCTGTTTCAGTCTCTTTTGTAGCAGCTTCAGTTGAGGACGTATCTGCCTTTGCTGACTTGGCAGTAGATTTGGCAGTAGGTTCGACGGTGGATTTGGCGGCAGATTTAGCAGGTTTCTCTTCTGTTGTTGCTTTTTGGAGCGCGCTGATGACTTCCTGTGAGATTTTCATGGCCTCTTCTAGGGAGGCTTTGTCTGTTTGCAGTTGGCTCAGCTGTTGCTGTAGCTGTGAGACCGCATCTTCAGAGGTGGTGAGCTGCTGGGTGAGGTGCGATCGCGCTTCCGTAAGCGTATCGATTTCTGCTTTGAGAGCCGCTACGTCATCGGTGGGGACCGCTGGGCGCTGGGCGAGTTCTTGGTTGCTTTGCTCTAGGGTCTGGATCTGCTGCTCTAGAGTTTTGATGGTCTGTTCGCTTTTCTCGCGGGCGCTTTGGTTGGCAGTCTGTGCTTCTGACTGGGCGGCTGACAGCGTCTGTATCTGTTCCCTCAGCTTGGTTTCCATCGCTGTGAACTGGGCGGTTGCGGTTTCTTGAGCGGTTGAGAGGGCTTGCTCTGATTGCTGCAGCCGCTGCTGCAAGGTGGCGAGTGCCACGCTGGCTTCTTGTGCTTCTGCCTGCGCTTGGTCCCGTTCTGCCTGGAGGGGCTGAATCTGCTCACGGATGAGGTTGGCTGACTGTTCGTCGCTGGCTTTGGCTAGCTGCTCGCGCTGCTGCTCTAGGTCGGCGATCTGTTTTTGCAGGGTTTCTTGCTGGGTTTGTTGATGAGTGTTTTTCTGCTGTAGGCTTTCGTTTTGCTGCGCTAGCTCAGAAAGCTGCTGTTGCAGGTTGGCGTGGGCGGTTTGTAGTGTTTGCTGCTCTTGCTGTAGAGAGTTTTTGGCTTGGCGGATGGTGTCGAGTTCTGCTTGCAGCGATCGCACCTGCTCTGTGGCCTGTGTCCCTTGTGTCTCTTGCGCTTGTTGCAGGGCTTCGTTTTGTTCATTCAGCGCTTTCAGCTGCTGTTGTAAAGTCTCTAGCGCGGTTTGTGACTGCTGCTTTTCAGCGATTAGCTGCGTGTTTTCTGCAGTGGCTGTTTGCAGCGCTTCCTGCAAAGGTGTGAGCTGTTCAGTCTGTTTGTCTGCCTGGGTTTGGAGGTCGCTTTTCAGCGTGTCGTTTTGCTGAGTGAGGTCTGTGAGCTGCTGCTGTAGGGTGCTCACCGTGCTTTGAACCTGTTGATTTTCGGCGGTGAGCTGGTCTTTGGCTGCTGAGGCCTCGGTAAGCTCGGCCTGTAGCTGAGTGACTTGGGTTTGGGCGTTTTGGAGTGCTTTTACCTGCTGCTGGAGGTCTGCGAGCTGGGTTTGCGCTGTTTGCTGCTCGGTGGTGAGCTGCGCTTTAGTTTGGTTTGCGGTGGCTAGCTCGCTTTTGAGCGATTCGATTTGCTCGGTGAGGCTAGCTTGGGCTTGCTGGACCTGCGCTTCTGCGGTTTTTAACTGGCTTTTGGTTGCGTTCGATTCGGTTTGGGCCTGTGTCAGGCTCTTCTCAAGGGTGGTGCGCTCTTGGGTAGCTTTTTTGAGCTGCTGCTCAATGGCTGTCACGGTGCTTTGGGCAAGCTTCAGCGCCTCGACAAAGTTTTCATTCTCTTGGGTGAGCTGGGTGACCTTTGACTGCAGTGTCGTGTTTTCTGCTTCGATGGAGTCACTTTTTACTTTTTGCTGTCTCCGGGTGCTCTGCAGGCCGATGCCTAGGGCCAGCGCAGCCATTGCGCCCCCGATGATTTCGTAAGTGACTGTATCCATAGGTCCACGCTCCAAGCAGTTGCCCCCTATGATATAGCAAGTGCCAAAATCCATTCAGCACTTTTTAATCGCTGGCAATTTCTACGATCTTTATCTCATAGACCTTGTCTGCAACCCTCGCCAAGACAAAAGTGTCCCCCTCTACTAAATGGTGCATTCCAGGTTCTGGCAAGTCAATGTACTCTTCAATCGGCCTTGGGGTGACTGTAGAGCCGGGGATAGAGACATATCGAGTTAATGATTCCATATAGGGTCCATAGTATTGAGTCGACCCTGCAGTGTCAGAAGGGTCCCCTTCAGAGTCATTGCTAGCGAACCTCGTACCGAAGTTGTGCGAAAGGACAAACTCTAACACTTCTTCTGATGTCTCTTCTGAATTTCCAAAAAGTGTCTCGATAGTGCTGCCTACTGGAATTTTTAAGATGGCTTTGTAGGACACAAAGGGATACACATCCTCGCCGAAGTAGATAACTTCTATGGTCGCATCACTGTTTGGCAACGGCACCGAGGCATTCGTTTTGCTATTGGCTACCACCGCCACCAACATAGCTAAACTAAAGAGAGATAGAAGCTTTCTCTTCCATTTTGATTTCATTAGATTACGCTGAACCTGCATAGGAA
>JBCBFY010000188.1:0-6848 GCA_038527325.1 Cyanobacteria bacterium J06614_10
TTGACGCCCCTGCTGAGAATCAGGCGGCGCCAGTTCCAGAGCGCTTTGTACAAACGCCTGAGTCTGCAACGTTGACGACCTCTACATCAACGGTCTCTGCCGCGATCAAAGAAGACTCGGCCGCCGAAGCATCGACCGCGTACAGCCGGTTTACCAGCCGTGAAAACTGTGGTAAACGGCGCCCAGCAGAAGCCTGAAATGAAAAATCGGTGACCGCTTCAGCCGCTTCTACAGACGGTGCGATCGCACTTGAACCAGACCCACCCTCAGCCGCAGCGACCTCAGTCACCGCCTGCCCAGGGGACGGCTCCTTAGCCAATGACTCTTCAGCAGACAGATGATTGGCAAAGGCGTGGTCGTCGACCACAGGCGCTTCAGGAGCTGCCATAGCAGCCTGCGACAACAGAGATACCGAACTGCTCGCCGTTAGCAGTAGAAAAGTAGCTGACTTGAAATATCGCATAACGGTTGATGACTTAAATGTTTTGAAGAAGTGGGGTTCTGAGCTTCCGGCGAACACTCAGAAAGGCATCCCAACCAATTGATGTAACACAGTTGAGCTGACTCAACTATGTCTAGGTGGCTGGTCTTTTAGGTGGCTGCGCTTAACGGAATGGCTGATCTGTATATACGGCTACGCTTTGAGAGCATCAGACAGATTCTACGACAAGCCACTTACTCGGCACTGTCACCATCTATGCCTGCACCGCCATCAAGCCCACCATAAAGATTAGCGGACAGACGCTAAACCATCCAATTTTCCAGGACGACGCTCAAAAAGCCAGACTAGGCACAGATAAGCGTCTTTTCGGGTTGGTTGGGCCGACAGCAAACGGCGATCAATTCAGCCAAACCCTGTACAGATATTACTGAACAGTTTAGTTCATTTTCGAGCGTCGCCAGCGACATATCGTCTAGAAAGTACGTTTCCTCAGGGCGTTGGCTATCGCTCTGCTTCAGCATCAGCGAAGGCAACAAAATTGCATCGCCCAGGCTGGCATCAGATAGCTGAGCCAAAATGTCTTGCCCGGTCAGCAGGCCGGTCACCGTGATGTCTTGCCCCCAATAGTCGCTGTTAATCGCGGCCATCTTCACGGTGAGGCCCTCTATTTGGTTGAGGCGCGCCACCAGCGGGGCAAAGGCATGTTCGACCGCGTTACCCACCACCCAGGTGAACACACGAGGTGACGGAACTGCTGCTGGCAGCGTCTCTGCTAAGGCGTCAAATTCTTTCAAAAATAGCCGAATCGAGCCGACGCCATTGCCAATTTGTGGGTAAGACTCGTAGTGGCTTTCGGGCGGTAGCGGCTGCCGCCCAATCAAAAACCATTCGTCTGCGAGCCAGGCAAAGGTGGTTCCCAGCTCAGCTTGAAAGGCCGACTGCAGGGCGGTGACCTGCTCAATCACTTCATTGGCTTTTTCTGTGGTCACCGGTATCAGCTCATCGTCGGCAGGGCGAAAGCGAGTGAGCCCGACCGGCACAACGGCAGCGGAGATCACCGCTGGCACATCCCCCGTATGAAACATCGCCAAATCTCGCAGGGTTTGCGTGAGGTGGGGGCCATCGTTGATGCCAGGACATACGACGACTTGGGCATGAATTTGCAGGCGATGGTCTTGAAACCAGGCCAGCTGGTCTAAAATTTGCCGGGCGCGGTCGTTTTTTAGCAGGCGCGATCGCACATCCCCTTCCGTCGCGTGCACCGACACATACAGCGGAGACAGCCGCATCCGGGCAATTCGCTCCCATTCGGCAGGCGGAATATTCGTCAGCGTCAGGTAGCTGCCGTACAAAAAGCTCAGACGGTAGTCATCATCTTTGAGATACAGGGTCTCCCGCTTTCCGGGCGGCTGCTGATCGATAAAGCAAAACGGACAGCGGTTCACGCACTGAATCAAGCCGTCAAACAAGGCGCTTTCAAACTCTAGGCCCAACTCTTCATCCGGCTCCTTTTCCAGATCAACGCTGTGACTTGCCCCTTTGGCATCCAGCACATCCAACGTCAAAAATTCATCTGCGCAAAGAAACCGGTAGTCGATCAGATCTCGCGGACGTTCACCATTGATGGCGACCAGCCGGTCACCCGCTTCGAAGCCAATCTCTTCAGCGATAGAACCGGGGACCACTCGGGTGATTTTGGCAGGGGAGATGGCGGTGGTTTTCATACGGGCACAGAACGGACGCAGGGGAGCGATGGCTAGAGCTAGACGTTTTTTATTGTATTCGTTGCGATCGCAATCAACAGCACTAGCCCAAATGCCAAGCGGTACCACACAAAAATCCAGGTGCTGTGCCGCTTTAAGAAATCAATCAGCCAGGCGATCGCCAAATAAGACGACACCACCGCCGCGACCAGACCAGCCAGCAACGGCACCAGCCCCACCTCGCTGTCAGCGCCGACTACATCGGTCAACGACACCAGCCCAGCCAGCAAAATCGCTGGCATCCCCAGCAAAAAAGAAAACCTTGCCGCCGTTTCGCGTCGCAGGCCCAAAAACAAGCCCGCCGTCAGGGTAGAACCCGAGCGCGAAACGCCGGGGACCAGGGCCAGCGCTTGGGCAAGCCCCACACCGAGGCCATCATTGAGCCCAAGCTTCGAAAAGTCTCGCTGACGGCTGCCGGTCACTTCAGCGAGGCCCAGTAGAATCGCCATCACAATTGAGGTCAGTGCGATCGCACCCGTTGATCGCACCATCGAATTATCGTAATCCGGGACGAATATTTTGATAAAAAGGCCCATCACGACAATCGGCACCGTCCCCAGCAAAATGCCGAGACCCAGCCGAAATTCAGGTGAGGCAAACGCCTGCTTGCGTGCCGCCCGGAGAAAGTTCATAGTCACCGAAGAAAGATCGTCCCAGAAGTACCAAAGGATAGCAGCCACACTCCCCAGCTGAATCACCGCCGTAAACGAAACCCCCGGGTCCCCCCAGCCCAGCAGCACCGGCACCACCTTTACATGCGCCGTACTGCTAATCGGCAAAAACTCCGTCAGCCCCTGAACGATACCAATCACCACCGCGCGAAAGACCGTCATGGACGACTCAACCGGTTCAGCTGCCACTAGCCAAGGCATCATCATACTCAGCCACACCATGAGCAGCCCTCCCCGCTTCTATTAGCCAACACCTTAGCCCCTTTAGCTTCCGAATTCTCTAGCACAATTAAACACTCTAACTGGTCAATTCATTAGCCAGCTTTCATGAGATAGTCCCCACGAGCCACATCTCACAAGCCAACCTTTTTACTTCGCCACGTCATCCACCCGAAGCATTATTTCAGACATCCCCGTAGCGCCAGCCGCCCACTTTTCACATATCTCTGTAAAACGTGCCTTAAGTTCATGGTCATCCGGCACCGATAACCCGTTAAGCTCTACTGAGCGCAAAAAATTAGCAGCGATATAAAAAACATCCATAAGACAGGCCTACCCATCAATTTCACACAATCTGTGCCCTGCACAGCCTGTGTAAAGCGTGCTATGTTAAGAACGGTTAACCTATCTCAGATTCAGATAAGGCCTTGCAAGTTCTTCAGCACACCACGCCACAAGTCAAGGATGTTGAGACTTTGCAGATTTCGAACGACTCCCTCAATGGCAGTAGCTTGCCAAACAGCTGCCCCACCGATAACTGCCCAGACAGTAAACATACCAACGGCGATCACAAAGAACTGGCACCTTCTAGCCGTCACAACCTTAGCCACACGACACGACATCAGGCTGTTGTTGAAGTTGAGCTAGAACACGCCCAAATACTTTTCCCAGAACAGTTTTTACCCAACCAGCGGCTGATACAGGCAATCAAGACGCGCCGTGTGAAAGCCTTCTTGGCAGCGGGCTTTTTAGTTGCCGTTCCCGTCTTTATTCAAGCCCCCCTTGTTCGCATTGTGCCAATGGTCAGTCTCGCGATGACCACGCTTTGGCTCATGCTGGGCTGGCGACTACTCAGCCCTTCGCAATTAGAAGGTACGCCTGAAGGCACGCCTGAAAAGGCCCTTTGGGGCGACCTGATTATTGGCTTTAGCTGGACTTGGCTAGCGGGCGCTGTGTACTGGGGATGGTTCCGTTGGGATCCTTATGTTCACCTGCCCATTGAATCTATTGGCCTGCCCATTGTCCTCACGCTTCTCTACTATCAGAAAGCTAAAATCGGCAACTACTTTTATTTGGGGTCACTGCTAGGCACCGCGATTACAGACCTTTACTTTTACTGTGTGGGGCTGATTCCCTACTGGCGCGCCCTTATGACTAACCCGCCCGAGTCGGCAAGCGCTATCCTTCACAGCGCGCTGCTGCGCATGGAAACCTATCAGGGCGTTGGCTGCGCAATTGTACTCCTAACTCTGTTGGTGATGTTGGGTACCATACCGCTAAGGTCGACAAGCACTAAGTGGTGGGCATTTAGCGGCGCTGTACTCAGCACCATCCTGGTAGATAGTTTGTTCTTTGTAGCCGCTATTTTGGCTTAAGAGAAAGCGAACTGACGCCAGCTCGAATATCTACCCACGCTGACTGACCAGACGAGCGCCCTCATTTCAGCTACATCTTTAAATTTTCTTGGTCGAAATTTTGGCCAACAAAAAGTTCACCCGAAGCTGAACTTTTTGGCCGGAATTGGACCAGTGCGAAATGTAAGGATGAATAAAGCTCAAACCCTCGGTGCTTACTGACACTCAGTAAGATTACGTTGGTGCAAATGCGGGTATGGCTGTAGGCTATAGGCCAACATTTTTAGCAAGCTAGGTTGCACCCCCCTCGACTGACATGTCCCCCGTTGACAGGCCAATTCCTAGAACCCAACTGACGGAAAACCCCTTTGTGGAGAATCCAGTCGTACAGAACTCAGTTTTCCAAAACTCAGTTTTCCAAAACTCAGAAAGTCTACAGTCGCTTATTCGGTAGCCGTGTCAATTCCTGAGACCACTCCACAACTCGGTCCTTGCCTGGTGCTGAAAACGGACACTAGCCAACGCTACCTGCCGCTCGCTGGCAATAACTGCTGGACAGTTGGCCGTAGCGATGACAATAGCTTTGTACTGGGCGATCGCTGGATTTCACGCAACCACGCCATGTTGCAATACATGGACACTGGCGAGTACTACCTGATTGACCTAGGCAGTCGAAACGGTTCATTTATCAATGGTCGCCGGGTCAGCGTGCCCGTCACCCTCCACAACGGTGATGCCATCACCTTCGGCCAGACAGAACTCAAATTTTTCTGCCCTGCAATGGAAACAGCCAGTGTCTCAGATTACGGCGCACCACAAGACTTTTCGGCGACTGCAGCGCTGCACGTTCGGCGGCTGATTTCGGTACTGGTGGTCGATATCCGCGACTACACCATCATGACCCGTCAGCTAGATGAAAAGGTGCTCTCTGAAGCCATTGGGACCTGGTTTCGCTATGCCGGAGAAATCATCGGTGAATACGGTAGCTGGGTCGATAAGTACATTGGCGATGCGGTGATGGCCGTTTGGATTCACGGGACGCAAGAAGTCACCCCACCTTCTATGCTGCAAATTTCCAAGGCCCTCAGCGAACTAAACCGGATGACCGGCAAGCTGCACGAAGAATTTCCCCTGCCGTTTCCCCTACGCATCGGCGCGGGACTGAATACGGGCTACGCCATGGTGGGCAACACGGGCAGCAGCGACCACCCAGACTACACCCCTCTTGGCGACACCGTTAACGCCGCCTTCCGATTTGAAAGCTCCACCAAGCAGCTAGGGCTCGATATTTCTGTGGGAGAAACAACCTACCAAGCCCTAGAGCAGCTAGGGGTCAGCGAGCAAACGTTCAAGCGATATTCCGTCGACCTCAAGGGCTACGACCAACCCCTGATCACCCACGGATGCGCTTTTTCTGATCTAGATCGATTTTTGAACGCCTACAGCAGGCAAGCTCAGAACCCAATCTCTCAGAATTCGCTGACGAGATAGAAGGCTTGTTCGCATGAGACGGTAGTTTGTTGCCCGTTTGTCGCTGCTTCAGCGCTACGCCCTACCCGCAAAAATGATATCCTCTACAAAGATGCTGAAGAGTAGATTTAATAAGAGGTTTTGAGCGGATGAAACGAGCCATTAGACGGGCACTAGGCACATTGGCAGCAGTCGGAGTTTTTCTGAGCACCCTACTGATGGGTGGATCACAGTCTGCGTTGGCATCACCTCTCAGTGATGGCCTGCTAAAGAGTGGATTTATGGGCGCAGCAAACGGTACAACGCTGGTGGCCAATGCAGGCGGCGAAGAGCTTCGTAACGCTGTAGATGACAAGCTGGCAACCGCATACGGCAACAAAATCGACGTCAACAACACCAACATCGCCGCGTTCAGAAAGTACCGCGGCCTGTACCCTACGATTGCAGGCAAAGTCGTTTCCAACGCACCCTACAACGCCATCGAAGACATCTTCGAAATTCCAGGTCTCCGTCAGGTTGAGAAAGACAGACTGCAGCAAAACATCGATATCTTCACCATTTCAGATCCTGACCCCGCCCTGGTAGAAGGTGCTGATCGCTTCAATAACGGCGTTTACAAGTAGCGCGGCTTAAAAGCTCAGAAGATAGCTTAACTGAATACCCGCTTAAACGGACTCAGACAACCAAACCCTTCAGCTAACGTTAGCTGAAGGGTTTGCTGCTATCGGTATTGTGGCTGATAGAGTAGAGCAACCTCGTCAGGAGCCTTTCTGATTGACTGATCCTTCTTCCCACAGCGCAGGAACGTTTGATGTGCTGGTTATTGGCGGCGGCGCGGCGGGCCTTTATTCGGCGCTGTGCTTACCGCAGCATCTCAGCGTTGGCCTCGTGACCAAAGATACCCTAGCGGTTTCGGCGAGTGACTGGG
>JBCBFY010000189.1:0-6761 GCA_038527325.1 Cyanobacteria bacterium J06614_10
ACCGCAATGGCGACTATGGCTATGGCGCCGGTAGCGGATACGGCGCGAGCTATCCGCAGCCCTATGCTCAGAACAATCCCTATGGCCGTCAGGCGCAGTGGGATGCGCCGAGCTGGAATCAGGGCTCGACCTCGGGGCAGAGCAGCTGGGATGACTGGGACGACGATTGGGAAAATCCAAGGCGATCGCAGAACCCGCCTGCAATGCCGCCGGCGGGAGGATACGCCGCGGATGTGTATGGGCGCGATCGCTACAGCGCCGACGACTACACCCGCAGCGGTCAATACGACCGCAATGACCGAAATAATGACTACCGACAAAACGACTACCGACAAGACGACTACCGACAAAACGACTACCGACAAAACGACTACCGACAAGACGACTATCGGCGTGATGACTACAGCCGCAATGATTATGCTGCGGGTAATGGCAACCGCTACCCAACCGACGACCGCGAGCTGAGCCGCCAAAATGGTGATGGTTACCGTCAGCTACGCGACGATGCCTACAGTCAGAGTGGTTACGGGCAAGACGCCTACAATCGGAATGCTTACAACGACCCGGCGAGCTACGGCAGAGAGAGTGCGCCGCCACCGGAATATGGCTCGGACCGATATGAACAGAATGCGTACCGGCAAGATGAGTATCGCTCGGATGAATCCCGACCAGATGCGTACCGTCCGGACGAGTATCGACAAGATGCGTATCAGCAAGACGAGTATCGGCGAGATGAGTATCGACCGGGCGAGTATCGTTCTAGTGAGCCAGACTATGGTGAGAACAGACGACCTTCTGCCGATAATCGGTCGGAGCGGGCTCGTCAGCAAGGTGACTATGACCAGGGGCGATCGCGTCCTACTCGGGAGCGCCGAAGCACTGAAGATGACTGGTTTTAGCGACTGGTTTAGCCACAGGTAAGATACGCGTTCGTACATGCACAATTTTCGGGACTATTATGAAATTTTGGGCGTACCTCAGTCGTCCACTGCTGAAGAAATCAAGCGGGCCTATCGGGGACTTGCCCGAAAGTATCACCCCGATGTGAACCCAGGAGACAAAGCTGCCGAGGAGAAGTTTAAGCTCTTGGGTGAGGCCTATGGTGTGCTGTCTGATGCTGATAAGCGGCAGCAATATGAACAATACAGCCGGTATTGGAACCAGAAAGCGGCTAAGGGGTGGGGCACCCGTGGAAAGCGATCGCGCGCTGCCAAGTCGGCTGACTACAGCGCCTTTGAAGATTTTGACAACTTTGTAGAGCAGCTGCTGAAGCAGCACAAAACAACGGATAAGGGCGTTGCTCGGTGGGTGCAGTCGAATGGTGGCACTGCGAGTAGCACTGCCGAAGCTGCCGAAGCGCCCGGTGAGAGCTTCGATCAGTCGGCAACCGAGCGCACCCAAAACGGCACAGCCCGCAGTGCGGCCCCTCGAACGGCTGAAAAAAGCGCTCAAGCGACCCCGCGACGTCAGCGGACAAAATATCGCACGCAACCGCCTTCGCCTTCTCGCCGAGATGCCGAGGCAGATTTGACGGTGCCTTTGGAGAAAGCTTTTGCGGGGGGGCGAGAGCGGGTGAGGCTAGAAGATGGGCGATCGCTGGAGGTGAATATGCCGCCAGGGATGGTGACCGGTCAGCGCATTCGCCTGAAGGGACAGGGTATAGATGGCGGCAACTTATATTTGCGGATAGAAGTAGAGCCCCACAGCTATTTTGCGGTGCGGGATGGCGATGTGTATTGCCAGCTGCCACTGACGCCGAGTGAAGCCGTGCTAGGTGGGACGATTGCGATGCCGACGCTGGGCGGCCTGGTAAATATGATGATTCCGCCGGGGGTGCAGTCGGGGCAGCGGCTACGACTGACCGGTAAGGGCTATCCGATTGGTCAGGGGATGTATGGCGACCAGATCGTAGAGATTGAGGTGGTGATGCCTGCCGTGCTGGACGATGAGGAAAAAGCCCTGTATCAAGAACTGCGCGCCATTGAACGATTCAATCCACGAGCGGATTTGCCGTTTTGACGGGGTGGATTTTGACGATTTTGATTGATTGGAAGTTTGATTCTGAATAGGGGCGGCTCGCACATTCGTATGAGGCCTTCTAGTACAGTTGAAATATCTTTGACTAGGGCTTTTTGTAATGCAAACGCTGACCGTTGATATGCCGCAAACACTTCGAATCAAGCTGCAGGCGTATCAAAATGACCAGGGTATAGCGCAGCCTGAAGCGGCGATGATAGCCGCGCTAGAGGCCTATTTTGAAACGTGGCAGCCAACTCACAAGGCCCCTCCTTTACCTGCCATGTACGATGCAGAGGATGGACCTTGTGAAGTGATTTCGTCGTTTTTGACTTAGGTGTTGACTTGTTATTGCAGTGATCGCATAGGACTAGCCTTAGTAAATCTCCTCTGCAGGGGTGGCCGGAGCGTAGCGGAGGTCGGGATGGGTCCAGCCGCTGACGCTACACACCGGACCCACCCCGTCGCTGCGCGCCACCCCTCCAGAGGGGATCACTTCTGGTGCTGTCTTTTTAATCACTGCAGGAATGTTTTATTTTCCTTTCAGCTGACCGACGGTCTGACTTGCGATATTGAATTCTACCAGGCGAGTCTTCACGCTAGGCACCAAAGTAGGCGGGTTCTTGTCCGGGTATCCATTTGATGTTGCAGCCGATGCTGGGTTTTTGCTGTTCGGGGACGGATTTCCCGGCGACAACGTTGTCGAGGGCGGCGCGCAAATCGTTGCCAGTGACGGGGATATCGTTGCCGGGGCGGCTATCGTCTAGTTGCCCTCGATAAGCGAGCTTAAAGCCGCCGTCGAATAAGAAGAAGTCTGGTGTGCAGGCGGCTGTGTAGCTTTTGGCGACTGCCTGGGTGGCGTCGTAGGCGTAGGGGAAGTTGAAGTTTGCCCGATCTACCTGGGCTCTCATGTTGTCTGGGTCGTCTTGAGGGTGGGTTTCGATGCTGTTGGCGCTGATGGCGAGGATGCCAATATCTTGAGGTAGGTAGTCTTGGCCGATTTTGCCGAGCTGGTCTTCGACGTGTTTTACAAAGGGGCAGTGCTGACAGATGAACATCAGCAGCAGTCCTTTTTTACCTTTGAAGGTGTCGAGGGAGATGGGATTGCCTGAGACGACATCTTTTAGAGAAAACTCAGGCGCGAGGGTGCCCAGAGGAAGCATGGTGGATTCTGTTCTGACCATGGGGCTAGCCTCCCGCGCTCATGCCTGCCATGACCAAGACCGAGAGGAGCAGGCCCGGGCTGAGCAGAAGAACGAGCAGAAAGAAATCGTGTAGTTCCATATACGTTCGTGGGTTTAGCGCTTCTGTACTGTGTGTGTACCGTCTCTATAATGGCGAACTTGGGCCGAAAATATAGGCCTTTTCTGGGGGTAAAGCTAACGATTTTCTGAAAATTAACATGTTGAATTTTTAAGATTTGACGTATCCTTACATTGAATTTGATTGGTGGAAGCAAGTCTCATGGGTAGCAACTCGGTCAAAGGCCTGTGTTCAGGTGGTTTTCGCTGGTGGCTCACGGCAGGCGTGGCGGGGCTGGCGAGTGCTGGGACGGTGCTCAGCCCGCTGGCTGCGATCGCAGCCGAACTCAGAGACTGGCAGTATGACACCCAAACTCAAATTTTGACCCTGACGTTACCGGTGGCGGTGACGCCGACGGTGTCTGTGGTGGCGCCCGATCAGCTGCTGCTAGAGCTGCCGAATACGCAGGTGGGTGATGTGATGGGGCAAACGGTGGGCGATGGCCTCGTAGACAATATTGTGCTGGAGCAAGCGACGCCTGAAACGGTGTGGATGGTGATGGAGTTTGCAGCGGGGACTGTGCTGTCGGCTTCGCAGAGCGCGACGCCGCTGGCCAGCGAGACGGATGGCGGTGAACAGCAGTGGCAGGTGAGACCCACGTTGATTGCGGCCAGTCGTCAGGCGGCGAATACGTCTGTTGCGACCGCGCAAGGTGATAGTGAGTCGGTGGGGCCGGTGGGAGCGTCTGCGAGTCAGCTGAGAGAACCGGCGGGTGCGATCGCTCAAGCGCCTGATTTTTCTGACTTGCCGATACTAGAGCCTGCCATGCCCATTGATGAGCCGGTGGTTGTGCCGCCTTTGGAGCCGGTGGTTCCTCCTGTTGAATCAGCTGCTGAGGAGACCGTTGAGGAAGGGGTGGAAGCTGAGGTCGCTGATGAGGGCGATCGCTCTGGCGTGTCGGTGGAAGTGATTCCTGCGGAGCGTCCTCAGGATAGACCTGTGGTCAGCCAACCCGTACCTCGCGCATCGGAGCCGACAACGGCAACCGGAGCTGTGCCGGTAGATGATGCGGTGCCTTCAGAGCCGCCCTTCATTGGGAACTTGGAGGGCAGCGGTCAGAGCAATCCGCCAGCTGTGGGATTGCCCAGTGAAGCGCCGACTGCAGAACCGCCTTCTTTCGATGACTTGCCAGTGGTGGAGGCAGGCGAGCAAGCGCCTAGTTTGGAACGGCCTAATGTCGTGAGTGTGCCGAGTGTAGAGAATAGCGCTGCTAGTGCCCCTGCGCCTGCTTCGCCAGTCCCTGAGAGCATTGCTGAACCGCTACCTGAAGCGCAAATTGCCAGTGGCTCTACTGTAGAGGCTGCACCAGAGGCCGTCACGGCGGAGAATGCTGTACCCACCGATGAGACTGGGCGGGTGATTCCTTCAGCGGTTAGCCGCTGGCCAGAACCTATTCCCTTTGGTCAGCCGCTGCCCTAGAGATTGACGGGATAGAAGCCTGACAGTCGGCAGGGACAGAGCGATCGCAGTGCGGATCGTGCCTTTTCTATCATGGGCACATTCTTTCGCTCAGATGCACAAATAGCGGCACAATAGGAAATGCAAAAGCATTTTTTAATCTTTAGGTCTCGTTGCCTAATGACCGCCTGTGAAAGCTGAGTTTAAAGTGTCTAAAGCCGCTTTTGGTACGTTGATATCGGATGCGCTGACTGTTTTTTGGGGAGATTGGCTGGATTTGCGCGATCGCATTCCTCAGGTAGCCGCTTCAGGCTTGGTCTCACCACTTATTTATATTTTGGCGTTTGGCCTTGGCTTGGGCAGCTCTCTCGACCGGGTGAGCACGCCGACCGCTGGCGATAGCTACCTAGAATTCATTTTGCCGGGTATGGTGGCGCTGTCTTCTATGGTGATTAGCTTTGGCGGCACGACCTTTTCGATCTGTGGTGAGCGATTGTTTTCAAAAACGTTTGAAGAAATGCTGCTCTACCCGATTCATCCGCTGTCGCTGCATTTGGGAAAGATGCTCGCTGGGATTGTGCGAGGCCTGATGACGGCTTCGGCAGTTGTTGTTGTTGCTGTTTTGTTTACGGGTAAAGTTTGGAGCTTTTTGAATCCGCTGTTTGTTCTATTGGTGGTTTTGAACTGTGCGGTATTTGCTGGGCTGGGCGTTATTGTTGGATTGAATGTGAAATCTTTGGAGAGTGTGGGGCTTTTCAACAACTTTTTGATTGTTCCGATGTCTTTTTTGGGCGGCACGTTTTTTGACCCGACGACGCTGCCAGTAGCGCTAAAGCCGATTGTGTATGCCTTGCCGCTGACGTACACTACGGTCGGCTTGCGGGCGATTGCCTACAAGTCTTTGGGTGAGTTTCCTTGGTATAGCATTCCGATTTTGCTGGGGTTTGCGATCGCGCTTTCCTTTATTGGCGCATACCAATTCTCTCATCAGCAAGATTAGGTCAACGCTGCTTCTGCTTTTTCTTTCATATTGGCGAGTCCATTTTTCATAAATCCTTGAAAGCTGTTGCGAACGAAGTACCAAACCGGTAGTCGGCCGATCAAAGAATTTGGCCGGAATCGATAGGTCCACACGACAACTGTGCTGTCATTTTGCGCTTGGTAGGTAAATTCGCCGGTTGCGTAGCTTGCAAACTGACCTGCTTGATTGGTGAAGCCCCAAACTTGATAGCTAAAGCGCTCAGGGCTTCGGCTCAGTATGGTTTCGACTGCGTAGTGTCCATCTGCTAGCTCAATGCGCCTGCGATCGCCCACTTTTCCCCAGCTATCGCCATTTAGCACAACGGTTTGCGCGACAGCGGGCATTCCCCGCGTCGGCGTTAGGATTTCTGATAGTTCAGTCTCCTCTAACCAGGTTAAAAGCTGATCTCGGGGAACGTTTATCGTAACCGTTTCGATGTTTTCAACGTAGTAGCCTGCTTCGATATCGGGTGGATCGGCTGAATAGTCTGGTGCTGAATCGGGAGGTGAGACTGAGCACCCGGTGAGAGTGGCTGTGAGTAAAACGAGGATGAGCGTTTGTTTGTAGGTTATCTTCGGTGACATGGCTGTTGTTTTGGGGGCATGCCGTAAAGGTAACCTGTGGAGTATGCTCCACAGTCAAGGTATATTTTTAGAAAGTTGTGCTTGCAAAGTTTTTCCTAGAAATTTGTTTCTGAAAGGTTGTTTCTAAAAGTCTGTTTCTTAGGGGAGTCGCGCTCTGTGCTGATTGGTGAGCTAGCTAAGCAAAGTAATCTGTCGAAAGATACGATTCGTTTTTATGAAAAGATTGGCTTACTTTCCGCTGGGGAACGCAGAGCGGGCTCACGGGTATACAAAGAGTTTCCACCGCATACGTTGATGCGCCTACAGCTGATTCGGCAAGCGAAAAAGCTAGGCTTTACGCTCAGCGAGATAAAAGGCGCGCTAGATAGCTGGGAAGATGGCTCTCTCTCCTACCTAGAGAAGATAGAGATTATGGAAGACAAGATTCGCGATATAGACGC
>JBCBFY010000190.1:0-6694 GCA_038527325.1 Cyanobacteria bacterium J06614_10
TGACTAGGTTGCGGACCCACCCCGTCGCTGCGCGCCACCCCTCCAGAGGGGATTTTCTTCAGGCTTTGTGAATAAGGGCAATTGATCCCCTAAGTACCTAAGCCAATACAGAATCCCCTCTGGAGGGGTGGCCGGAGCGCAGCGGAGGTCGGGGTGGGTCCGCAACCCCCGCTACCGGCCCGAGCTCAACCGCCTTTGCGCTTATGCAACTAGAGGGCGGTGATGAAATCGCTTTCGGTCAGGGTGATGTCACCCAGATCGATGGTCAACACGTCAGTGCCATTATCGAAGCTGTAGGTGCCATCGGCGTTCGGTGTGGCTGACCCGAGGGAGAAGCCATCGATGAACAGCTTGTCTTTACCCTGGACAAAGTCCGTAATGGTGTCGGTAAAGCCAAAGGCATCTGCACCGAAGACAAAGATGTCGTTGCCACTGCCACCGGTTAGGGTGTCGTTGCCTTCGCCACCTTCAATCACGTCGTTGCCACCATTGCCAGTGAGAACATCGTCGCCTTTGTCGCCAGCGATAAAGTCAGCATTGTTACTGCCGATGACCGTATCGTTGCCATCACCTGCGTACACTTCATTAAAAGAGCCGCCAAGCAGGGTGATGATGTCATTACCTTTACCACCAGTGACAACGTTGCGGTTGCCTCTGATAGTAATGATGTCATCGCCATCGTCACCGTTGATAGAGCTGTTGTTGCCAATAGAGGTGATGATATCGTCACCGTTGTCGCCGCTGATCTCGGCTCTGTTGCCGGTGTTGGTGATGGTGTCGTTACCGTTGCCGCCGCTAGCAGTGTTGTTTTGACCGATGAGGGAGATATCGTCGTTGCCATCATCGCCACTGACATCGTTGTTGTTGCCGTTTACAACAACATTATCCTGGCCGCCGCCAGCATTGATATCGTTCAGGTTACCGTTGACGGCGATACTGTCATCACCCGCTTCGGCGTTTACCGTGTTGATGTTGCCATTGACCGTAATATTGTCAGTGCTAGTGGTTCCCTCAACGGTGTTGTTCTTACCTGATACAGAAAAGTCTGCCATTAATTTTGTTGCTCCAGAAAAGATTGTCTAGTGTCTCTACCTGCTGCGGCCCGCGGGCCGACAGATAATTTTTGTGTTGTATGTGCACGCCAATTCCTTGGGTATAGGCTTCTTTTGCAGGGTCCTTTTTCTGACAAACGCCATCTGCTCTGCTGCAATTCCGGCACACAGAGACGGCCTCTATAGGAAAATCTTTCATTAACGAAAAATGAAGAAGAACAGACCTCAACAAAATGAAAAGGCTATAGATGAAACGATGAAAGGGAGCTGAAGGGCGCGATCGCACGGGCTACGAGGCCAGTACTTTCACAGAGCTTTGCCCAAACATTCGAGTAACTTTTGATTTTTTGCACCTTGGAATCAACTTATATTGAATCTTTTATTTGGCCAACGGCAGTCCTGTTGCTTTCCTGAAAAGTTCACAATTATCTCTGGAGAATGTAGGGAAATTTTATGTAAATGTTTCAAAAAACAGTCCGGATAGAACAATATCCGTTGATATACGGCATATTTAGCCCAGATAGACACGTCGTCGGCACTCGCGTATCGGTTTTTTCGGAGACTATTGAAAGTCGTTGTAACGGCAGTGCTGTAGAGAGTTGGTAAAAAAAGAGAGCGCCACGATCGCTAATAGTGCGATCGCGGCGCTCTCCAACTATTCGATTATCCATTCAATGGACCGATACCAACCAGGGACCTAGATGTACCTAACCTAAAGTATCGCGGACACCTCTTTAAACAAAGTCAACAGAATCAGCAAAGTCGGCTTCTGTCAGCTCAATACCATTTTTGAACTTAATGGTCAGGGTTTCGCTGCCGTTATCAAAGATGTATTTCTTCCCTTTGATAGTTGCTTGACCCAGCGTGAAGCCATCGACAAAGATCTTGTCTTCACCCTGCGTGAAGTCGACGATGACATCTTTAAAGCCAAATGCATCTTCGCCGAATGCAAAGAGGTCTTTGCCACCTTTGCCCTTCAGCCTATCGTTGCCCGCACCACCGACGATGATCTCACCAGCCTTGCTGCCGGTCACTTTGTCATCACCACCACCCGCGTTGATCGTATTGAAGAAGCCTCTACGGACCTTGATACGGTCATTGCCAGAGTTACCGTCGATCGTGTTGCGATTGCCTCGCACTTTAATTTTGTCGTCGTTGGTGCCCGCGTCAATAAGGTTATTATTACCATCGACATTAATATCGTCGTTACCATGGGCACCGAGGATAATGCTTTGGTTGCCAATCAGGGTGATTTTATCGTCGCCGTTGCCACCATTGATCTCGTTGTGCTGGCCTCTTACGGTGAATACATCTTTGCCGTTGCCCCCGTCTGCCCGGTTGCTGCCGCCAAGAATTAAAATTTCGTCCTGACCGCCGCCCGCATCGACGCCATTGGCACTACCGTTAATTAAGATAGTATCATCACCAAACTCTGCATTGATTGTGTTGACCCTGCCATTGACTAAAATATTGTCTGTACTGTCGGTTCCATCAATGCTTTGATCTCTGCCGTTGATTGAAAAGTTGTTTGCCATCGCTAGGGGCACTCCCGAAATTTAATAGGTAGATACAAAAAAAGACTACTCAACCGAGCAGCCATAGCATGGCGTCTGTATTGCCATACCAGTGATACTTTAAATTGCGGTCGTAAGTAAAAACACTGACCCTAAGGTATCGTTTACAGGCTTTTGTCTTTTTACATGAGCTTGTATATCAAAAAAACATGATATTTTGTCCCATAATATGCAGTCACAAAGTCACGCATATTATTTAGAACAATTCAGATGGCATGCATAGGGATGGATTATCGCTGCGATCGCAATGGGAAACCCTAAAAACCAGATTGGGCTGTTGTGTCTTAAAGTCAGTCCTTACAGCAGCAGCATATCCAGTAGATTTTTCTGAATATCGTCAAAGTGCTGATTGTCGTTGCAGCCTCTGGCTACCAGCATGGCCCCTTCTAGGGTCGCCAATAGCGTGGTTGCCCAAGTGCTAGGGTCTCGGTGTGGCTGCACTTCGCCGCGAGCGATCGCCTGACGCAGCACCACTGTCAGCCACTGGTGCTGCGTCTCTAAAAACCGTTTGATTTCAGCTTTTACGGCTTCTGGTACCGTCTCTAGCTCCCCGGCCAACAGTCCGCAAAGGCACAGGCGCTGCCGCTCCACCAGCGTATAACGAAACAGCGCGGCGTAACCCAGTAGCCGGTCTTTTGCAGAATCGTGATCTGTGAGAATGGCCTCCAGCAGCTGGGAGAAGCGATCGCAATAGCGCGCCATGACGGCCTCACCCAGGTCTCCTTTGGTTGGGAAGTGGTAGTGAATGCTGGCACTTTTTATCCCAATCGCTGCAGCAATATCACGATAGCTAAATCCGTTGTAACCCCGCGTTTGCATCAAATCTTGGGCAACTTCCAAGATCTCTTCAGACCTAGGGACAGTCTTTACCTGGGCACTGGGCATAAACTCTACAATATGAAGTCGCCCCTATCCTACCATTGCCCTCTTTTTGTCCCCTCATTCGATGCCCTAAGCGGCCGATGACTTGATATCTTAAAAGCCTTGTTTCACAATTTGGAGGCAGCTGAGGCTTCCGCCTGATATTGGCTGTCTCCATAGTTTTGATAGAGATTATCAAGGGAAATCGTCATCAATGCTGGATCTCGATGTCATTTGGGTGATTGGCTGTGCCGGGCTGGTGCTGCTGATGCAGCCAGGCTTTATGTGCTTAGAATCGGGGCTGACCCGGTCTAAAAACAGTATCAATGTCGCCATCAAGAACCTCGCGGATCTCGGAATTTCTATCTGTTCTTTTTGGGGGTTTGGCTATGCGCTGATGTTTGGCGCGTCTGCGGCGGGCTGGATTGGGCGATCGCACTTTTTTTTGGCGACGGAGAGCGATCCGCGTCTGGCTGCATTTTTTCTGTTTCAAATGATGTTTTGTGGCACGGCGACGACGATTGTGTCGGGGGCGCTGGCAGAGCGGCTCAAGTTTCAGGGCTATTTGGCGATCGCACTGTTGATTTCAGCAGTTGTGTATCCGCTGTATGGTCACTGGGCTTGGAATGGCCTGGATTTGGGGATGCCTGCAGGTTGGCTAGGGCAGCTCGGATTTGTTGATTTTGCTGGGTCGACGGTGGTCCACAGCGTGGGTGGGTGGGTGTCACTAGCGGCGCTCTTGGTGGTGGGCCCACGGCGCGATCGCCTGGCAGACAGGTCCTCCCCTCGACCCAAGCTAGTCCACAAAATTCACGGTTCCAATCTGCCCTTTTCGGTGCTGGGCGTGATGCTGCTGTGGGTCGGCTGGCTCGGCTTCAATGGCGGTAGCACCCTCGCGCTAAACCAGCAGGTGCCCTCCATTATGGTCAATACGGTGATGGCGGGCGGAGCAGGCATGCTGGCCGCGGCCGCTTTTGGCTGGCTACGCAGCCGAGTGCCCGAAGCGGAAACCCTCATGAATGGCTCGATTGCTGGCCTCGTCTCAATCACGGCCTGCTGCCACGCGGTTTCGACGCCCTTGGCGGTGCTGATTGGCGCAATTGGTGGGCTGGTGATGCTGCTGTTTTTTGAGGTGATTGAAAAGAGGGGCATTGATGATGGGGTGGGAGCCATCGCGCTGCACGGGGTGGCGGGTGCCTGGGGGACGCTGGCGGTAGCGCTGTTTGGAGATTTGTCTTTATTGGGGACGGGGCTGAGCCGGTATCAGCAGCTGGGCGTGCAGCTGTTGGGCATTGCGGTGGGCTTTGTCTGGGCCTTTGGCCTGACCTATCTGGTGCTGCGCAGCTGGAATCGACGGTTTCCGCTGCGGGTCTCGATAAAAGATGAAGACATTGGGCTAAACGTCTCTGAGCACAAGGCCAAGACCGAGCTGTATACCCTGTTTCAAGTGATGGACGAGCAGGCAGCTACGCAAAACTTTGGCCTCCGTGTGCCCGAAGAACCCTTTACCGAAGTAGGTAAAATCGCCTGCCGATACAACCAGGTGATGGCGTCTCTGGAGCGCTACTCCCAGCAGCTAGAAGCGGCGAATGAAAACCTAGAATCGCAGGTTGCCGAGCGGACTGCCGAGCTATCTGTCGCCAATGCCGAACTCGCCAAGGCAAACGAGGAGCTAAAGGAGCTAGACGAACTTAAGGATGAATTTTTGGCGAATACGTCCCATGAGCTGCGTACGCCGCTAAACGGCATTATTGGCATTAGTGAGTATTTGCTAGAGGGAGCACTGGGAGCGCTCTCCGAGCAGGCGACGATGAACTTAGCCATGATCGCCAGGAGCGGCCGGCGGCTGTATGGGCTAGTGAGCAACCTGCTGGATTTTTCTAGAATTTTGCAGGAAAACTTGGGGCTGCACCTGAAGGCGGTAGGCATCAAAGAAGTGGTGGAAATCGTGCTGGTGCTGTGTCGGCCAATGGCAGCCGAAAAGCAGCTACAGCTGGTGAATGGCATCTCGGCTGACTTGCCCTTGGCCCTCGCCGATGAAGATCGTCTGCAACAGATTTTTTATAACCTGGTGGGCAATGCCATTAAGTTTACGGAGTCGGGCCGGATTGAGGTGACGGCTGAGCTGCGATCGCCCTCCAAACCGTCCTCATCGCCACAGCTAGTCGTGACCGTCACCGACGAGGGCATCGGCATCCCCCAGGCAGAACAACACCGCATTTTTGAGTCGTTTGAGCAAGTGGCGGGGTCGGCGTCGCGGGAGTATGGCGGACTGGGGCTAGGGCTGGCAATCACGCAGAAGCTGGTAAGGCTACATGGCGGCAAAATCTGGGTCGAGTCTACGGCGGGCGAGGGCGCGTGCTTTCACTTTACGCTGCCCGTGTATGAACCCGCCCATGAGAGGGCTAAGCAGGCTGAGGCAGTTGCCGCCAGCCTGCCGTCTCTTTTTAGAGAATCTCACAGGCTACCTAGCAGCGCGCTCACCCGGCTTGTGAGCGCCAACCTGTCACCAAAAGAGAGATCGAGGGAAAGTGCAACAACGTTTGCCAAGGCTGAACCAACAGATGCTGACTTGGCCAAGCGGACCGTGGAGGTAGCGTTTTCTGCCCAGCAGCGCGACCAGCCACGGGTGCAGATTTTGATCGTGGACGACGACCCCATCAACCTGCAGGTGCTAGATAACTACTTGCGCCTTCGCGACTATCAGGTGTCGCGGGCTCGCTCGGGGCAGGCGGCACTGGCACTGCTAGAAGAGGGCTACCGGCCCGATCTAGTCATTTTGGATGTGATGATGCCGAGGATGACGGGCTACGAGGTGACGCGAAAGATCCGGTCGACCCGGACCCGAGATGAGCTGCCAATCGTGCTGCTGACAGCGAAAAATCTGCTAGAAGATGAGATTGTGGGGCTAAAGGCCGGTGCAAACGACTACCTGACCAAGCCCATCGTAAAAGAGGGACTGCTGGCCCGGATTCAGACCCAGCTGGCCCTGCGCCGAGAAAGCATAGACCGGCAGCAGGCCCAGGCTGACCGGCTGGCCTTTGCTCAAGAACTTGAAGAAAAAAATCTGGCGCGGATGGCCGCCCAAGAATCGCTGGCCCACTACAGCCACACCCTAGAAAGGCAGGTAGAGGAGCGGACGGTGGTGCTCGAAGAGAGTCAGCGAATGCTCTCGACGCTGATGAGCAACCTACCCGGCATGGCCTA
>JBCBFY010000191.1:0-6643 GCA_038527325.1 Cyanobacteria bacterium J06614_10
GTCTCACCACTGGCAGCATTGGTACATTCACCTTGGCGTAGTCCTCCTGGATCAGCATCGCCAGCGCCCAAAAGTGAGGCGGCGTCCAAACAAAAACAATCGCAAAAAACACCCAGGCAGCCAGGTTCAGGTCACCTGTAATCGCCGCCCAGCCCACCAGCGGTGGAATCGCGCCCGCCGCGCCCCCAATCACAATATTTTGTGGCGAAGAGCGCTTGAGCCAAAAGGTGTAAACCCCGACATAAACCGCGATCCCGAGCATAGCCAACCCCGCACTGAGCAAGTTGGCAAAACCGGCCAGCAGGGAAAAAGACATCACCGCCATAATCAGCGCAAAAATCAGCGCATCTTTTGGCTGCACGCGACCAGAGGGAATGGGCCGATGGCGCGTCCGCTCCATGTCGTAGTCGATATCCCGGTCGTAAATGCAGTTAATCGTTTGCGCTGAGGCGGCGGCTAGGGTTCCGCTCAACAGCGTCACCAGCAGCAAAACAGGCGGCACCCGCCCCTGACCGGCGATCCACATACCCGCAGCCGTTTCGATGAGCAAAAGCGGGATAATTCTTGGCTTGGTGAGCTGCCAGTAGCTGCGCACGACCTGCCATAGATTTTCGTGGCGTCTCGCGGTCCAGATAGAAGTTTGCATAGTTTCAGGAAAATCCTCTCAAGGTTGATTCTGGAATGTCTGGAATGAAAGGGCAGATAGGTTAGCTCTGCTGCGCAGCTCGGCTCATCGCAGGCTGCGGAAATGACCGGTAGTCGCGGATTGCTAGTACAGTGAAGCTCACCAAACAGCCCAACAAAGCCGCACCAATGGTCTGGTGGCACACCGTCAAAGGCTCTACCTGGAGTCGCAGCTTCAGGGTGGCCACGCCCAGCGCGATCTGAAGTAGCACTAGCAACCCGGCGCTGTTAGCCAGCAGGCGCAGCGCATGATTGAGCGCGGGCGTTCGCCAGACGCTGTACACCAGCAGGGCCACAGCTAGAGTCGGTGGCACAACGCCTGCAATGTGGGTGTTCATTACGCTGCAGAGGTCAGAGAGCCCAAAACACTGATGCGCGGCCCACCGGGAAGCCACCAATCCGCCGACAATGCTCTGCAGGTACACCAGCACAGCTGCGGTGAGCCCCATCCAGGGCAAGTTGCCCGTGTTGCCCGTCGCCTGATACGGCATTAGCAAAAGGGCGATCGCCAACAACGAACAGAAAAACAACAGCGCCGTCCCCAAGTGAGCTGTGACAATATCGAACCGCAGCAGCTCAATCACCGTCAGCCCGCCCAAAATGCCCTGCACTACAATCAAAAACAACGCGCCCAAAGCGGCCCAAGGCAGCCAGCCCGGCAGACTGGCTCGGTACCACACGCTCAGCCCCACCAGCCCAATGGCCATCAGCCCGATCAGCGAAGCATCCAAGCGGTGAAACCACTCCAAGAACACCTGCAGGTTCATCTGAGCGGTTGGCACAAGCTGGCCATAGCACAGCGGCCAGTCTGGGCAGGCCAGGCCAGCATTCATGACGCGGGTCGCACTGCCGACAGCCATTAGGGCCAGGGTTGCGATCGCCATCTTCCAAACCCACCGCCGAATAAATTTCTTAGCCGCAAGCTCAGAATCAATTGCATCAGACTCTAGGCGTTCACGATCAACAGAAGACATCTTGGGAACAGCCGGGTTTGGGAAACTAGAATGGGTCATAAAAAAGATTAGAAACTAACTTCAGCTACCTGACATGAAATCAGCGAGATGTTTTGACGCCATCATCTCCAATGCACGCTTTAAGGTGAAACCCAGAGATTGCGCTTAAGGGATCAAAAAATCGCACATAGCACATTCCTTAAAGGCCTCTTAAATGCTTAAAACAAGCGCGTCAAAACGTATTCTTCGACAGTATCTTTAATGTTTTATTCACTATTCATTTACGCTGTTCTTCGAGAGCGGTTAGCCAACGCAGAAACAACGCTCGGGTGAAAATATAGCTCACTCCAGAGAATATTCTCCGATGGTAGACATTTTCCTTTAGATACTGCGCCGAAACGCTTAATGTTGCTTAACAGTTTCTCGCTTTGCTTAACAAAAGCTACAGCATTTCATCGAAAGCGCTACAAAGATATGGGCAGTCTGGTTCTAACGGACAATGGAATGGACAGCATATGAAGTTAGGTCTGCATGGACCGTTAAGTAGCCCTAAGCACAGCGCCATTTGAGGAATCGAGCTAGATCTTATTGCGATCTTTGGTGCGATCTAAAGAGAGTTTTTTCTTCTGGAGATTCGCCTCTGTAAAAGCCACAATAACGCCTTGAAACCAAAGTGCTATTTCAGACGGCTTTTACTATGGGAAACCGCTGGGAAACTACTGTCGATGTGATTGGTCGATGTGATTGATTTAACCTAATTTGACAGATCTGATCGCCTATTGTGGGAGAGAAATTCTAGAGAAAAGGTTAAGGCACAAAACATCCCTTAAAAAAGCGTTCACATTGCTAAAAATAACGCTACCTTAATGAGTGCGACAAAATGAATAAAAACCGCTAAATCAAAACTGAAAAAGATTGCACCCAAAAGGTAGCAAAAGAGATGAATAACCTCATAATAGGCAAGCCGTTATAAAAGCTATTGCATTCACGCTGCTCTGTCTCCAAGAAGCTCAGTAGAAGCTAATTGTTAGACAACCTGTCTAACGGTCTCTTTCCCGAATAGATACGGCATAAGCATTGAACACACGCATTAATTGAACCCTTATTCAAAGCAGGTCTCGTTGGCCTGAAAGCGCACTGTGAAAATTCCAAGTTCTATCCTGACTCTGCTAATCGGTATTTTTGTAACGCTAGCCAGTCTTTGGTACGGCCAAAATCATGGCCTCTTACCCGTCGCTGCGTCGCAAGAGGCTGAGCTGGTCGATGGTTTGTTCAATGTAATGATGACCATCGGCTTTGGCCTGTTTTTGTTGGTAGAAGGCGCGCTGATAGTGGCGGCCTTTCGATTCCGCCGCCGCGAGGGGGATGAAGGCGACGCCGAGCATATGGAAGGCAACATTCCCCTAGAGATTGTCTGGACGGCAATTCCGGCGGTGGTGGTGCTAGGTATCTCCATTTACAGCTTCGATGTGTATACCCGTATGGGTGGCCTTGAGCTGATGAAGCACGACATGAGCGCCCCTGCGAAGTCGGTCGAAGTCGCCTATGCATCCGACGCGCTGCCTGAGGGATCTACCACGGCGCTAGGTGAGCTTCCACTAGCTACCGGTCTGGAGTCCGCAGGTGATGGACTGGTGAGCGAGTCTGGCCTGGGCGTCTCTCCTACCATTGCCGACGACGTGCTAAAAGTTGACGTTCAGGGGGTTCAGTATGCCTTTGTCTTTAACTATCCAAACGGCATTGTAGATGGTGAGCTGCATGTACCTGTCGGGCAGCCCGTAGAGCTAGATTTGAACGCGCAGGATGTGCTGCATGCCTTCTGGCTGCCGGAGTTTCGCATCAAGCAAGATATGATTCCGGGTCAGGAGACAAAGCTGGTGATTAATGCGATTAAAGAAGGCACCTATCCTGTGGTGTGCGCCGAACTCTGCGGCCCCTATCACGGCGGCATGCGTACGCAGCTGATTGTGCACTCGCCCGAAGACTACGCGGCTTGGGTAGAGGAACGGGTCGCCGCGATAGATAACGGAGAAGCGATCGCAACGCTCCCCGCTAGCACTGCCGAAAGAACTGACGCCGAATATCTAGCGCCCTTTGTAGAGCCATTGCAGCTAGCGATCGCACCCGAAAATCTCGCCGAGCTACAGTCACACCACGCTCACCACCACACCCCATAACGGCACTTCTTCTTAACGCTTAGCCACACTTTCCACACCCTTTCTCTTCTTTTCCTCGTACGACGTAACGATTCAAGGCGTTTATGACAACTACTTCAGAACCGACCAAAGCGCCCGCCCCTGAGACCCCGATGCTTTTGGGAAATGAGCGCAAATGGACTGATTACTTCACCTTTAATACCGACCACAAGGTCATTGGCATTCAATACCTCGTCACGGCGTTTATCTTCTATCTGATTGGCGGCGCGTTGGCGACGGTGATGCGCACAGAGTTGGCAACGCCTGCGCCGGATGTCGTCACGCCAGATGTATACAACGGTTTGCTGACGCTCCATGGCACCGTCATGCTGTTTTTGTGGATTGTGCCAGCGGGTGCAGGCCTAGCAAACTATTTGATCCCGCTGATGATTGGCGCGCGGGACATGGCCTTTCCGCGGCTAAATGCGATCGCCTTCTGGATGATTCCGCCATCTGGTCTGTTGCTCATTAGCAGTTTCTTCTTTGAGCCGCCTGCTGCAGGCTGGACGTCTTATCCGCCACTGAGCCTGACTACCGGCGCGGTGGGTGAGGGCATCTGGATTATGAGCATTTTGGTCGGTGGAACGGCCTCTATTTTGGGCGGGCTAAACTTCTTGGTCACCATCTTAAAGATGCGAGTGCCCAGCATGCCGCTGACCAAAATGCCCTTGTTCTGCTGGGCAATGATTGCCACCTCGCTGTTGATTTTGATCAGTACGCCCGTGTTGGCAGGTGCCTTGATTTTGCTGGCCTTTGACCTGCTCGCAGGCACGGCATTCTTCAATCCTACCGGCGGCGGTAATCCGGTGGTTTACCAGCATATGTTCTGGTTTTACTCTCACCCGGCGGTGTATATTTTCGTGCTGCCCCTGTTTGGTGCCATTAGTGAAGTGGTGTCTGTGCATGCCCGTAAGCCAATTTTTGGCTATCGTGCGATCGCCTACTCCTCCATTGTCATTAGCTTCCTAGGTCTCATTGTGTGGGCGCACCACATGTTCACCAGCGGCACACCTCCCTGGCTGCGTATGTTCTTCATGATTACCACCATGGTGATTGCCGTTCCCACCGGGATTAAGGTATTTGGCTGGGTGGCCACCCTCTGGCGCGGCAAGATTGCCTTCACCAGCGCCATGCTGTTCGCCATGGGATTTATCTCACTCTTTCTCATCGGTGGCATCAGCGGCGTCATGCTGGCAGCCGTCCCCTTCGATATTCACGTTCACGACACCTACTTTGTTGTTGCGCACTTCCACTACGTTCTCTTTGGCGCGTCTGTGTTTGGCGTGTTCATGTCGGTCTATCACTGGTTCCCCAAAATGACCGGTCGCATGATGAACGAATTTTGGGGCAAGGTGCACTTTGCCCTCACCTTTATCGGCATGAACCTCACCTTCATGCCTATGCATGAGCTAGGCCTGATGGGTATGAACCGCCGGATCGCCCTCTACGATCCCCAGTTCACCGACCTCAACGTAGTGGCCACCATCGGCTCATATATCATGGCGGTTTCTACCATTCCTTTCTTGATCAACGCGGTGTGGTGCTGGCGCTACGGTGAAAAGGCTCCCGCTAACCCCTGGAGAGCCCTTACCCTAGAGTGGCAAACGCTCTCTCCCCCGGCTATTGAGAACTTCGAAGAGCTACCCGAACTCAAAACAGGTCCTTACGACTACGGTCTTGGCTACATTGCCGAAAAAGACCCCGAAGAACTCTACGCCCACGCGGTTCCGGCACCAGCGTCTTAACCCGCCAAAGCCGCTTACTTACACCCGACAAGCTAGAACATTCCAAGCCAACCTCGACCTGTCCACTTCCCCACTTACGCTATGCAAGGTTCTATTAATACAACTGAGGGCACCATCAACATTGCCCAGCAGAATGGCGCAGCCGACCACCACCACGAGGACCATCCCGACCATCGGTTGTTTGGCGTGCTGGTGTTTCTCTGCGCGGAGAGCATGCTGTTTTTGGGGCTGTTTATCGCTTACATCACCTTTCGCCTGGTGGCCAGTGAATGGCCACCTGCTGGCACCCCAGAATTAGAGGTTTTGCTACCGGGCATCAACTCTTTGATTCTTATTTCGAGCAGCTTCGTGATTCATAAAGCTGACACTGCGGTCAAAAAGAACGACACAAAGGGCGTCACGACCTGGTTTGCCGTCACCGTAGCGATGGGTGCGATTTTCTTACTGGGTCAGGGCTATGAGTACGCCAACCTGGAGTTTGGCCTCAGAGAAAATATCTTTGCCAGTACGTTTTACGTGCTCACTGGCTTCCACGGCCTGCACGTATTTGTAGGGTTGCTGCTGATGGTGGCCGTCCTCTGGCGCAACCGCGACCCTCTACACTACTCCAGCGAAAATCACTTCGGTATCGAAGCCGTAGAGCTGTACTGGCACTTCGTCGATGTGATTTGGATTATTCTCTTTATTCTTTTGTATCTTTGGTAAGTCTTCAGAAAAGCTGATAAGAGAGTAAGAAACGACAGACTAAACAAAAATCAAAGCAAAAGGGGGGAAGGCCGATTGTATGCCTATCCCCTTTTTGTCACTTATGCATTGATAACGCTATCTATCCAGCCTAGGTATTGAGAAACGCGGGTGTAGTATTCTGTGGTGTTGTATCGGCCCTCGCCGAGACCGTGATCTTCGTTGCCGGAGCTGATGCCTGCGATCGCCCATCCATTCTCAGTTTCCAACAGTGCCGGACTACCGCTGTCCCCAGGGCCAGAAATGCCCTCCAGGTCTGTGCAATCTGGTGGCGCATCAAACTTGAAGACTAGCCATTGCTCATCGACTTGTTCAATTCGAT